>JAFXTB010000079.1 GCA_017525225.1 Kiritimatiellia bacterium
ACACTGGCAACATAAAACGCCAGAATCGGCGATAAAACTATCGCCATCATCACGATACAACCAAACCTCCTTTTCATAACAGTTCCAATATCTTGGCAAGAATTTAGCATGGGAGACATGAATTCCTTGGGGACAGTCCCCGTTGTCACTTAAATCAGAGACTGGGAAGTCCCTCGGGGGCGGCGTAGCTGCGCATCTCGTACGGGCCGAGCTCCAGATCCAGCGCCTCGCCGGAACGTGGTCCGTCCACCTGATCGCCCGTCACGAGGTCGCGCGTGCGCTTCGGCACCGAAAGCCGTACCCTTGCCGGCTTCATGTCCGTGTTTACGACATAGAACCAACTCTTGCCGCCGAAGTTCTTGTGGCGCAGCTTTACTGTCTCCGTTCCGCCAACGTCGTCGAACACCACGGCCGGCAGTGCACGGAACGCCTGCATGAACGGCACAAGCACCTCCTCCATGCCGTAGGTGCCGATCAGGAAGCCGCCCTTCGACATTCCCAGGACGTCTCCGTAGCGCAACGGAAGCACGAAGTGCCGCAAGGCATGGAACCCGCCCGGGTTGATCGTCGAGACGCGCCAAGTGCATTCGGTCAGCCAGTCGCAGGAAAGCGTGCTGCCGCGCCCGATGGGGCTTTCCCAGTAGCGGTCGTGCTGGTTGACCCACGGATAGCGTGCGCCCTTGAGGAGCGAGTAGAAGCCGGGCAGGGTGTCCAGTACCCTCTGGTGGGCGCGCACCTCGGGCGTCGGATATCTGTCCTCATGCCTGTGGCGGTAGTCCGCCGGCACGAGGGTCTGGCAGAGGATGAGGTTGGGTATCGCGGCGGTCAGACGGTCGCGGTCGAGTCCGCAGGCCCGGTTCGCCCGCTCCATGTAGTCGGGTCTCGTGAAGTCGGGATTCGACACGTCGGCCGTGACGGAGCTGTTGATCCACAGTTTCAGGTCCGGACGCGCCACCACCAACTTTCGCGCCACGCCGGCGTAGAAGTTCGCGAACTCGTCGCAGCGCCACTGCAGCCAGTCCTCCCACGCGTTCGCGCGAAGCCAGTCGGCATACGCCTTTCCGCGCATGGGGTCGTCCTTCTTTACCGGTATCCTGATGCCCTTCGCCTTCGCGAACGCCGCCAAGGTGTAGTCGTTGTATCCGCTCGCCTCGTCCCCGAACCACAGCATGCAGTGGCGCGTCAGATGCAGGCACACGCCCTTGAAGGACGGATGTCCCTTACCCTGGGCCACCAGCTCGTCTATCATCGCGGCGATGTGCTTGCGTACCTTGGGGTGGTGGAAGTTGAAGTTGGGAGGCGTGTTGTGCCATCCGCCCCAGTTCGGCTTGCCGGTGGAGTGTATGGCGATGACCGAACCGTGCAGCGAGCCGTCGGACATCGATTCGCGGGTCACGAGTCCTTCGGGAACCGGCATCGTGTTGACGTTCAGCGTGGGCACGAGCATGAGCCCCTCGCGGTCGAACTTGGCGTACCAGGCGCTCAGGAAGTCCGGCGCGTGCGCACGCGGATTGTAGCGCTCGCCGATGAGACCGTGGTACCAGGCTCCCGGATACGCGAGCATGTTCTGCCCGGTGAACTTCATGAATGCAGCCGTACGGTCAATGAGGTCGTCCAGGCATTCCGTCTGGTGTCCGTCCGAGGCGAAGTCGTAGCCGATCGCCGGATCCTCGAAATAGAGCGCGAACGAACGCTTCCAGCCGCCGTCGGCCGGCTTCGGCTCCCTTATCGTCTCCGGCGGCAGCGCGCCGTTCTTGACGCGATAGATGCGCACGGCGGCTATCGCGGCCGGCGCGTTGGCGCGCGCGGTCATCGCCACCAGCGCCACGCCGGGTTCGCTCGCCCAGTACAGGCAGCGATGCGTCAACATCCGCCCGGTGTTCGGATACTCGTCGCCCGTGGCGTATCCTACCTGCATCGTGTAGTCGCCTCCGGGCCGGCGCGCCCGCTGGACGATCAGGTCCGCTGTGCGCTTGGCGTCGTCGGGATAGTCGATCTCGAAGAGGTGCAATGGCGTGTTCGTTGAGATGTCGAAACGCAGGGCGTACCGATCACCCTTCCGGCTCCCGGCTTCGAGGTACGGAACGCCGCCCAGCTTCTTCACCTGCGTCCGCCCCGTTGCGCGGAAAATGTCGGCGGGAGGTTCCACATCAAGCATCAGCTCCGTCTCCAGCTCGATGTTCGCCAGCCGCCCAGGCGCAGACAAGGCGGCCTCCGCCGCGGCGCCAGACAGTTCGTACGGGTTGTCGGCGCGCAACACCGTGAACGGCACCGAGCCGTAGAAACAAGAGCCGTCGGTCGTCCTAAGGGAGTAGCTCCCCGCCGGCAGGTTCACCTTCAGCTTCGCGGTCTTGTCGGACACTGGCGTCTTGTAGCGGCTGACCACCTTCCCGTCCGCAGCGCATATGCAGTAGGCGAGCTTCGAGATGTCGCGACCGACCGGGCTGGTCGCCGACACCGACACTTCGCCGGGGACGCCGGCCAGCGCGTAGCATCCGTAAGCCTTTAGCTCCACCGTCTCAGCGCTTCGCCACAGGTTGCGGATCTCCTCCTCGCCCAGCGGCGCGGAATATATGCGAAGGTCGTCTATCAGCCCGTCGAACTGCAGGTCACCGTCAAGGTGGCCGACGCCGAACGACTCGAACCGTTGGCGGCTGAAGGATGGAACGTCCACCGGTTGCAGGGCGGTCCGCATCGGCGACGCACCGTCAGAGACGCTGTGCACCTGCTTGCCGTTTACGAAGATGCGGACGCCCGGCTCGTCCCAGGTCACCGCGAGATGGTTCCAGCCGTCCGCGAGCGAAGAGCCGTTCCACGCCGCATAGGCGTCGTCGTCGTCGGACTGTTCCGCGCGCAGGCGTCCGCCGCGCCACCAGAACCACAGCTGGCCCGACCCTACCCGCGGAAACCCCTTCGGCGACGGATTGGAGAACATGGTCCGCCACATCTCCCCGCCCTTGGGATTCCGGCCCTTGTCTGGCCATTCGCGCTTGAACCACATGCACACCGTGCCGCACTCGGGAACCAGATTCCCGGCCGCGGCGTAGTCGAGTACGCTTTTCGCCTTCGCCGTGAGGCGCACTGCCTTTCCTGTCTTACCTTCGCCGTATTCGAGACCGTTTTCCCTGAGCGGCTTCGCGGCACCCCTGGCGACCGTGGCCTCGGCCGTGCCGTCGAACGCAGCCCTGAACAGCAGCTCGGGGTTGCCATGGTTCTTTCGCTCTGCGAGCGGCATTTCCGCGGCTGGCGCGTAGCGGGCCCCGAAGAGCTCGACCGGCCCGTTCGTCGCCGCCATGGTGATGTCCCATCGCAGGTGGAGTGTGTCCAGATCGGTGTCCATGGAATGGACCATGGCGTAGGATTTCCGGTGACCCATTACGGCGAATGCGCGGCGGCTGTAGCAGTGGCGCTTGCCGGCGTGTCCCTCGAAGCACATGTGCCCTTCCGCCCCCCTGGCACCTCCGATGTCGCACACCAGCGCGCAGTCCTTGCCGGCATACGAGGCAGGATCGAAGTTGGGCGTCGTAAAGACGAGTTTGACAGGCCCGTCGGCGAACAGAGCCCTGGCGTCGATCACCAGCCGGTCCACGGCCTGCGACACCACGAGCTTGTCCAGCGGGACGGAGTGCGGCTCGGCATGGAACGCGAGCAGCATGCGACCCTTCGCATCGAGCACGCTGACGTTGCAGTGAGATCTCTTGACTGTCGTTTCGGACCATTCGCATCCCGGAAACGACGAAACTGCCGCCTGGAGGGAAATGGCGATCACCGAGGCGGCTATGAGAGCTAGATAGGTTTTCATTTGTTCCCCCATTTACGTTCATTCTAAACTTCGCGGACATGCGCTGTCAATCCGGATTCGCGTCCGACACCGAAAAACGCCCCCGGTATCCCCGAAGGGGAAGTCCCTGGGGACAGTCCCCCATTGCCATTTGGGGACAGTCCCCGTTGCCTGGTCCGATATTCAAATGACGGAAGGACATTGGTTTTACCTTTCTATGCTATCGCATTAATTTGGGCCTACCTTCCATCTGTTGTAAAGAACACGGATAGTATAGCAAAATCCTGCGGCGGCGTGTTGGAAAAGTTACAACTGAGGATATGAACCAACGCCTTGACAAACCAGTTTGAGACCAACACCCATGGGGACTGTCCAGCCCGAGATTGGATGATTGCGATTGCGCTCTTGAAATATAAATGATATACTGGGAACCATGAAACGCAAAATTACAGGAAAATGCCGGGCT
>JAFXTB010000080.1 GCA_017525225.1 Kiritimatiellia bacterium
ATTCCTCGAGGATTAGCCCTCGGCTGTCCATTGGAATCGTCTGCCAGTTTTCCCACACCCCCGCGAGGCTCTTCATCGTGCGAAAGCCGATCACCTCGTAGTCCGCGGCCGCCTTGCCGCCCACCTTGCTCACCTTGCCGCACGCCGCCGCCTTCCATCTTCTTATCGGCGTCTCGCCGTGCATCACCGAGTCCATCGTCTCGAAAAGGTCCATCTGCTCATAGGTGGGGCGAGCCGTCCCCGGCGAGCCGCCATTCTCCCCGCTCACCTCCTTCAGCAGCTCAATCCCCGCCAGCACATCTTGCTTCGACACCCCGATGCGCCCCGCAATATCCTTTGCACTCCAACCCTTATCCCCAGCGGTCTCATGTGAGACCGCTGGTTTGGCTATGCGGCCTTTTGCATCTCTGCCGCGCAGTGAATAATGCGCTGGATCCGCCGCCGCCAGTACTTCGCGCTCATGGCACTTAAGATAGGCCATCACGCGCGTGCCGGTGGTCACCTTGCGCATCATGGCGTTCTTGCACACCACGAACTCGGCCACGCTCAAATCTCCCAGGTCGAATACTTGCGCCTCGGTCTCGGTCTCGCCGGCGGCGATCAGCGCATTCATCCGCCCGATGCCGTCGATCACGAACCACTTCTGGGGCTCGGCGTCGCTGCTTGCTGTTGTACGCTTGCTGTCTTCGTCCGGCACAACGGCGATCGGCGAAAGCACGCCGGTCTCCTCGATTGAGTTTCCGAGCGCGGCGCGGTCCTCGGTCGAGGCCGAGTATGCCTCCGCATCCGCGTGCGGCTTGCAGTCCGCAAGTTTGATCTTCTGCATCTTGTAGGTTGGTCTTTTCATCTTCGGTTCCTTTTTCTTGCTGTTGTCCGCTTGCTGTATCGGGGCGGCGGGCTTCGGGCCGCGAATCGGCTCCCTGCATTCGCACCCTGCGCCGAAGCACCGGAATCCGCCGCCCTGCATGTTTTCGTTCGTGCAGAAGCCATCTTCATCTGTGAATCTGCACCGTCCGCCACTGGCAGTGTTCATCTTCGATTCCTTTTCCTTGCTGTTGTCCGCTTGCTGTATCGGGGCGGCGGGCTTCAGCCCGCTGATCTCCTCCGGAGTCCCGTAGGGATGCACCGTGAGCTTGTACTTCAGCCCCGTGCCGCCGAAGTCGCCGCTCTCCACGTTCGCGATCACGAACATGCCGAACCGCTTCTTGGTTGTCGGCTGGTTCATGATGGCCAGGTCGCCGATCTTGTACGCGCCGGCCGAGTCGCCGGGCTTCGCGCGGTAGAACACGTCGGGGAAGCTGCGGTGGGTAATACCATCCAGATCCGTCCAGATGCCGTACCCCTCGCCGATGTCGAACTTGTGCGGCTTCTCCTGTGACTTTTCCATCTTACTTCCCTCCATTGAACTTGTTCAGAGCAACCACGGCATAATCTGCTTCGCTTAATGCGTCGAAGATGAAGTCCCGCACGTCCTCAATGTCGATGGAGTAGGGGTCTTCCGGGTCAATTTTAAACGCACCGTATCCGCGCAGGTCGCACACGGCGTCGTCAAGTAGCCTTTTCGCCTTAAGCAGTTTGCCTTTTGCCGTGTCGACGGCTTCTGTCAATGCTTCTGTCAATGCTTCTGTCGCTGCTTCAGCCATCACTCATCCTCCAGGTTGTCGTTGTTGTCGAAGTCGTCGATCGGATCCACGCCGAAGTCGTCGGCACCGTCGCAATCGCATCCACCGCCGAGCTGGGCGGGATCCTCGCAGTTCGCGAGGAACGGGCACATCGAACACCACCATCACGCCACCCCCACTTTCACGCCCATGTGGCGGAGCGTGCGCGCGATCTTCGGATTCGCCTTCCGCTTTCCATGAAGTACCTTGCTGAGATGCTCGCGCGAGCATCCGATGCGCCGCGCGGCGGCCGCCACGCCGGCGTAAGTCCACCGGTGGCCTATCGTTTCTGGCGCTTTCGCCTTCTCTCCAGTCATTGCTTCTCCTTGTGCCTGTCACGTTTTTGTTGTATAATCTTCGCCTGTCACGGCGTGACGCGGATAGTGTAGCACAATCGGGTTGATCGAGTCAACCCAATAGGAGTAAAAAGATGGAAAATTTTTTGCCTGCTCGTTTGAGGGAATTGCGCGGCGCAACTTCCCAATCTGATTTTGCCTCTAAAATTGGGGTAAAACAGACTTCGTACAGTTCCTGGGAGCGCGGGATAAAAGATCCTGCTGCGCAAACAGTAGCGCAAATAGCTAGCACTTTCGGCGTAAGCGCCGACTGGCTTCTGGGCTTGCCAGAGCGGGGAGTTGGTGCGCGAGTGGAAGCCGGGAAAGGGGCAGCGGTGTCGATAGGGTCGGGGACGGCAACGGCGTCAAATTGCCGCGACTGCCCGATTCTGCTGGATTTCATCAAGCGACGATCGGGCGGGTAGGAGGTTGCCGCCCGTCCGACATTGGGCCCGGGGCTGCGGGCGAGCCGAGGAGTCTAGCCCGGCGGTGTAGTTAGAACCGCGGCACGCCCGCCGAGCACCGGCGAGGCGGCCACATGTCGGATGATGGTTCGCCCGCCGTATGCATGATCCCGTGCCGCGCGTGGAAGTCTATTTCGTCGTCGAGCAGCTGCCGTCTGTGCATTCGCTCACGGTACAGCTGCCGTCTGTACACGTGGTGGTGGTCGAGCCGTCCGCCGCCTGCGTGGTCGTCACGGTGGCCTTCGCGGCGTCGCCGCCGGAATCCGTGAACTTCTGCGCGAGCTTCGCGCCTATCTTCGCTGCCAGCATCTCCACGGCGTTCGTCGCGCCGGATGCCGATGCGACCTTCAGCGCGTTTGCGGCGGCTGTCTGTTCGTGGTTGTTCTGGAAGTAGGTCAACACCGTGCCGCCGCCCTTGGCTACGGCCGAGTTGTTCGAGCTGACCGTTGGCGCGACTTCGGCGAATGCCTTGCAGATCGACGCCACGATCTGTGCCGAGTTCTCAACCGTGTTCGTTCCCACGAGGAACAGGTCGAGCGCGTGCGTCTTTGTGCTGGGCGAGAGCCACGCCGTGTCCTCCTCGTAGTGGGCGGCGAACGCCTCCTTGTCGGAAGGAATGCTCGTCACGGTGCCGCGCCCGATCGCAAGCACCTCGGTGTAGCCGTTGACGTACATGCCCTTGACGTCCACATCCCGCACCTTGGGCGCGGAAGTGCATCCCGTCATCGCCGCCGCGATCGCGGCCAGCGCAGTCATCATCAGTTTTTTCATGGTTTGTTTTCCTTTCTTGTTTTACGCCTGCCGTCATTGGCAAACGCAAGCTGTATGTGCCTCCTCGCCTCGGCCACGCCCTCCGGCGTGTGCCTGAGCCACGTAATCCATCCGAAGCGCCTCACGCCGAACCAGATCCGGCGGCGCTTCCACCTTTTGATGCCGCTCTTCTCCATCATGTCCCTGAAGGTGTCGTCGGCGACCTTGCGCGGCACGATCCGTCCCCGGTACATGGCGTCGTGCGCGATCGCCGCCGCCATGATGTCGGGATCGTACGGGGAGCCGAAGATGGGCCACAGGAGGCGCGGTATCGATGCGCCATCCGTGCGGAAGCCCGGCATCACGTGCACCACCACATCCCAGCCGCCCACCGTCGCCGGGAAGTAGAAGTCCTGCGTGAGCACGTAGTCCGTGCCCTTGAGCGGCCTCACGGCCGGCTTCGCTGGAAAAACTGCCTTGCCCATTGCGTGCGGAATTATCGCACATCCCCGCACGCCGCGCCCCGCCCGGTGCGGATGATGCGGCCAGCCGCCGCGATATCGGGGCGGGCGGCTTTAGCCGCCGCATCCTCCGCATGACGCAAGGCGCAAGTGTGCCCTCTTGTGGTATCATTCGCGGCACAGCCAGGAAAAGCAACCATGCAGGAAAACATGACATACTTCTTCATCATCGGCGCGGTCGTGGTCGCGCTCGCGGCGCTTGCGGCGCTCGTCAACTACGTGATCTCGATCGTGCACGGCTTCCGGCGCGATCCGCCGCTCCCGGAGGA
>JAFXTB010000081.1 GCA_017525225.1 Kiritimatiellia bacterium
CGCCCGCAATAACTCAACTTGATGTCAAACGGGATCATCACGTAGGATTCCGGGACATCTTTCGGTTTCGGCGGCGGCACATCGGAAAGAACGCCGGTAAAGCCGTTCCAGCCAACCTTCAACGCATCTTCGAGCTTTTGCTTGTAGTCCGCAAGTCCCATTACCCGCACAGTATCCATATCACGGGTATAGCGGGTAAACTCGCCGCCATATCTGAACATCAAGGAACTACCTCCCTTCACTACACCATCAGGAAGGATTTGCCCGACAATGACATTCGCCATCGCTCGCGAGAATCTCACCGGATCTCCGCTCTTATCGATTTGATTTATGGCCTTGATCAGATTGACGCATGTATTGGGACGTTTCATCTTTTGAACTCCTTATTAAGCATTTCGACTTCGCCACTGCGAAGCAATCCCCTGCGGGATGCGTCATCTATCGCGCCATGCAAACGTTCCGTCATTAACTTGCCACGGCATTCAAGAATGACTCTAGCGAGATTCTGGCACCGAATCCCCTCAAAAACATCCTCGCTCGCCCCCTCTGGCTTCTTTACAAGTTCAATCCACCTCGGCAGAGCCTTGCGGACTCGACGACCAGTGGCAACCTGAACGCGTAACGGATTAACCATTGCCAGATTGTGCATGGCGAGAACGCTCTCACCCCAGAGCGCAGCATCCTTGCCGACTATCGCCACTGCCTCTGCATATCGGTCATATTCCGTTGGCAGATAGTGCTCTATTCGATAGACCCCATGTCCAAGCCGAGTTAAGCGACCAAGCTTAACCCATTCAACGAGATCTTTTCGCCGAACCCCAAGCGATTCAGCGTCCATAGTGGTAATCAGGCCATAGTTTCCTATCGCCTGCTCACAAATCTGATCATATAGTGCCATGTCAAACAGTTCCCCTCCAAGGGTACATTTTGTCTAAGCGCGAGTATTATATCATATTTATAGCCGCTCGGCATAAAGGAAACCGCCAAAATGTTCCCCAACAAGGGAACATTTTGGCCATAAGTGCTATTGCGAAAAGTGATTGCCCTGTAGTACTGTGTAATATAACGCCGAGTCCCGTAGTATACAACTGGACAAAAGGCAAACGGAGACCATCCATCATTGTGCCGGCAACGACCAGACCTGCTCCAAACTGGAGGGATGTACGCATCTTGAAGATGCAACTTGAACGAGAGAAAAGAATCCGCAAAATACTCCAATGTGCCAACGCAGCACTGAATTCCAGCATCAATGCCAGGCTCTATGCAACGGAAGGGCTATACAAGGAAGACCCCGTAAAATACAACATTCACATCCTCTGCGATGCGTTTGGTGTCACCCGGAGATTATTCTATGGGCATATCAAATACAACAAGCGCGATAACGCGTGGTTCAAGACAAGAATTCCGGCGCTCAAGAAATGTATACGCGACATCTTCAATGAAAGCGAGCAGCGCTTTGGGGCGGACAAGATCACCGTCATCATGAAGGAAAGAGGCTTGCACGTGTCCGTTACAATTGTCAGGAGGTTGATGCGCGAGATGAGGCTCCACAGCATCAGGACAGGCGCAAAACGCAGATGGCGTCTTGAAATCCGGAATCCGGCATAGCCATTCAAGTGGTGGACGATGAGGGACTCGAACCCCCGACCTTGACCGTGTAAAGGTCCTGCTCTAACCAACTGAGCTAATCGTCCAAAAAGTGCCGCCTTACGTAAAGAAAATCTCCTGCCCGTGGAACATGAAGTTGCCGCCGACCACATACTGCACCGCCGTGGGCGAGAAGCGCTCCTGGACGGCCAGGTGCAGATGGCCCGTCAAGATCGCCTTCAGCAGAGGCTCACCTTTCAGGTAAGCGAGGAATCCACGCGTGACGGGATCCTCCGTCTGGCGCTTCACGTCGCCCAACGTCTCTGGCACGGCCGGCATCGCCGCGAACTTCTTTCCGCGATATCTCCAGAACTTCGCCGCCGCGCGCGAGATGTGGTCGGTATAGAACGGCACGTGCATGCACAACACCATCGGGAGCCCCTTCTTCGCTTCCGCATGGAACCGCTCCACCTGCTTTTCCGTCACGAACCCGTACGTCTGCTCGATCGATATGAAGTTCACTCCACCCGCGACAGTGCTCTGGAAGGAGATGTCGAACGGGAACGCCTTCCCGAGCGCCTCCGCGCTCATAGCGTTGTATTCCGACGTATTGCGGATCTGCTCGCCAGGCAGCCGCCGCTGGTACTCGTGGTTGCCGGTCGAGCCGAACATGAAGCCAGCCGCCTCGCCGTAGCAGCGGCGAACGAAATCAAGGTTCGCCTCCGTCTGGAAATCAATCAGGTCGCCCGTGTGCAGGACATAATCCACGTTCTCCTTCGCCCACGCGAGTGACGACGCCAGCGCAGCCTGCTGGCGGCCGCCGAATGTGCGGCGGCGCTTCTCCGCAAACTCGCGCTTGAATTCAATGTCCCGCCCATCCGACTCGGTGAGGTGCGTATCGGATATATGCAGGATCGAGAATGGCTTCGCAAGGCCGATATGGACATGCTGGTACGAAAGGTTCAACCGCTCGTAGACTCCGCGTGCGCCGAAGAGGGACGGATCGTCCTTCGCGAGCGAGGGCAGCGACGAAGCGGCGACAAGCCCCCCCAGCGAAGAGATGAACTTTCTACGGGCGATCGTCATGGGCTGTCAGTCCACCTTTCTGCGGATGACGCGCTTGGCCTTGCCCTCCGTGCGGGGCAGTGCGCCAACGGGGAACACGTCGCCCTTGGGCAGGAAGCCCAGGCGCTCCCTGAGGTGCTTCGCGACGGTGTGGCCCGTCACGCCCGGCTCCGCCTCGACGTTGATCGTCACGTCCGTCATGCCCTGGTGCTCCTCGAGGATGATCTGGAACTCGTCCTTGACGCCAGGTATCTCCATGAGCGCCTGCTCCACCTGGCGCGGATAGAAGTTGACGCCCTTGACGATCAGCATGTCGTCCGTACGGCCCGTGATGCGGTCGATTCTCAGGTGGGTGCGGCCGCATTCGCACTTCTCACGGCTCAGGATGCGCGTTATGTCGTGCGTGCGGTAGCGGATGATGGGCATAGCCTCGCGCGTGAGCGATGTGAAGACGATCTCGCCGTATTCGCCGTCCGGCAGGACCTTGCCCGTGGCGGGATCAATGATCTCGGTAATGTAATAATCGTCCCACACGTGAATGCCGCAGTGCGCCTGGCAGTCCTGGCCCGTCGTGCCGATGCCGCCGGTCTCCGTCATGCCATAGATGTCGAAGCACTCGATGTGCAGGCGGCTCTCGATGCGGCGGCGCATCTCGTCCGAGAACGTCTCGGATCCGAAGATGCCGACCCTGAGCGATGGGATGTCGTGGTCGCCATTCTCCTCGGCGTCGAGCTTCTCGATGATGCGCGGCACGTAGCTTACGACAGAGCAGAATCCCTTCACGCGGAAATCGCGCATCAGCTTGATCTGGCGCTCGGTGTTGCCCGAGGAAGCCGGCACGCAGAAAAGTCCGGCCTTGCGACAGCCGTGGTAGCACCCGAACCCGCCGTTGAAAAGGCCGAACGTCGGCATGATCTGGAAGGCGTCGCCCGCCTCAAGCCCAGCCATGGTGAAGCAGCGAGCCATGGTATCCGCCCACTGGTTGAGGTCGTTCTTCGTGTAGGCCATCACCACAGGCGTACCGGTGGAGCCGGATGACTGGTGGAACTCAAGCAGCTCGCGGCGGTCCACGGTCGACATCTTGAGCGGGTACGCGTCGCGGAAGTCGTCCTTGGTGAGGAACGGCAGCTTCGCGAGATCGTCCAGGGACTTGACATCCTCCGGGTCGGCGAGGCCACGGCTTTGCATGAGCTTGCGGCTCCACTCGTTCGTCCAAACGCGGCGGAGGGACTTCTTGAGCCCTTTAAGCTGAAGAGCCTCGAGCTGGTCGCGGCTCATCGTCTCGATTTCACGGTTCCAGAATTTCATGACGGATAGTATACCATTTCCTGCGCGGCGGCGAAACCACCAAAACGCAAATTCGTCATCCCCCGGGCTAGGCGCAAAGAAGCTCCCTTATGGCATCCGCCGCCGCATCAGGCGCCACCAGCCGCATCGCCTCCTTGGGCTGTGCGCGGCCCTTCACCTCCACGCCGCCCTTGGCGAGTCCCTTCGCGCCCACCACGACGCGCACCGGGAATCCGATGAGATCGGCATCCTTGAACTTCACTCCCGGACGCTCCAGGCGGTCGTCCACGACAGCATCGATCCCCTGCGCCTCGAGCCGCGCCTCCAGGTCGAACGCGATCCCGGCCACGGCCTCATCCTCGGGGTCGAGCAGGTCGATCACCACCTGGAACGGCGCCACGCTTGCAGGCCATATGATGCCATCCTTGTCGTGGCTCTGCTCGATGACGGCCTGCAGCGTGCGCGTGACGCCCACGCCATAGCATCCCATCACCATTACGCGCTCCTGCAGCTGGTCGTTCTTGTATACGGCCTTGAACGCATCGGTATACTTCGTGCCGAGCTTGAACACCTGCCCCACCTCGATGCCGCGCCGGATGGTCATCGGTCTGCCGCACTGGGCGCAGAGGTCCCCTTCGCGCACGGTGACGAGATCGGCATAGTCCGCATCGGCTATGACGGCATCGCGCGCGAGATCCACGTTCTTGAGGTGGTAGTCGTCCCGGTTCGCGCCGACTATGCGGCCCGTGGCGCCCTTGAGAGACTGGTCGGCGACTATGCGCAGCTTCGCGTCTGCCGGACGCACCGGCCCCACCGATCCGGCGTTCGCGCCAGTGGCGGCAAGCACCGTATCGTAATCGGCAAGCGCAACCGTCTTCGCGCCGAGGTGGCGCCTTACCTTGACCTCGTTCACGTCCCGGTCGCCCGGCACGCACACCATCACGGGCGTGCCGTCGGCCACGTACACGAGCGACTTGACGAACGCGTCGCCCGGCACGCCCATGAAGCTGGAGACCTGCGCGATCGTCTTGGCGCCGGGAGTATGGATCTCCTCCGCCGGCGGACAAGGCGCGCCTGCCGCCGCATCGACGCGGCACTGGGCCTTCTCCAGGTTCGCCGCATAGCCGCATCCCTCGCAGAAGGCGATGCCGTCCTCCCCCGCGTCGGCCAGGGCATGGAACTCGTGCGTCATGCTGTCGCCCATGTCGCCGCCGTCGGCCTGGACGGGCGTGGCCTTGAGCCCGCACCGCGCGAAGATGCGCTCGTAGGCGTGGTACATGGTCCAATAGGTCTTATCCGCGGCCTCGGCGTCGACGTCGAAGCTGTAGGCGTCCTTCATTATGAACTCCTTGGACCGCATGAGTCCGAAACGGGGACGCGTCTCGTCGCGGAACTTCGTCTGTATCTGGTACACCGTCACCGGCAGCTGGCGATATGACGACACGATTCCCGCCATGAGGTCCGTCACCTCCTCCTCGGCCGTCGGGCCCATCGCCATCTGGTGATCGGCGCGGTCGGTCAGGCGGAACATGTTGGCACCCATCGTATCCCAGCGCCCGGTCTGCCTCCACAGCTCGGCGGGCTGGAGGATGGGCATGAGGATCTCCTGCGCGCCCGTTGCATCCATCTCCTCGCGCACGATGCGCTCGACCTTGTGGAGGGATCGCAGCCCGAGCGGCAGGAACGTGTACAGACCGCCTGCCAGCTTCTTGACGAGGCCGGCGCGCACAAGCAGCTTGTGCGAATCTATCTCGGCGTCCCCGGGATCCTCCCGGAGGGTGTTGATCATCATCTTGGTCCAACGCATTTCAGGTCCTCTTTCCGTTTCAATCCGCCAATGGCGGCTAGCGCGGAATTATACCAAAAAACGCAGCCGCTGCCAAATCCGCACCGCGCGGCAATTCAAAAAAAATGATTTTCCCCTACCGCACCCGGCGGCACACATGGTATAATGGCGGCATCATGTCTTTACCAAGAGAATTGGCGGAAGCCTTCCCGAAGCGGCCTATCGACCTCCACAAGCGTTCAGCCGGCATTGTCACGGTGGTGGGGGGAAGTGCCCATTTCATCCATGCCCCTGTGATCGCCGGCTTGGCGCGCGCGCGGCCGGCGCCGGGCTTGTACAGCTGGTCGTGCCGGACGCCTCGCGCATCGCGGCAGGCGCCCTGCTGCCCGAGGCCACGTTCCTGAAGCGTACCCCTACATGCGTGCCGCCCAAGGCGGACGCCACCGCGATCGGCATGGGGCTTGGAGTGTCGGCCGATTCGGAAATGCTCCTTTCCCGTCTCCTTTCCGGCAACGCCGGCCGCTTCGTGCTTGACGCCGATGCGCTGAACGCGCTCGCGAAATGGTACGCCGGGAAGTCCGTTCGCCTGCCATCTGCCGACGGCCAGGTGCACATACTCACCCCGCATGCCGGCGAGGCGGCCCGGCTGCTCGCATGCCGCCCGGAGGATGTGGATGCGGACCGGCCGTCCGCCGTCCGCCGCCTGGTGGAGAAGTACGGCTCAACGATCGTCCTGAAAGGGCCGCGTACCCTTGTGGCGTCGCCGGGCTCGGAGGAGGTGTTCACCTGCCCGGCCGGCAATCCGTTCATGGCCCTGGGCGGCATGGGCGATCTGCTGAGCGGCGTGATAGCGGCCCGTTGGGCCTATCTCCAGCGGCGCATGCCCGCCCAGACTCCACCCCACCGCCTGGCGGCCCTGGCGGCGGCAAGCGCCGTGTGGCTGCACGCCGCGGCATCGGATTCGCTCATCTCCGCCGATCCCCCCGTGGATCCATCGCTCGTACGCACGGCGGAGCGCATCGCCTCGATGCGCGTGCTGCTTGAAAGGAGCGCGTCCAATGGTAAACTATGAGGGTCTGATCCGGCATCTTACCGTATGCGGGCAGGAACCGTTCGGGCTGCTCTCGCACCAGGCGCTGCCTACCGACGGCATCCTCTTCAACACGTTCGGGAACAGGCTCGCCGCTCTTTTCTCCGCGGAGCACGGGTGGTTCGGCTTTGCCGCGCCAGGTGAGAAGACCGCCTCCCAGCTGCACCCCTTCTGGCATCTGCCGGTGCATTCACTCTACGGCGAGACGCGCAGACCGAGCCCAGAGATGTTCGAGGGGCTGGGAAGGATCGTCGTCGACTTGCAGGATGTGGGCGTGAGGTGCTATACCTACCTCGCGACCCTCAAGCACATGCTCGAGGCCGCCGCGAGCGCCCATCTGCCTGTGACCGTCCTCGACCGCCCCCTGCCGCTCGGCGGCATCCTCGACGGCCCAATGCGCGAGCTGTCGTATTCATCCTTCGTCGCGCCGCTGAACATTCCCCTCTGCCACGGCATGACGCCCGGTGAATGCGCACGGTACATAGCGCGCACGGAATCGCTCGACCTCGATCTCACCGTGATCAGGATGAAGGACTGGTCGCACCAGTCGCGCGAACCCTGGGCGAACTTCACCCCGCCCTCGCCCGGCATACGCAGCTGGGATTCGGCCGCGCTATATCCGGCGACCCTCTTCACGGAGGCCTACCCTTCCCTGGACTGCGACCGCGCCGGACCGCTCTCGTTTCGCATCCTCGGCGCCCCGTGGCTCGATGTGCCCACCACGCTGAACGACCTTGCCGAGGTGCTCCCCGCATGCGGCATCGGCCTCAGGCCGTACCGCTACCGGCCTTCCTCCGGACAGTACTCCGGCCAGTCGCTGGACGGCATCCTGCTCTCGGTCGAGAATCCCGACGCGTTCTATCCCGTGACAGGCGGCGTCATCATCTTCGCGGCGATATTCCAGCGCCATTCGGAGGAGATGATGGCAGGCTCGCGTCCCGAATGGTTCGACAAGCTCTTCGGAACGTCGTCGGTGCGAAATGCCCTGCGCGGCGACAGGATGAGCGAACTCTTCCAGGGATGGATCGACGCGCAGGACGCGTATCTCGCCGAAAGGGTGGACCTCTACGCCTGACGCCGCGCGCGCAGCACCAGCGCCGTGCGCGCCGGCAGATAAAGCATTATCTGGCGCACCTCCTCGTCGCCGCGCCTCACGGTCCGGGCGATGAATCTCTGGCCTGGCTGCACGCGCCCCTGGCCGCCATAGCGGGGATCGTCCGTATCAAGGACGATCCGGAAGTCCCCGCAGGCCGGCGGTACCTGCACGCAATAGTCCGTGTACGAGCGCAGCGGGTCGAAGTTGAACGCGAAGAGAAGACCATCCCGCCAGAATGCGAGGACGTGGTCCTGGTCGCTGCGTACGAGTGGCACGGGTTCGCGGCGGCGATGCGGGCCGACAAGGCGGGTCATGGCCGCATCGAAGTCGCCCAGCGCCTTGAAGCGCAGCGCAGGATCGTCCCTCAGCGACCACTGGCGGCGGGCATGCTCGAAGCTCCAGCCGTTCTCGGCGCGCGGGAAGTCTATCCACTCGGGATGTCCGAACTCGTTGCCCATGAAATTCAGGTATGCCGGCCCCGCCAGCGCAAGCGTGGCAAGCCGCGCCATCTTGTGCAGGGCGACGGCGCGATCTATCTCCAGCCCGTGCTGGTCGCGCCCCATGCCCCAGTACACCGCCGCATCGGCGAGCTGGAAGAAGAACGTCTTCCCGCCGACGAGCGCCTGGTCGTGGCTTTCCACGTAGGATACGACCTTCTCCTCGCGGCGGCGGTCCGTAAGCGCGTGCCAGATGCCGCCCACGCTCCAATCCTCGTCGCGTACGTCGGCGGCGAGATGGAACCAGTGGTCCGGCACGCCCATGGCCATGCGGTAGTCGAAGCCGATGCCGCAGTCCTTCTGCGGCGCGGCGCAGCCCGGCATGCCGCTCACATCCTCCGCTATCGTTATGGCGGATGGCTTCACGTCGTGTATGACGCGGTTGGCCAGCGCAAGGTACGTCCATGCGTCGTCGTCCATCGAACCGTCGAAGTAATCGGCGTAGCCAGTGAAGTCGCGCCCGAGACCGTGATCCCAGTAGAGCATGGACGTTACGCCGTCGAAGCGGAAGCCATCGAAGTGGAACTCGTCGAGCCAGTAGCGGCAGTTGGACAGCAGGAAGTGCAGCACGTCCGTCTTGCCGTAGTCGAAGCAGCGCGAATCCCATGCGCGGTGCCAGCCCTTCGGCCCGGAGTGGAAATACTGGTAGTCGGTACCGTCGAACAGCGAGAGTCCGTCGCGCTCGTTCTTGACGGCGTGCGAATGCACGAGGTCCATGACCACGCGAAGCCCCATGCCGTGCGCGGCATCGACAAGCGACTTCAGATCCTCCGGCACGCCGAATCGCGACGACGCCGCGAAGAAGCTCGAGACATGGTATCCGAAGCTGCCGTAGTAGGGATGCTCCATCACCGCCATCAGCTGTACCGTGTCGTAGCCTGCGGCCTTGATGCGCGGAAGCGTGAGATCCCGGAACTCGGCGTACGATCCCACCTTGCCCTCCTCCTGCGCCATGCCGACGTGCGCCTCGTAGACGAGCGGAGGCCGGGAACGCGGAGGCAGCGGATGCGCGTCGTTGCGCCATGCGTACTGGCGTGGCGGATGCCACGCCTGCGCGGCGAAGAGGTTCGTGGCGGGATCCTGCACCGTGCGCCGGGAGTAGGCGGGGATGCGTTCGCCCTCGCCGCCTGGCCAGCATACGTCGAGCCGGTAGAACTGTCCGTGGCGGATCGCCGCCGGCGGGAAGCGGCCCTCCCACACATCGCGGCCTGGCAGACGCCTCAGCTCGTACGCCGCCTGGCGGCGCCAGCCGGAGAAGTCGCCGACAAGCCACATGCGCGATGCGTTCGGCGCCCACTCGCGGAAGGTCCAGCCGCCGCGTACGCGCCTGAGACCGTAGTATTCGTGCGCGCTGGCCCACTCGACGAGAGTCTGCCCCGCGCCCGCGAGCTCCAGGGCGCGCGCACGCGCACGCGCGCTCCGGCCGCGGATCGCGTCCATGTATGGCCTGAGATATGGATCGTCCAAAAGTCGCATGTCTCCATTATAGCATATTCCTCTTGCATTTGCCGTCAATTTGGTGTATCCTTTCTGTGAAAACGATTTCGGAGAAAAAGATTCAGGCGAGAAGAAACATGGAAAACGCGAAGAACGAGGAATTCGTCGCATTCATTTGCTCGAACTGCCATCAGGAGATCGAGGCGCCGCTTGCCACCGTGGGCCAGCAGGTGGAATGCCCTGCCTGCGGTACGAAGCTCGTGGTGCCGTCTCCAGACCAGGCGCCCACGCAGGCGCAGCTTGACGCCATGAAGTCGCGCACAATACGCATCGAGCTCTCCGATCTCTGAGTCCCATGCCTGCCGCGCTTCTCGTTGCTTCCACACGCAGCCATGCAGATGCGCGCGAGACGCTGCGCATCCAGGATGTGGCGGGCGTGCTGGTGGATGCGGGATGGAAGGTCGATCTGCTCGTACCGCGCCCCTCCGCGCTTCTCACGGCGACCCTGTCGGCCGACGTGCGCGTGGTGCCGGTACCGCGCCTGCCGCTTTCGTCAATGCCGCCGCGCCGTCCTTCGGTGCGCCGCTTCCTTGTCGGCGCGATGATGTTCCTCCGCGGCACGGCGCTCGTCTCGCGCAACGGCTACAGCATCGTGCACGGCTTCAACGACGGCGCGCTCGTGGCGCGCGCGATCGACCGGGCCACGCTCTCGCGCTTCCCGTACATAGCGGACTTCACCGATCCCTTCGGCGTGCGCGGACTGTACCGCGGCTTCCGTGCGGCGGTGGCGCGCCACTTCGAGCATGCCGCCATGCGCCACGCCGCCGCCGTCATCTTCGCCGACGCCGAGACGCCTCCCATGCTTGTCCGCAAGGTTCCGCCCGCAAGGGTGTCGGTGATACCGGATCCGCACGCCGAGATCGCCCCTGAAGCCTTCACCCGCGCCGAGTTCGCCGAAGCCCTGGCCAGGATCTATGCATACGCCACCAGGGAGGACAGGTATCCACAGGGGAAATGAAATGAAGAAGAAGGACAAGAAGGACAGGAAGGACAAGAAGGAGAAGTCCAAGGCCCAGCCCGCGCCCGTATCGCGTCTGCGCCGCATCGCGCGATGGACCGTCCTCGGCATCGTCGCCACATTCGCAATCCTCTGCACCGGCGGCGCATGGTATGCGCGACATCCGCAGGACTGGCTCGCAGCCCGCCAGGAGGCCCTGCCCGCCTTCATCGTGCGCCCGCTCATGTATTTCGGCGACCGTACCCTCATGCTCACCGATGCGCTGGGATGGACCGGCCACGACGCCGTGTACGATTGCGACGACCCGCCGCCCGAAGGCAAGGTGTTCTTCGCCGGGATGCCGAAGCGCACAGGAGCGCCGGCGCCGGCCGATATCAAGGTGCTCGACCGCGGGGAATTCGTCGTCGGCTGGTCGGACAGCCTCCAGCATCCGGCATGGGTGGCATACCATGTGCCGCCGGAAGCGAAATACGAGCCAGGCAAGCGGCCATCGTTCCGCAAGGACCGAAGCCTCTCCAACTCGCCGGCGGCATCGGCATACGACCGTACCGGCTACGACAGAGGACACCTCGCGCCAAACCGGGCCATCGTCACGCGCTTCGGACAGGAAGCGCAGGCAAAGACATTTCTCATGTCCAACATCGTGCCGCAGACCCCCGCCCTGAACCGCGGACCCTGGCGCGAACTTGAACAGCGTATCGCGGATCTCTGGACGGCACGCTGGGGCGAGATATGGGTCATCTGCGGGACAATTTCCAGCGCCAATCCTCGTTCGCACCAGACACTCGCCGGTACGCGTGTGGATGTGCCAGACAGCTGCTGGATGCTGATCGTCGCCCAGACAGAGGACGGCGTGCGCGCTCTTGCACTCGTAGTGCCGCAGACCGTGCCGTTCAACGATTTCCCCACGCATCGCATCGTCACCATCGACGAACTGGAGAAGATGACAGGTCTGGACCTCCTTCCTGACCTCCCCTCGTATCTTCAAAGCGCACTCCAGGCCGATCGTCCTACACGCCTCTGGCCAGTGCGCCTTCGTGATATATTCAAGCTGATCCTCATCCGTTTCGTC
>JAFXTB010000082.1 GCA_017525225.1 Kiritimatiellia bacterium
AATGCCATCAATGCCACCAATACAAATTGCCATTTGTCATTTGTGAACAATTGTGGCAATTGCCATTTGTGAACAATACCATGTTATCCTCATTTACATTCCTGTGCGCAGCGCGGGCGGCGGGCTAGCGACTAACGACTAGCGACTAACCTATTTGTGACGAACTTGGTATCATGTGGCGGCGAGATATGGTATAATATCGGCCGATGCAACGCGAGGACAGGAACATGAACGAAGATGGCGAACCCTTTGAAGCGAAGGGTTCCGTGCTCCACCCCGGCGAGACGTTCCACGGCTATGTGATCGAAAAGCAGATCGGCCAGGGTGGATTGGGGTCCATTTGGCTCGGACGGCATCGCATGCTCGATACGCTCTTCGCAATCAAGGTGCTTGATCCGGAGGTGGCCGAGGCGAAGCCCGAGCACGTGACAAGGTTTGTCCGCGAAGCCAAGCTCGCCACGCGGATACGCCATCCCAACCTTGTGGCGGTGCATGACGCGGGATATGACGAATCGCGGGGCATCTATTATCTCGTGATGGACTACGTCAAGGGCGACACCCTCCGTTCCACGATCGCGTTCGGAGGTGCGCTGCCGGAGAAGGAGGCTGTGCGCATCATCCTGCAGGTTGCGAACGTGCTGGCGGCGGCGCAGCGTTTCGGCATGGTACATCGCGACCTCAAGCCGGAAAACATCATGTTGACCACAGAGGGAACCGTCAAGCTGCTCGACCTCGGCATCGCGAAGACGTCGGGCGGAATCGACTCCCTCAAGACGATGGCAAAGTCCCTGTTCGGCACGCCAGCCTACATCTCGCCGGAACAGGCCCTTGACTCAAGCGCCGTCGATGCGCGGGCCGACGTATTCAGCCTGGGCATCATCCTCTTCGAGCTCCTCTGCGGGCGGCATCCCTACATGGACGACACGCCGACGAAGGTGCTACAGCAGCTTCTCGATCCGTCGCCGATCCCCGACGTGCGCACGTTCAACGACAAGGTTTCGCCCGAGCTGGCGGCCGTGCTGTCGCGCATGTGCGCCAAGGCGCGGGAGGACCGCCTGTCCTCGCCGAAGGCCATCGTCGATGCGTTTGTGCGCCTCGGATATGCGGCGCCGTCCTCGGACGAGACGGAGTTCGCGGCGGAGCCGGAGGCGACGTTCGAGGACATGTTGCAGAATTTCGCCCCCGACCGTCCAGCGGCGCCGCGCGCGGACGAGGATCTAGTGCTTGAGACCCAGGACCAGGACGTGCAGGAGTTCATGGCCCGTCTCAAGCGCAAGCGGCAGCGCACGAAGATGCTTACGCGGATTGCCTGGGCGCTCGGCGCCGGCCTGCTACTTCTCGTTGCGGCGCTGGCGTGGCGTATCCTATCCTGATGCAAAAAGGCCATGCACGCTGTACAAACCGAAAGCAACCGGAAGACTGCATGAGACATAAAGCAATCGCATTTGTTTTGCTGGCGGCGCTCGCCGCCGGGGCTGAGACCGTAAAGGTGGCGGACTGCGTGCGCAGCGCCGATCTGGACGTCTGGGCGGCGGCGGACGCCAAGTTCTGCCAGACCGTCATGGCCGACGTCTTCAAGGCGGCCGGCCTGGAGGTGAAACGATCCGCGTTTGGCGCGGATAGCAGGATCGTGGTGTCCAACACGGAGGTGATCTGCTCCGCCTTCCGCACGGAGAGGTTGCAGAAAGACTATTCGTTCCCGCTGCAGCCGTTGGACAGAATGCACTACGCGCTCTACGCGACGCCCGACAAGGCCATGTCGATGACGTCCACGCGCATCTCCGACTGGCCACGCATGCGCGTGGGCTACTCCTCCGTTTCCCAAGGGGACGGCCGTGACCGGCAGCGGTTCTTCGCGGACGCCCGTCTTACCCCGGAATACGTGGAGTATCCCACGAGCGCGGGCGCGGAGCAGGCGCTGCGCAACGGCGAAATCGACGTGCTGTTCCTGTACACGCCCTTCGGGAAACGTCCGGAGGGCCTCGTCGAGGTCGTGCCGATGGGTGCGCGCAACGTGTACTTCGCCGTGAGGAAGGACCGCACCGATCTGATGCGGCGGCTGGTCCGGGCCTACCGCGAATACTATATCGACCACATCGACCGGATCGACGTCCTGCGCGCGGAGCTGCTTGGCATCCCGAAGCCCCCGAAACGCGTGCGCGTGGCCGCGTACATGCGCGGCGACCTCTTCAACGTGACGCCGGACGGCGAGAAGTCCGGCTCGCTCGAGATGTGGATGAAGTCGCTCTGCAGCGCCACGCGGTGGTCGCCCGACTTCGTGTACGGCAGCTACGACGAAAGCATCGCCGACGTGAAGAGCGGTAGGCTGGACATGATCGGCGGCCTCGGGTTCGACGCCTCGCGCCGCGACGACTTCCTCTTCCCGCACACCCCCATCGGCATGCTGCGCGTGTACCTCTGGACGCATCCGGAGAACACCAAGTACAAGGTCGGGGAGCCTTCCACCTGGAACGGCATGCGCGTGGGCATGCTCTCCGGCACCATCAGCGCACAGCGCGCCAAGCGCCAGTTCAACCACGAAGACCTCGGCGTCACGTACCGCGAGTACGCGACCGACAGCGACATGGTGAAGGCGTACTTCAAGGGCGATATCGACGCCTGCATCGACGTGGAGATGCCCGACCTCTCGAATGAGGTGGCGCTGCACCTCTACGCCTCGCATCCGATGTACATCTGCACCTCCACGAAACGGACGGACCTCTTCAACGAGCTGGAGCAGGCGCTGGAGGAAGTATGCGACGACTTCCCCAAGTACATGCGCATGATCAGCGAGCGCCACTACGGCTCGCACCACGAGATGGCCCCCCTCTCGCTCAAGGAGGCGGAATGGCTGGCGCAGCGCCGAAAGGACCCGGCGCCGCTGATGGTGGACTTCTCGCCGTGGCCGTTCAAGATTCGGGACGCCAGGGGAGAGGCCGCCGGCCTCGCCGAACTCCTGCAGGCCGAGATCAAGCGCAAGATCGGCCTTGTCATCAAGCCGCAGGAGCAGACGGACCTGAAGACCGCGCAGGCGAGGTTCCTGCGCGGCGAGACACGCCTCTGGATTCCCTACCCCGTCAAGGCCGGCGAGGCCACGTACGGCGCAACGTCGGTGTTCTCGCTGCCCGTGCCGCAGACGGTGAGCGAGTTCTACGGGGCCGAGGATCCCGACCTTGAGTTCGAGATGTTCACAGGCCCGGGGACTCCACCCGAGCTGGTATCGATCCTCCGCAAGGCGATGTCCAGCATAGACCCAGTGCGCCTCCAGGAGATGTTCATGAGCGCCGCAGCCGAGCGCAAGGTCGTGCATCGCGTGTTCGGCCTCACCAGCGAGGAACTGGTGAAGGTCATCCTGGGCGTGGTGCTGATGGTGCTGCTCGGGATCGTCATCCACTCCCTCGTGATGAACCGCCTCCTCAAGCGCGAGGCCGCGCGCGCCAATGCGGCCGCGACGCAGGCGGAGGAGCACGCCCAGGCGAAGACGCGTTTCCTCGCCATGATGTCGCACGAGCTCCGGACGCCGCTCAACGCCGTCATCGGCTTCGCGGAGTTCCTCTCCCGCGAGGACATCGACGAGCGCCGCCGCAAGGACTACACCGACGGCATCCTCCTCAGCGCCACAGCGCTCCTTGAGCTCATCAACGACATTCTCGACCTCTCCAAGCTCGACGCCGGCGCGATGGAGATACGCTCCGGCGCCTGCGACATGCAGCAGCTCATGCGCGAGCTGCCCGCCATCTTCGGATACCGCGTGCGCCGCCACGGCGTCAAGCTCAGAATCGTCGGTCCGGCCTCCGGCAACATCCCCGTGCTTAAGCTCTCGCAGCAGGCCATGCGCCAGATCCTGATCAATCTGGTAGGAAACGCCGCAAAGTTCACCCAAGAAGGCGAGATTCGGGTGGAAATCGGATGGGACGCCGCGACGCATACCCTCAAGATCACGGTCTCGGACACCGGCTGCGGCATCTCGGAGTCCAAGATGGAGCGTCTCTTCGACCCGTTCGTGCAGGACATCGCCAGCCGCATGAACGCCAGCGGCGGCGAAATGAAAGGCACCGGGCTCGGCCTGCCGATCGTGAAGCGCATGGTGGACACCGCCCACGGCACGGTAAAGGCGACCAGCGTCCTGGGCAAGGGCACGTCGTTCGAGATCGTCATCCCCAACCTAGACATTGTGGAGGGCGTCTCCTCCGCGGCGCGTTCAGCCGCGGAGACGATCCGCTCGGCCATGCCCGACCGTGTGCTGGTGGTTGACGACATGGCCATGAACCGCAAGATCCTCGGCATCCACCTCGGAAACCTGAAGATCAAGGACGTCCGCTATGCCGAGAACGGCGAGGACGCGCTGAACGTGATGAAGGAATGGATTCCCGACCTCGTGCTCTCCGACATGTGGATGCCCAAGATGGACGGCTCGCAGCTCGCCGAGGCCATGCGCAAGGATCGCCGCCTCGCGGAAATCCCCATCGTGGCCGTCACGGCGGACGTGGACGTGGGCTCCACCTACGACATAAGCCTCTTCGCCAAGGTCATCGCGAAGCCGGTCACCAGCGACAAGCTGCGCGCCCTCTTCGGCGACATCGGGGCGGACTGATTCCCCCTTCACATCCGCGTCTGGGTTTGGTATCATTCTACCGCACATGGAATCCATGGAAGACAAAGGCCCCTTCAAAGCGGGCGACAAATTCGGGGATTGCACCGTGGATCGGCTGCTCGGCAAGGGCGGTCTGGGGTTCGTGTACCTCGTGCGCGGCCCGCGCGGCGAGCAGTATGCCCTCAAGACGATGCGCACGGACGCGACCGCGACCGCGCCCGAGTGCAAGCAGCGTTTCGCACAGGAAGCCAACCTGATGATGACGATGCTCCACCGCAACCTGGTGCGCGTGTATGACGCAGGCGAAGACGCCGAGAGGGGTATCTGCTATATCATGATGGAGTACATGCCGGGTGGCACGCTCAAGGACCGCATCACCCAGAACGGCACGCTGCCCGTGGCCGACGCCATCTCCATCGCCACGCAAATCGCCGACGCACTCTCAATGGCCCACACCCACGGCGTGATCCACCGCGATGTCAAGCCCGACAACATTCTCTTCGCCGCCGACGGCACGCCTAAGCTCGCGGATCTCGGCGTGGCAAAGCTCCTCAAGGGCAGGGGCGAAGGCTCAGAGACCATGCAGGGAGTCATCATCGGCACGCCCGCGTACATGGCTCCCGAGCAGATCATCGACTCGAGCCACATCGACGCGCGGGCCGACATCTACTCCCTCGGCGTAGCGCTCTACGAGATGCTCACCGGCAAGCGGCCGAACGAGGGGAGCACGGTGATGGGGATGCTCGCCAAGGCCGTAAAGGGCGAACCGCTGCCCGACGTGCGCACGATGCGCCCCGAGGTGTCGGCCTCCGTCGCCTACGTGCTTTCGCTCATGTGCGCCCCGAAGCCCGAGAACCGCCCCGTCACCTCCCGCGCCGCCGCCGACCTGTTCGTACGCGCCGCCGTAGACGGACTCATCCTACCACAGGATCCGCCACCCCAGTCGACAGGATGCGATGAACACAAGGGCGGATGGCTGGCCAAGCTCTTTAGACGCCTCGCGGACAAGCTGGATTGAATGCGTGTATGAATGATGGGATTCAGTCGTAGATCGTTTTTGCTGTCCGGGGCGGCTCTGCCGTTCGCCGGAAGTGCAGCGCCGCTGCCGGGGAATGGCGTGTTCGCCGAGCCGCAGCGCAATCTGCCGCTGGCGGAGGATTGCGATGTCATCGTGGCCGGCGGCGGACCTGCGGGAATTGCAGCCGCGGTATCCGCCGCCCGTGCCGGGGCGAAGGTGCGGCTTTTCGAGATGCACGGCTCGCTGGGAGGAATCTGGACGAGCGGGCTTCTGGGCTGCCTGATCGACTTCGACAAGTCCGCGACCGATCGCGAGATCATGAAGCGGCTGGAGGCGCGCGGAGTGCTGCTCATGCGCAATCCCCGCCGCAAGGACATCAAAGTCGCGAACTACACGTACGACCCCGAGAGCATGAAGGTCGTGTGCGAGGACATGTGCACGGAGGCCGGTGTCGATTTCCGCCTCCATACCGCAGTCGTTGCGGCATATCGCGACGCATCCGGGCGAAACATCGAGACGATCGTCTCTGAGTCGAAGGACGGGCGCCGCGCCTGGCGCGCCAAGGTGTTCATCGACTGCACGGGCGACGGCGACCTTGCCGCGCAGGCCGGCTGCGGCTACGATTTCGGCGGACTCTACGGAGGTAACGACCAGCCCGCCAGCTTGTGTGCCATAGTCGCCTCGCCGCATCCCGACAGGATTGCCCCCTACGTGGTGAACCATCCGTCGAACCTGGTGGAGTACGGCAAGGGGACCGCAAAGAAGCGGCTGCGCGCGGAAATGGTCCGTGCCGGGCTTGTTCTCTCGTATTCCATGCCTACGATCTTCCTTGTGCGCGACGGCGTGTACGTGTGGATGATGAACCACGTGTATGGGCTCGGGATCGACGACGCGGCGGGGCTGACCCGCGAGACCGTCCGCGCAAGAAGGGAGACGCTGGAGGCGGCCCGCGCCCTGGCGCGGCTCGGCGGCGCGTGGGAGGGCTTCTGCGTCGTCGCCACCGCCGAACAGCTGGGCCATCGCGCCGCGCGCCGCGTGCATGGGCGTTACACCCTTACCGCCGACGATGTGCGAACTGGTGCGACGTTCCCCGACGCCGTCACAACGTCCAATTTCTGCGTGGACATCCATGCGACTACCGCCGCGAACAACAAGAACGCCGCCTACAGCACGCAGGGCGTCAAGGCGAAGCCGTTCCAGATTCCACTCCGCGCCTGCATGGCAAAGGATGTGGACAACCTCTACCTGGCCGGGCGCTGCAT
This sequence comes from Kiritimatiellia bacterium, assembly GCA_017525225.1. Taxonomy (GTDB): domain Bacteria; phylum Verrucomicrobiota; class Kiritimatiellia; order RFP12; family UBA1067; genus RGIG6720. The sequence goes on from JAFXTB010000082.1 coordinate 6,875, forward strand.
CTCGGGGGACTTCATTCCGATGGCGAGTTACCGGGTGACCGGGAGTGCAGTGGCAATGGGAGAGGCGGTAGGACGCGTTGCGGCCTCCTGCACGAAAGCGACTACCCACTAACAACTAACAACTAACGATTAACAACTAACAACTAACGACTATTCAGCGTCGCGCACAGGCCGGACGGACAGCCCGTATTGGCGGCCGTAGTAGATGTACTGGCGGAAATTGTTCGAATTGAAGTAGAGGTGCCACGCGAAGTGCGAATCCTCCGAATCCGGCGTAGACGACCAGTAGTAGCCCTGCGAGTTGGGGCTGCCGAGGTTCGAGTCGCTGCCGAAGCCGGCGATCGGCGCCGAAAGGACTCAGTGTTCAAGGCTGAAACTGGACGCTGTACCTGAAGAACATCTGAGGTGGAATGGGGTCGAGGTCGGGGATGCAGAGCCCCGTGGCAGGATCTACGGGATACTCGGCGGCGTGGAACCAGTCCGTGAGGTCTTCGGTCGCCTGCACCGTCACCGTCGCGCCCTCGGTGTTCACTATGGGCGGGAGTTTCACGTATGGCTTTCCGTCCGCATCGAACTTGATGTCAATCAGCGGCTCGGTTAGGTCTGCGGGGCCGATCAAGGGGTCGATCCCGAAGACGTACCGCACCCCCGCCGGAATGCCGTTCACCATATCTTCCGGCTTCGGCATGTCTTCCGGTTTCGGTTCGTCGGTAATGCCAACGTCATTCAGCCAGAGCTCGTA
>JAFXTB010000083.1 GCA_017525225.1 Kiritimatiellia bacterium
GATGAAGCCCTTGGAGGCGCCGATCGCGTAGCCGGCGATAATCATGGCCTCCAGCACGGAGTGGGGGTCGCCCTCGAGCGTGGAGCGGTCCATGTACGCGCCGGGGTCGCCCTCGTCGGCGTTGCAGACCATGTACTTCTGACCCTTGGGCTGCTGCTGGGCGAACTTCCACTTCATGCCGGTGGGGAAGCCCGCGCCGCCGCGGCCGCGCAGGCCGGACTTGAGCATCTCGTCCACCACCTGCTCCGGCGTCATCTCGAAGAGCACCTTCTCGATGGCCTTGTAGCCGTCGCGGGCGATGTAGTCCTCGATCTTCTCGGGGTCGATGATGCCGCAGTTCCTCAGCACGATGCGGTATTGCTTCTGGTAGAACGGGATCTGGTTCTCGTCGAGCGCCTTCGCCTGCTTTGGATCGTACAGCAGGCGCGTAACCACGCGGCCCTTGACGAGATGCTCCGCCACGATCTCCTTGGCGTCCTCGGCCTTCACCGACACGTAGAACGTACCCTCGGGAAGTATCTTGACGATCGGCCCCTTCTCGCAGAACCCAAGGCAGCCCGTGCGGACCACCTGGACGCGATCGTCGAGGCCGGCGGCCTTGACGCCGTCGCTCAGGGCGTCGAATATCTGCTGCGCGCCGCCCGACATGCATGCCGTGCCGCCACAGACCAGTACGTATGATTCGTATGCCATTTTTTTCTCCTGTTAAATCAGCCTTCGGCTTTTAAATGGTTAAATCGGGCTTCACCCTTTAAATGGTTAAATCGACCTTCGGTCTTTAAATTGTTAAATCGGGCTTCGGCCTTTAAAGTCGCGAAGCGGCGATTTAACCATTTAACCATTTAATTCTTCAGCCATTCTTGATGATGTCGATCGACGGGCGGTCGCAGATGTGGGAATCGAGAAGCTGGTGCCCGATGATGTGCTGGTCGACTATCCCGCGGGCCGTGGCCACATCCACGTTGCCATAGATCACCGCAGGCATGCCAGGCACGATCACCTCGACCGTCGGCTCGGAGTGGCACAGGCCCATGCAGCCCGTCTGGCGCACCAGCACGTTGGTGAGGTTCTTCTCGGCCAGCGCGTCCACAAGCGCGCCGAAGGTATCCTTGGCACCGGCGGCAATGCCGCAGGTACCCATGCCCACGACCACCTGTATGTCCTTGCCAGACGATTCACGCATCGACATCGCCTGCTGTTTCTCGCCGCGCATGCGGCGCAGATCTTCGAGTGTTAGTTTAGCCATTGTGTTTCCTTTGTCAGTTGAAAAGTTTCTTGTTTCCATCACGCGGCTAGCGATTCCTCCTGCGAGCGCAGGAACTCGCGCGCCAGACTGAGCCCCTCCACGTCCTCCAGCGAGCCTACGGCGTCGCGCAGCTCGCTGCGGGAGATCTCGTAGCCGCTGCCGCCCTTCACGTGCGAGAACGTGAGCTCGAAATCGCCCGGATAGTTGAAAAGCCCGAGCATCATGCCAGGGATGTCGCCCATCGGCGGCAGATCCAGATGGCCGGCCGAGAAGGAGTACGAGAGCGTCGTGCCCTTCCCCGGCGCGGAGACGAGCGACACCCCGCCGCCCGTCGCCTCCGCCACCTGCCTGAGTATGGGAAGTCCGAGACCGACCTTCCGGCCGTCGTGCTTGCCGGGTTCGGTGTAGAACGGATCGAAGGCGCGGCGTTGCGTCGCCTCGTCCATCCCCTTGCCGTCGTCCCGTATGTCCACACGGATCATCGTTCCGTCTTCCGTAAGCTCAACGCGTATGTTCTGCGCGCCTGCCTCGATCGCGTTCTGCGCCGTGTCGGCGAGGATGTCTGCGATCGAGGCGTGCATCGGGAATCAGCCCTGCTTCCGGTACTGCTCGATTATGCCGGCGACGTCCTTCTTCTCGAGCTTGCCGTGGACGTTGCCGTTCACCACGCACACAGGCGCGAGACCGCAGCATCCGAGGCAGCGGACCGCCTCCACCGAGAAGAGCCCGTCGGCCGTCGTCGCGTTCAGGCCCACGCCAAGCTGGGACTCGAACTCCTTCAGCAGATCGTCGCCGCCGCGCAGGTAGCACGCGGTGCCGAGGCATACCTGCACGATGTACTTGCCCGCCTTCTGCAGCTTGAAGAAGTTGTAGAAAGTCACCACGCCGTAGATCTTCGCCAGCGGAACCTCAAGAAGCTCCGCCGTCTCTATCGCGATCTCGCGCGGGATGTAGCCGTAGGTCTGCTGCACGCGATGCAGCACCATGATCAGGTTGCCGGGCTTCGGCTTCCATTCCAGTATGAACGCCTTCAGTTCGGGCGTCATCTGCTCCAGTTTGCCGTTCACTATGTCCTCTCCTTCAGTGGTGTTGAAAATTTTGGCAGGAATTATCTCATAACACAAGCCTGTTAGACAAGGATAATTTACAAAAATCGGGTCAGGTGAATATGCGGCGGAAGTCTATGTCTTCTGCCGCGAGCACGAACACCGGCATGGCCGCCGCCGGCACACCGAAGCGGAGCGCGGCGAAATAGGCCCCGTACGACGCGTCGTCCTCGTCCGCCCCCGGCGCGCGCAGGCCTATGAAGGTGAGCGCAGAGTCCGATGCGTTCGCGTTGATGGTCTCGATGAACGGCCGTCCGTCGGAGACCAGTATGCGCGTCTCGGCCTGCAGCCGGGCGTCGCGCAGGAATTCCGCAAGCACGCTGGCGGCCTCCTCCGGGGTGCGGTTGCGGATGATCATGTTCACGCGCAGCGGGTGTCCGCTCTAGACGTTCCCGCGCTGCAGCAGGTACGCGAGCGCCAGCATAAGCCCGCCGTTGCCGTTGGCGCCGCGCATCCACACGTCGATGTAGCGTCCGTCTCCGCCGGCGCCCGCCGCTCCGAGCACTATGAGGTTCTTGCGCTGCGCGGCCAGGAGCCTGGCTACACCCGCGAAGGCGCCGATGTTGCGTTCGCTCGGGGGGCCAAACACGACGGTGTTGGGCACGATGGGGCCGAACCCGTATGTGCGCACTATCTCCCCTATCCCCTTCCAGCAGTCCGGCTCGGGCAGCAGCTTGACCTCCGTCTCAAGCTCCATCCTCTCCGCCAGGCGGCGCACGGAATCACGCAGCTCGGCCGTCCTTGCGGCGTCGGAGGCAAGCTCCCCGGGCAGCACGGAGGCGAGCGTCACGAGGCTGCGGCCGTCGGAGATGTCCCTCGCCAGCACCAGGGCATTCGTGTCCTGGACGGGCAGACGCTGCATGACGAGCAGGTTGGGGCGCCAGTTCCGCTCGGCGTACGCGTCGCGCGAGAGCCTTCGGAACGCGAACCGGACGAGCGCCGCGAGCATGCCGGTGCGCATGTCGCCCCAGCGCGCCTTGAGCGCGCGCCGCTTGACATGCCAGTATATCCCGCCCTCGCACACCAGCGCCACGAACGTCCAGCCTGGGCTTATCATGAACATGGCCGCCATGCAGCCCGCGAAGCCCGCGAGGGAAAAGCCGGCCTTGACTCGGAAGGAGGGCCGCCAGGTGGGGTTGGCCATCAGCTCCTCGGATGCCGCCGCGAGGTTCAAGAGCCCGTAGGTCGACAGGTTGAAGAGCGTCAGCACGGGCGCGAGCACGTTGATGTCGCCAAGCGCTATTCCGAGCGCGGCTATGCCGAAGCAGAAGAGCGAAGCCAGCCGGGGATCGTCCGTAGGCCCGAACCCGCGGCCGAAGAAGCGCGGCAGCAGGCGGTCGCGCGAGAGCGCCTGCATCACGCGCGGGGCGCAGAGGAAGCTGCCCACCGCGCTCGACAGCGTCGCCGACCATACACCGATGAGTATCGGCATCTGCCAGCGCGCGCACTTCTGCAGGATCATCGTGTCGGTGCGCAGCACGGCTGGATCCTTCACCATCGCGTCGAGCGCGATCGGCACAGCCGTATAGACGGCGAAGCCGACAAGCACCGCCGCAAGAGTGCCCAGCGGGATGGACTTCGCCGGGTTCCTCAGGTCGCCCGACATTCCCAGTCCCGACAGTATCCCCGTCACCGCGGGGAAGAATACGGCGAACACGGGCCAGAAACCGAGCGCTGCCGGCACCTCCTCCGGCGCTGGCGCCTTGATCTCAGCCGGCGTGCCGCCCAGGAAGAACGACACCAGCGAGAAGGCTATCGCGGCCATGATGAAATACTGCGACTTGAGGGCGATGTCGGCGGAAAGCGATGACACCGCCGCCAGCACGGCGAGGGTCACCAGCCCCACGAGCTGCGGGTTCCAGCCCGAAACCACCGGCAGCCCCGAGCCCGTGAGCGCCTCCGAGAAGCCCGCCACGTAGAACGACACCCCGATCGCCTGGGCGAGCGCAAGCGGCACGCCGAGCGCGGCGCCGGCCTCCAGCCCGAGCGAGCGCGAAAGCATGAAGTACGCCCCGCCGCCCTTCATGCGCATGTTAGTCGCCAGCGACGAGATCGAAAGACCGGTGAGGAACGTTATCGAGCTGCCGATCGCCACCAGCGCGAGCGACTGGAGCAACCCCACGTGGCCCAGCATCCAGCCGAAGCGCAGATACATCACCACGCCTATGATGGTGAGTATGCTGGGCGTGAACACGCCCTGGAACGTGCCAAAGCCGTATCCGGCCGCTGAACCGTCCTTCTTCATGGCATTCCAACCGCTACAGCGCGAGCAGGGCCTCCGCAAAGGCCGCGAGATCGGGCAGGACGCCTGCGGCGAAGTCGTCCAGCGGCGTCGGCTGGGCGTTCACCACGAACACCTTGCCGCCGTGCTGCAGCGTCAGGCGCGGCAGCCCTGCCGCCGGATACACCGTCAGCGACGTACCCAGCACCAGCATCACGTCGGCGCGGATGGCAAGCTCCTGGCTGCGCGCGAAGGCCTCTTCAGGCAGCGCCTCGCCGAAGAAGGTGATGTCCGGCTTGAACACCCCGCCGCACGCGCAGCGCGGCACGAACGTGCCGTTCGCGTCCTTCATGCCGGCCTCGCCCTCACGCAGCGCCGCGCATATCTGCCCGAAGGTCCTTTCCGCGCCGCAGCGGCGGCAGTGGTGCAGGATGGGCGAACCATGCACCTCCCACACCGTCGAGGAGCCCGCCTTCTGGTGCAGCATGTCGATGTTCTGCGTTATGATGCCGTCGAGATGGCCGAGATCCTCCAGATGTTTCAGGGCGCGATGCACGGGCCCCGGCTCGAAGGTCTCAAGCCCGTACACCAGCTCGCGGCAGCCACGGTAGTATATGGCGGGATCGCGGTCGAACCAGTCTATGTCGAAGATCTTCTCCGCCTCGGGCTGGCGATACAGTCCCTGCGGCCCGCGGAAATCCGGAATGCCGCAGAGCGTGGAGACGCCCGCGCCGGTCATCGCCACAACGCTGCCGGCTTCCATCACGGCGTCGATCAGCTTCTTCATCTCCGGTCCCCCTTCCAGATCAACCATGTTTCGCCGTGCCTAGCCCGGGGCATCCGCGCCGGAAGGACGACACCAGCGGCGCACCGCATGCGCCGAAGCTGTTGCGCGGATACACCTCGAAGCGGTATTTGGCATCCTGCGGCAGCTCGTCCACGTTGCAGTAGAAGTGCATCGCCGCCGGCTCGTCCTTCGGCAGCTTGTGGAACGCCGGCGACAGGAAGCGCTTCACCAGCGCCACAGTGCCGTCCGCCAGCACCGCCCTCACCTCGTAGTCGAACGCCCTCCAGCCGCGTCCCACGGCGGCTGGAAAGTCTAACGCCATCGCGATCGCCCAGTGCGCCGCGCGGGTGTCGCAGTTGAAGGTATACGTCTTCAGCCGCGCGCCTGACGGGAACTCCGGCACCGGCTCGCGCGAGGCGCTTGCCCTGAAGGCATGCGGCTTCGAGGCCTTCGCCGGCAGCGGCACGATCCACTCGCCCGCGTCCACGGCCTGCTCGAAGTCGCGCTTGACCACCTCCACGCGGTCGCTGTAGACCGACACGAAATACCCCTGCGCCTCCTCCAGCCTCTGCCGGGCATCGATCTTCGGCATGATGAGCGGCGTCTTGCCCCTACGCCCACCGCTCCCGTTCTCGTATCCGGCGGGCACCGTGGTATACGACATCGAAGGCACGGCTATGGCCGTGAATTCGTCCTGCCATATCGAACGCCCGTCGTTGAAGGTCCAATGGCAGTGGCCCGTGAAGGAGATCGCGTTGGGATGGGCGGCAAGCGCCGCGCGCACTTGCAGCGACAGCCTGTCCGCCGGGCCGCCTTCCCTCAAGCTGTCGCCGGTCGTCTGCACGATGGGCGGATGCTGGAAGTAGAAGAAGGGACGGTCCGGGTCGATCGCGGAGGAGTGGGCGGCCATCCACGCCGGGAGTGCGTTGAAGCCGGGCGCCTTGTCGTAGCCATGCCATTCGCCGCTGATGAAATCGTAGCCGTTCACGGTACGGCGGCGTACAGGCGCCCACTCCTCCTGGAACACGTCCTCCCAGCATTTCTTGAAGCCGAGCTTCGACAGGGCGTCGTCCTCGGAATAGCCGAGCGCGTGCATCTCCATCGTCATGTCGCCATACCACCATCCCTCGTAGTCGTGGTTGCCCGAGCAGAAAAGCCGCGCCACGGGGCGTCCGTCCGGCGCGCGGCCGCGCGGGAATACACGGTTCCAGGCGGCGGCGACGCTTTCAAGATCGCTCCTTAGGCCCCAGTCCGTCAGATCGCCGCATACCACAACGGCGTCGGCGCCACGGTCGCGGAAATGCTCGAGGGCGCGTTCGAATTCACCGGCGGTATCTGGTGTCGTTACATGCAGGTCGGAGATGACCCCGAACTTCAGATCGGGCTTCCCGCAGCAAAGCCCAAGCGACCTACAGCCCCCAAGGGCCGAGAACGCCGAGGCGGATGCCAGAAACGAACGACGTGAGAATGCGTTCATGCTCAACCTTCCTTCTTTGCCTTTTCTTCGATGTTGCGCCAGTTCCAGTCCACATGCCCCTGGTCCGTCACGGATATGAGGCCGTTGGCGACAAGCGCGTCTATCACCACAGATGCCTCCGTCACCGCGAACTGCGAAATCAGCGTGTTCACGAGCTTTCGCATCGTCCCCGGCGACATCTTCTGCAGGCGGGCAAGCTGGCTTTCGTCAAGCGGAACTGGCGGCGGCGCGGCCTTCTTCCTGGATGCCGCCTTGCGCGGCGCGGCCTTGGCCTTCGCGGCGGGTTTCTTCTCCGCGGCGGCAGTCTTCGCCGTCTTTCTCGTGGTCTTCTTCGGCGCTGGATCAGGCTTCGCTGCGGTAGATTCCGCCTTCGCATCGGGTTTCACTATGAGCCCGCTCTCTATCCTGAAATCAGGCTGTTCTGCAGGCGGCGCCACGGGGGCAGACGGTGCCGCAGAGGCGGCGGACCGCGAAGCGGGGGCGGACGGGACAACCGTGCCACCCAGCGCCTCCACCACCGCATCGGGAGACTCGCCGACCTCGTAGTCGAGATCGTCCCCGAGCGGCACCACGATGGATCCCCTGCTTCTGCCTGGTTCGACCGTGACGATGAACTCCTGGTTGATCCATATCGGCTTGCCGTTCAACTGCGTTAGCTTTACAAACATCTACCCACTGCTCCTTTGGATGGCGGACATTATACCATAAATCCCGACTTGAATGGCGAAACTTTCAGCATGAAAATTCCCTGCGGGACGTATCTGCGTACACGAACTATTGAACACCCGCTAAATGGTAGGGGCGCCTCGCCGAGGCGACCGCAGACGCAAATGATCAGCAATGCGATTCAACGTTGATGGCGGCCCGCTCGGCGAGCGGGCCCTACCTAATTGGCCCCATGCAGGTCCAGGACATAAAAAAAGACCTGCGTGCGGGGTCGAGCCCGATGCAGGTCTGCGGAGTCGCGTTCGCGCTCCAGAAAGAAAGAAGCCGGCGGCGCCCTACTCTCGCGCGGGCGGGTCCCGCACTACCCTCGGCGAAGAGGCGCTTGACTTCCGTGTTCGGGATGGGAA
>JAFXTB010000084.1 GCA_017525225.1 Kiritimatiellia bacterium
GTGAAACTGCCATCGGCCCTGGCGGTCGTGGACAGCCCCGTGAGTCCTGTCAGCAAGCTGCACTTTACCGTCCCCTCGCCAGCGAGCGACGCGACGGACGCGGTCCCGGCAAGCTCCAGAGTGGCACCTGCGGCGACAGTCGCCGACGAAAGGCTTCCCGGCAGGGTCGTGGAAAACGTCCCTTCCGTCACGCCGATGGAGGTGATGCCGCTGTCGAGCGTACCGACCGTCAGCTTGCCTGCGCCGAACTTCGTCATGGCGCCAGAACCGTTTACCGTCGTCACCGTGCGGTTGGTCGTGGTGCCGATCACGACGGGGGTGCCAGTGAACGTGACTGTCCCCACCGTATCGTCGGTATCGTTGGCGTATGTGGCGCCATTCTCCCACTTGTTCATCAAATAGGCCGTGACGTTTCTCCGTTCGGCGTCGGTAAGCTGCCTGTCGTACGTAAGTACCTCGCCGATAGAGCATCCGCCGCCCGCGCTGGAATTATTCTTCCAACCGCCCAGTGCGAGATAGTAGTAGGCCACGCTCTTCTTCGCGGAGAAGTTTATCACCGCAAGCTGGCCGTTGCCGACATTGGCGAAGTCATTGACCGTCGTCGACACCGTCTCGATCGGCTTGCCGTCGACGTTCCACATCATGCCTTTGCATGACCCGTAGTTGTGTCCTTCGTAGTTGACGGTATTGTTGCTGTTGTTTCGAAGTGCGCCATATCTGCCTCCGTCGCAGATGAATCCCGGGACGACGGAGCCTTTGCGCTTCCAGACGATAAAGCCTTCCTTGACAGCACAATTCTGCCCATTGACCTTGATGGCCATGTACGGCTGTGTCGCGGCCACCGAATCGCCATAGTCCATGACCGTCTTCCCTGACGTCGCATCCGCGACCAGGGTCGGCATGGCCGTTCCCGAGGTATTCATGCTCGTCGCATACGTATTTTCATGTCCGGTGCGGCGATCGTACCATTTCGTGACGCCGTTCGCATCCGTGTCGAACTTGTCGGATCCACTTGTCGCATCAAGCCAGCAGCAGAGCCCTTCGCTCGGCACGTTGTCGATGGAGGTGGACGCCGCAGGCGTATCATGCGAAAGAAGCAGTCCGCCGCCCTTCACCTCTATCTCCGCAGTCGAAGGAAGGACCTCCTCCAGCTCGAGGATGCCGGCGCCCGTCTTGTTCACCTTGGCGCTCGATGCGACATTCGACGCAAGGCGCACGGTGCGAATCTTCACATGGTCGCCCTCCTCCACTTTTATCGCCGCATCCTTGTGGCCCACGACCACGGCGTTGAGGTCGTACGGCCGCGCCTCCATGCCGGAAAGCCACTTGCGCCTCAGGTAGTCGATCGTCTGCCGACGCTCCGCCTCGGTAAGCGGCGTGGAATAGCTTATCGCCTCCGCGAGCAGGAATCCGCCGCATTCCTTGCCGGCATAGCCGCGCGTAGAACCGAAGGCCGTGACCGCAGGGATGCTCCCCGCTTCAAAACGCAACGCGACCACGTGAAGTTCGGTGGGCTCCCACGCCGCGATGGGCGTGAGCGTGGATGCATACTGGTAGTAACAGATGTAAGGTTCACCGTCAAGCCATGCACGATAGTTCGCAGTTCCCTTCACATCGCACAGGTTGTCGCCCGTCACGCTATATATCGGGTTAAACATGCGTGCTGTATCGAAGTTCCACGGAAGGTAGTAGGAGGAATTGTGTCCGACTGGCGATACGAAGTAGCTGTCGGCCAGACGGGCGTGCGCCCTGAACACGACGAACAGGTCGCGGACGTTGCGAGAGTTGTTCCAGCTTGTCGAAAGTTTGTTCGTCTCGCCGATGTACATGTATGCGGCAGGGCCATACAGAGATATTGCGTTTTCAGGCACCGCGTTGCTCGAGCTGTTCCTGTATCCGCCGAAATCGACCAGGTGGTGGCCGTTCACCGTCTCGGATGAAAGGAATGGACGGCATTCCTCTTTTGGACAGTAGGCCATCGCCCGGCCGCCATCGGCATCAAGCCAGTTTGTGACGTACGTACGTCCCGATTCCTGGTCGTAGAACTTCCGCATCGAATCTTCGTCTGCGGAATCGAACCGCCATGTCGCCCCTGGCGCGGGCGCGTCCGCAGCGGACTTCTCGCTCTTCACGGTCAGCGTGCCGCCGTTGTCCAGCATCATTATGCGCGTATATAGCGATCTCGGCGAGTTGAGCACCGTCTCCCCCGCGCCGGTAAGCCTCAATGCCCCCTGTCCAAGGAGGTCGCGGATGTACGCCTTGCCTCCTGATGCGACCTGGAACTTGGAATAGTGGCCGTTCGCGAGGCGCTGGAACACCGGCGTCGCACCCGACTCCGGATTGACGATGTATGTATGGTAGAAAGCCCCTTGCGCCCATACGCCCCGAAAGTCGGAAGAATCCACGACGGTAAGAGTACCATTATTTTCGCCTGTACGCATGATGACCTGCATCGGGATTCCCGTTATGGAATGGAAGGAGTAGGATTTGCCGGAAAGCTCCAACGGATTCCCATAGCGTACGGAACCTGTACCTGCGGCCATCGGCTCAGCGAAAGGATAAGACAGATTGACGTTGTCGGATGCCGCTGAGCCGCCGATATAGCCATCCAGCCAGTTTGCAGCGTCATACCAATTTCTTATGTTCGTCTGTGAATTGGTCCATACCGCCGTCCATGCGACATCAGCATGCAGGCCATTAAAACCCAGGCACACGGCCAGCGCCGCTGCGACCCTGAAGCGATTCCGCCACAATATCCTAGCCATGCCGTGACCCTCCATTCCGTGGAATTACTTGATTCTACCTGATCTGCAAGGTGAAGCCGACCATCTTCGGGTGGGCGTAGCCGTTCTCGTCGAACGCAACGGGGACAAGCGTCTCAGAGTCCGGAAGCCTGTATCTGAAGGACCTCCTCTGCGCGGCAGAAAGCGCCGAGGATGTCGTACCGACGCGCAGGGATGAAGCCGCCCCAAGGCCCCCTTCCACCACGAGTCGCGCACCGGCAGTCCATTCAGCGGCCGAATCGGCAGCGGCGAACACGAGCGCGGAACCGTCTTCAAGGACGATCCGGCTCGTCGCCGTCACGGCCTCCAGAGTGCCGATCACGTTCGTACTTCCCGACGCTGTGGACAGCGTACCGCCCTCGAACCGGATGTACTGCTGGTCATACGTCACCCCACTGGCGGCAAGGAGCAGCACGCCGTCCGAGACAATGATCGAACCCTTCACGGACGTGCCGAAGGTGGTAGGGCTGGAAAGCGACATGGTGCCGCCTCCCATCTTCTGCATCGCCACAGGCCCCTGCTGCGTGTTTGACGCGGTCGGCCAATTGAGTATCCTGCCATTCATGACGAAGTCCACGGCGCCATCGTGCGTGACGTCGGACACGTTGAACTTCAGCGTGGTAAGCGCCGACGCCGTACCGGAACCCACGAGCTGCAAATCAGATTCAAAAATACTTGGGCTTTCGCCGACGACCGCTATGATAGGATTCAGGACGTCGCGCCCGATTCGCGGGAAGCCGATCGACTTGACGCCGCAGCCAGCATGGACACTGCTTCCCGACAGCGTCAGGTTCTGTATGTATGTATACATCCAGCTGTCGAAATTTCTGCCCATGCCAAATTCAATCAAGCCGTCCTCGCACGAGATCTTCTGGCTCGTGGCGAACGCGCTGCCTTCCCCACCCTGCGAGCGCAGCCGCCCGCCGGACGTGACCGCTATGTCGGTCTTGCCGCGGCCCACGCCGTTTGCCGTGTTTGGCGTAGTGTATGTCACCACAAGATCGGCGCCCGCACCCACCGAGATCGTTCCGTTGGATGGAACCGAATCCCGATATGCCGCCACAAGCGCCACACCTCCCGTGGCGCACATCGTTCCGCCCAGCAGCGTGCAGCCGTCCTGTAGACCGACCGTAACCGGCGCGGCAGCCCGCGCAAAGGAGACTGTGAACTGCCCCACACCGTATCCGGCTGCTGTCGTCGTGGCGGCGATCGCAGTCTGCTCTTTTGAATCTTTCTCTGTCTCTAGATCGGTGCCGAACCAGTACGGTCCCGTTGTCTGCATGATATACCTTGCCGTTTCAACATACACATTCACATCCTTGCCTGATTGCTCGAATGCGAGCTTCACGCCCTTGAGCGTACTAGGCCCGTTGGGGTTATCCATGTACTGAAGCCATACGCTCGCCTTGTTGCCGACGTTTGTCGGGAAGCAGACATAGGTGTTTCCAAGCGATCCTCCCGTCGCGGAGGCACCGGTCATCTTCCCCGTCAAGGTCTCTATCATCAGGTCGCGAATCGACTGGTTGGCGGCAAAAAGCGTCGCCGTCTTCGTAGGCATGGCCGACGAATCGCGTCCGTACTGGGCAGGCCCTGCGGCAAGCGCCTCGCCCTCGAAGAGAAGCCGCCCGCCTTCCCCCGACACGACGCTCTGCCACGAGGAAAGAGCATTGCCGGAAACGGCCACGCACACGTTCGTGAATATCCCTAGGTTTCCGACGATCGGCTCCGTGAAACGCACCGCCGCATCGGAAACGCCCTCAATGCCGAACGCAAGATGTCCGGTGCCGTAATTGCCGGAATTGTCCGGCCCCTGCGCGATGCTGGAATTCCCATATTCGCCTACACCGGGGCGGGTGTCCGCAGTCGGGGCAAGGGTGTCGAAATCCACGGTACCCGGCTCGACGGCCGGTGTGTACCTTGCATAGACGATAGACGCGACTATATCGTCCCCAGACTGTTCGAAAAGGATCTTGACGCATTTCGTGAACGAGCTGCCCCCCTCCCGCACCTGGAACTGGGCGGACAGCGAGGACGAGGTCCTCTCCTCGAACCAGGGGTTTGCGACGCCCCTCATGCCACCTGTGACGAATGACGCGGAGACCAGCCTGACCCGTGAAATGGACATGTTCTCGATCACCTTCTGCGTGCCGTTGCCGCTGGCAGGAATATATGCGCCGTCGTACTCGAACACCCTGGCGTTCTGGTTCGAGATCGAGATCGTCCCATCGGACGATACGGGCGTGTTGAACACGAGCCGCCCCGCACCTTCCATCAGGAGCGAGATCTGCGCATCGGCGGCGAACGCCATGGCATCGCCGGTGAATACCAGGTCCTCGTCCGATTCCGAGACGACCGACATCGACGCGATCTTGCCGTCCTCTACGACGACTGCGACGTCCGCCCCGGCCGGAAGCTGCGGATCTTCGGCGTCCCACACGTATGTGGCGGCCTGCAGACCACCGCAGGCGGCAACGCCCAGCAAGATGCAAAGCGCAAGGCGATTGCGCATGGCACATGTCTTCACGATTCGAAGGATTGTCCTCATTTCCCTTTACCTTTCAATGGAAGATAGGCAATGTTCGCAGTTATTATAGCAGATTCCGGCTGGGTTTTGCAAAAAAAAGTCCTGTGCGCCATTCACCGATGAGCCGTGTCTCCTTCTCCCTGAACCCCAGCGCCTCGTACACGGCACGCACTTCGCCGTACTGCTCGTCGAGGATTCCGGAGAGGATGAGTTCACCGCCAGGCGCGACCAGCGATGCGATTTCGCGCGAGAACCTTGCAAGTACAGGGCCGAGCACGTTCGCCGCCACGACGTCGAAGGTGCGTCCATCGACGCTCGCCACGTCCGGCAGCGTGGAAAGGCGGCAGAGATCGGCACGCACGAACATGGCGCCAAAGCCGTTCTTGGCGGCGTTTTCATTGGCGGCGGCCACGGCGTCGGGATCGATGTCGAAGCCGGATACAGCCCGGAAGCCGCAGCGCCGGGCGGCGATGGCGAGGATGCCGGAACCGCATCCGACATCGAGATAGGAACGGTCGGGGTTCTCCAGGGCAAGCCTGTCGGTATACTCCAGGCAGGCGCGAGTAGTGGCGTGCTGGCCAGTTCCGAAGGCAAGACCGGGATCTAGGAACACGGCACCGGGCGCCCCTTCGCCAGAATTGTCCGCAAGCCACGACTGCCGCTCCCACTCAGGCACCACCACGAGGCGCGGGGACACCACCTCTACCTTGAAATGCCTGCGGTACGAGAGCTTCCAGTCCTCGTCGGGGAACGTACGCACCGAACATTCGACCTTCGCGCCCACGATGGCGGCGGCGGATTCAAGCGCGGCGGTAGCGGCAGGCGCGTCGGACGCCTCCGGGAAGTATATCCGCATCTCCGTCTCGGACTGTTCGACGTCGCGATACGACGTCAAAACAAAATCCCCTCCATCGAATACCTCGAAGAGGGGATTGACGAAGCGTTCGGGAACCGAACAGCTGACTACCGTCATGGATCGAGGCGGCTCTTACTTGGCCGCCGCCCGCTTCGCGAGCATCTTCTTGATGACGGCGGGACGCTGCACGAGAACGCGCACGTTCTCCGCGCCCATGAGCTTCACCTCTTCCTCCGGCAGCCCGAACTTCACCAGGCGGCGACGCTGCGCCGCTGTGCGGCGGGCCTTGCCTGCCGGCGTCTTGCATGGACGGACATGCGATTCCTTGCGTAGTGTACGACCTGTACCCATCTTGATTCCTGACCTTTCTTGGTGCTCGAAAAAACGGTGTATATTATGCCCTTTTTCCGTGAGAAAATCAAGTGCGAAAGGCAAAAACTTTCATGGGATGGTGATGGATTCCACCTTGTCCAGCACGTTCGAGCATCCTGCGACGCCCGAGGCGCCCCCGATGACGCATATCGATGAACGGCCGTCAAGGCGGTCGAGCACGTCGGCGAAGTCCACAAGATCGGCCTTGGTGGTCGAAAGCATCTCGCCGCGCTGGCGCTGCATGTCCTCGAAGGTGCGCCCCGAGAAATGCAGATCCGCCGCCAGCGAAGTCTCTTCCTTCGGCGTGAGGCAGGGATCGGAGTAGCCGATCGTGCCTATGACGTACCGGTCGAGCGATTCCTTGCCGGCCGCGAAATCGCGCAGCGCCCCGCTCGCCTTCGAGTAGCATTCCAGCGAGCGCTTCGGCGCAGGGTCCCGCCACGACATGAAGGCGCAGTGGCCGTCCGTGAAGACGTTGAGTCCGCCACCGTACGCCCCACCCTTCACGCGTATCTCGTCCCAGAGATACGTGAGCGAGAGCAGCCTCGCGGCCACGATCTCCGAGCCAGTGCCGGCTGCCGACAGGTGCATCGCCTTCGCGGCGTATGCGGATTCCGCCGCCACGGTGAACCCTTCACGGCCGAGCGGCAGCGGGGCATGCACGGCGTCCGCGCCCCTGGCACCCTGCGGGAAGCTGTCGAGGAGCGGCTGGAGCAGGGCGGCGTCCATGTTGTCGGACAACACCGCAGTCAGCCGCGCCTTCACGAAGATCCGCTTCGCAAGCGCATCCAACGACTTCAGCAACTTCGCGGAATCCGCGGCGAAATCCTTCTCCGCCCGCTGCAGATGGCGCAGCTGCGAGATGCCGTTAAGGGTCTCCTCCACAGCGCCCCTCGCAGAGAATGCGGCAGCCGCGCGGCGACGCGCAATGATGCGCGCCTCGATGGTGGAGGCCATGCGTTCGCGGGCGAGGCGATCCTGCTTCAGAAGGTCGCCTACTGCGCGAGAGTCTGTGAAGAGCGTCTCCAGCAGGACCTCCGGCACCAGCTCGCGGACGGCGTCCATCTTGGACTCCAACGCGGCCACCTCCACCGTGAACACGGTATTGGCGCGCCGCACGTCGCCAGGTCTCGCCGCGTACGTTTTCACACGCGTAGAGAAGCGTCCCAGGCCGGCATCGAGCGCGCTCCTGAGCGCGAGCGCTCCATGGCGGCGCGTCGCGAGCTCGCCGAGGATCGTCGCCAGGAGCGGCGTCTCGGCCAGTTCGGCATCGGTGAAGTCATCGAGCGAGAAGCATAGCAGCAGATAGAACACCCCCTTCGCGCCGACCGACGGGCGCAAGGTCTCGATGCCCGCCACGCGCTCGACGGTCTGGCGGCGCTCCCTGCCGCGGCGCGGTATGTCGGCAAGCGAGAGAGTCGGCAGGGTGGCAAGCTCCTCGGGCGTATCCACCTTGTTGCGGAACGCGTCCACGGCGGCGGTTTCGGCCTCGACACGCTTGCGATCCTCCGCGCTCCAGCTGGCAAGGGTCTTGGCGAGGGCGTCCTTTTCAGCCTTTACGCGCTCTTCGGCTATGGTCGTCGAAGGCGTCATGGAAAGCTCGGCATGGTGCGGGTTCTCCACCAGCGCATCCATGAGGAACTTCTCGAACCAACCTGTCTTGAGCTTCGCCCGCAGGTTCTTGAAGTGTTCGGCGGCACGGAAGGCGTTGGCGGGATCGCCGCCGTATAGCCACTGGTCCAGGGCCGCGTTCATGAACTTGATGCCGCACGTGCCGCCACCCGAGAACAGCTCGCGCGTATTGAACTCCTGGCGGTCGAGCACCGCCGCCAGGCGCACGTGGTCCAGCCCCTTGGCGGCAAGTCCGGCAAGCGTCTCCTTCATCGTGCGGCGGAATTCCTCCACCCGGCCGTCCGGCACGTGCTTGGCGAACGTGGCCGCCGTCTGCTGCCGGAACGAGAAGGACCAGAGCGCGAAGTCCTCGCAAAGCCCCTTCTCGAGAAGCGTCTTCTTCAGCGGGGCCTCGTTCGATCCGGCGAGGGCCTCGGCAAGAACCTCGAAGGCGAGGCCCTTCTCGATGTCGTCGTACGAACCGAACACCCAGGCATCCGCAAGCAGCGTCTTGCCGGCGGGCGACTCGTCCTTGCCGATGGCGTACGGCACCTGCGCCGAACGCGCCACGGGCCTGTGCTCCGGTATCTCGGCGTCGATGCTGCGGCGGTCGAACGCCGAGAGGTATGAGTCCAGGCGGGCCAGTACGGCGTCGATGTCGAGGTCGCCATCCAGGAATATCCTCGCGTTCGACGGATGGTAGTGCTTGAGGTAGAACTCGCGGTACTTCTGGAATGTCAGTTCGCCGATGTGCGCCGGATCCCCGCCGGAGTCGAACCTGTAGAAGCTGTCGGGGAAGAGCAGCTTGCAGAGTTCGCGGAACGCGACGGATTCAGGGTTGGCGTACGTGCCCTTCATCTCGTTGTACACTACGCCGTTGCGGACGAGCGAACCGTCCTTCGCGAATTCGTAGTGCCAGCCTTCCTGGCGGAACATCACTGGATTCTCCGCGCTGCGCGGATGGAAGACGGCGTCGAGATACACGTCCATCAGGTTGAGGAAGTCGCTTCCGTTGCGCGACGAGACCGGATATACGGTCTGGTCCTTGGACGTAAAGGCGTTGAGGAACGTGGACAGCGAGCTCTTGAGCAGGTCCACGAACGGTTCCTTCACGGGATAGCGGGCCGATCCGCAGAGAACGGAATGCTCTATTATGTGCGGCACGCCCGTATCGTCCCCGGGCAGGGTACGGAACGCTATGCCGAACGTCTTGTTCTCGTCGGCCCGGGCCAGCCATGCCAGCTCCGCCCCGTTCTTCGCGTAGCGCATGCGCCAGAGGCGTCCACCCACCTCGGGAAGCTCAGTCTTCCCTTCCACCACGAAACCATGCAGGGTCTCGCCAGGTTGCATCTCCTTCATGTTACTCCCTTCCATGCCGCCGGCGGCGATTCCCGTCGCAAGCAGTCCGATTGTCAAACCTACAGTCTTCATTTCGCATCTCCTCCATGCTTCGGCATTCCACTTCACGGCCGAGTCCCCTTGGGCATCGGCCAGGCCACGTATGCCGGAAGTCCCTTTATGTCGAGTCCGGTCAGCTCCGGATGGGTGGCCAGCTCCGTGAAGTCGTTGATCTCGATCTCGCGCACGTCGTAGCGGGACAGCTCGCCAACCACGGCGGGATCGGCAAGCGTGGTACGCGCCATTGCGGCGCAGTTCCGGCACCAGGGTGCGCCAATCTTGACGAAAAGCGGCTTCGCGCCAGACCTCACCGGCGATTCAGCAGTCTGAGCCGGGCGGCCGGCAGCAGACGCTATGCGGATCCATGCCTGCCAGCCATACCAGCCGGCCATCGCGAAGAACACGAGCGCGAACGCCCTCTTCACCCACACCATCCAGGCACCCGGTCTAGGCAGCACGGAAAGCCCGGCGGCGGCGAACGGATATGGCAGACCCATGCCGAGCCCAAGCACGAACGGCAACGCCACAGCCCACAGACGCCCGGCGGCGAACCATTTCGCGGTGAGAAGCAGCGTCGCGATCAGGATCGGCTCGACGCACGCACCAGCCAGCGTAGCCGCCCCGAATCCCAGCATATACGCCTTAAATCCCCCAAATCCCTTTGATCCCTCAAATCCCTTAGATCCCTTCAATCCCTTCAATCCCTTCAATCCCTTGCCCGATGGCAAGCGCACCAGATCAAGCATGGCAAGCGCCAGGATCACGAACACCACCGCCACGCCGCCGTTGAACCAGGGGCTGGACTGCAGCGTGCCGAACGCCAGCGAGCCGAACGCCGCCGCCAGGCCAAGCGCGCCGTACGCCGTGGCTATGCCGGCCGCGTATGCCGCGCCGCGACGCCATCCCTTGCCTATCAGGATCAGGTTCACAGGCACGAGCGGCAGCACGCATGGCGTGAGATTGGCCGCAAGCCCCCCGGCCAGCACAAGCAGCAGCACGATCCACAGCGCATGGTCCTCAAGCCGGCCTTCGGGCGGAGGCTCGTCGCGCAAGAAGGCCAGCATCTCCGGAACGGACATGTAGCCCATCGCAAGGCGCCTGCCGTCCACATCGTGCGCGGACGCCCCTTCTGGCGGCGACGGCAGCTTCACCCCCGCCGCGCGCGCCGCCTCCTCCGATGGATAGCACACGCCATCCACGCAGACAGGCGCCGCGGCGAGCGACAGCGCCGCGACAAGCAGCGCCGCCATCGACGACAGGCGATGAAGGAGGGATCTCTGCACGCGCTCCAGCCTACCGGATCCTGATCCAGACGTTGCCCTTCTTCGAGGATTCCACCACGGCCGCTACGAACTTCATGCCGCGCACGCCGTCCTCCACCGTCGGGAAGTCCAGCTCCAGCGCCGTGGGCTTCTTCTTGAGCTCCTTGGCGCGGATCGTATCGGTGAAGTTCTTGTAGTGGTTGGCGAACGCCTCAAGGAACGCCTCGGGATGGCCGCAGGGCGTGCGGGTGCAGCGTCCGGCGGAGGGCGATTTCGCCGCCACGTACGGGTTGCCACGCTTCCACACCTGCTCCGGCTCGGTGTCGGACAGTACACGCAGGTAGTTGGGATTCTCCTGGTACCAGCACAACGACTTCTTGTCGCCGTACACCCAGATGTGGAGGTTGTTCTCCTCGCCGGGGCCGACCTGCGTGGCGAGCAGCGCGCCCTTGACGCCCTTCTCCATGCGCAGCAGCACGTTGCCGTCGTCGTCCAGCTTGCCGCCGAGATACGTGGAAAGATCCGCCAGCACGGATGTGATCTTGAGGCCCGTGATGTATTCGGCGAGGTTTGCCGCGTGCGTGCCGATGTCGCCCATGCAGCAGGATGCGTCGCTCTGCTTCGGGTCGGTGCGCCAGGCGGCCTTGAGGGGCATCGTCTTCGCGAGGTTGCCGAGCCAGCCCTGTGGATACTGCACCACCACCTTGCGGATCCTGCCAAGGTCGCCGGCCTTCACGATGTCGCGTGCGAGCTTCACCATCGGATAGCCGGTGTAGGTGTGCAGGAGCCCGAACGTGAGCCCCGTCTTCCTGACCAGTTTCTGCAGCGACACCGCCTCGTCGACCGTCATCGTCATGGGCTTCTCGCACATCACGTTGAAGCCAGCCTCGAGGCATGCCGTCGCGATCGGGTAGTGCGTGAAGTTTGGCGTGCAAATGGACACGAAATCGACGCGCTCGCCCTTCGGCAGGGCGCTTTCAGCCTTTAGCATCGTCTTGTAGTCCGTATAGACGCGCTTCGGGTCGAGACCGAGTATCTTGCCCTGTTCCAGCGACCGCTGCGGGTCTATGTCGAACGCGCCGGCCGTCATCTGCACATAGCCGTCCATCCTGGCAGCCTTGCGGTGCACCTCGCCTATGAAGGCGCCGATTCCGCCGCCGGCCTGTCCCATCTTGAGTATTCTCATCGTTGCATTCCTTTCTGTTGTAAGAATCTGGACTGGCGCATCAGCGGAAGAGCTGCGCCACCGGCAGCTTGCGCGCCTTCACGTCGTCGATGAAGAGCTTCGCGAAGGCGTCCGCGCCGGCCTTGATGGGATGCGTCACGTCCTTGGCCGGCTCGCCGTCCTTGCCCTTTATCAGCCCCGTGGATATGACGAAGAACTTCATGGACTCCTCCTTGCCCTTCTTCGTGAGGAGCTCGCGCGTGAGATGGTTCATGTTCACGACGGCGACATCGAGCTTCCTCCCCAGCGCGATCGCGGCATCCGCATACGAACGCAGATTGATGCCGTTCTCGTCGCAGCGGTCGATGAGCCTGCCATCGGAGTCGAACGTGCCGCGCACGATGGGCGTGGCGAACATTGGCGTCGCGCCCTTGGCGCGCACCTCTTCGACGAAGCGCGTGTAGTATTCCTCGAACTTGCCGTTCACCGGCGTGTAGCGGTAGCGCCTGTAGAAGTCGGTGGAATGCTTCTGGTCGTTGTGGCCGAACTGCATCACCACGAAGTCGCCCGGCTGCACCTTGGCGATCAGCTTCGCCCAATATCCATCGCGCACGAAGCTGCTCGAAGACGCCCCGCTCTTAGCGTAGTTGTCGACCTTACAGCCTTCCTTCATGAACCCCTCCAGCGTCGTTCCCCAGCTGGCATACGGGGGGCAGGGCTTGCGCCCATGGTCGTCCAGCGTGGAATCCCCCGCGAAAAACAGCGTCTGCCCGGCGCCAAGCGCGCCGATGCACATGCCTGCAAGAACCATCACGACCGATCTTTTCATCGCCATGCCTTTTTCCTTTGACTGTTCCTGACCTTCAGATCCGGCGCGGACACACCGTCCGGACGCGTTAGATTCTACCAAAAATCATGCCGCCTGGCAACAAAGGACAAAGTGCTATCGGGCGGGGCCGGTCTTGGGGGTGAGCTTGGCGATGTCGGCAAGCACGTTGTTCTCCGCACGCAGGCGGAAGCCTCCATTGCGGTCGGGACCAAAGGTGATCGTCACATCGCCCTTCTGGTACGCGAGCTCGGGGAATTCGCGCGTGCCCTTGCGCTCCTCCGGCTTCACGAGATACTGCCGGTCGAGCGCTTCACGCACGCTCTTGAAGTAGGCGGCGTCGTCAAGGCCGTCCTGCCCGCCCTCGCTGTTGTAGAGCGTCACGGCGAACACGCCGCCGCGGGTGGGATCGATGTCGGCCTTGCCCACGGTGAAGCCCTTGAACGCCGGACACTTCGCCCGGCCATAATCGAGGAAGAAACCCTTCTCGCCGTTCTTGGGGTTGTCGATGCTCGCCCCTTCCGGCGGCTGCCTGCCGAACGTGAGCCCGCAGAACGACTTCGGCGTACCCTCGCGGAACCGCGAGATCAG
Organism: Kiritimatiellia bacterium; assembly: GCA_017525225.1. Taxonomy (GTDB): domain Bacteria; phylum Verrucomicrobiota; class Kiritimatiellia; order RFP12; family UBA1067; genus RGIG6720. The sequence continues at coordinate 13,389 of JAFXTB010000084.1, forward strand.
GCCTTTGTAGTTCACGGCGGGACCCTGCGGATACCGCGTGGATATGAGTAGATCGTCCTCCGACGGATCCTTGGCCTTCGCCGCACGCAGCTCGTCGGCCTCGGTCTTCGCCTCCATGCGAAGCCCCTCGTGCTCGGCCACGACCTTGAGTCTGCCGCCGTATTCCCCCACGCGCACGGTGGTCTCGCCAGCGGGGAACACGTACTCCACGCCCGGGAGCGCCGGGTCCGCGGGATGCGGTACGATCGGTTCGCGCTTCAGCGCCTTCTTCATCATGTCCACCAACGCGGCCGTCTCGGAATCGTGCGGCGACTTCGCGGTGGTCTTCAGGTCGCGGAAGAACTCGATGCGGAACGCCCGCCGGGTACGGGGCGTCACCCATACGAGCGGACGCCGCCCGAGCGAACCTATCGGCTTGGCAACCTCCGCCCCATATACGGCGTACGTTATGCCGCACTTGTCCACGGAATCCCCGGGCAGGATCGCTCCCCATTCGGACGGCACGCCGTCCTGCACGGTCCCGAAGCGGAAGCCCTTCAAGCCTGGCAGCAACCGGGCGGAAGCATCCTTGCGAGCCTCCGCGATCTTCTCCTCGGCATCCTTGCGCACGGCCTCGGCAGCATCGAACCTCTGCTTTGCGCGCGCATCGGCTTCCTGCTGGAGCCTGGCGGCCTCCTGCTGGCGGCGCGCGATCTCGGCAGGGTTGTTCTCAAGGGCCTTCTTCCGGCGCTCCTCCTCCTCGGCCTGACGGATCAGCTCCTCGTCCCTTTCCAATTCCGTGAGCCTGCGCTTGCGAACGGGCTTCGGCCTGGCGACGACCGGCTTGGGCGGCTCGGGCGCCGGCTCCTCCACGACCGGCTGCACCACCTGTGGCGGCGGCGCAGGGCGCGGACGCGGCTTGTACACCTTGAACTGCCGCCATCCCAAATATCCCACGCCGCACAGGATGGCGAGGAACAGCAGCTTGAGCACAATGGAGCCGCCGCCGCCCCGCGCCTTGTTCGAAAGCGCGACCGGTGCGCCATGCGCGCGCGTTGCGGACGGGCTATTTCTTACGACCGTCCTTGTGGCACTTGCTGCAGGCCTGCCCGTTGGCATGGTCGGCACCTCTTTTCTTTTGTCCTGAATCCACCACCATGGGACCCTTCTCCGGCGGCACGCAGAAGAAGAAGCCAGGCTGTGGCACGAGATGGGTGTAGGCGAAGGCCTGCTCCGCCGCGTCCGTGGGAGTGATGCGGACGGTCTTCTTCTTGCCGTTGGGCATGCGCGCCGACGCCGTGAGCTGTATGCATTTCACGCCCCGCCAGTCCTTCTTTCGCATGGTGAGGCCTGCCTCGCCCTTGATGTCGTCGATCTCGTAGCTGTCCGCCACCACGTCCTCGGTATCGTCGAGTGTGACCGGGCCCTTGAATCCATTCAGCCGCAGCACGCGGAGCTTCAGCTGCGCATCGTACGTGTCGGGCGACATGAGATACGCCGAAGCCGTGCCGTAGACCTCGAACGTGGGCTCCACGGGCGAGATGGCGAGCGTGTAGGTGTAGTCCTCGCCGCCCGCGCCGCTGATGTCGGACACCGTCACGCAGTACCGGCCCGGGGTCTCGAAGGTGTAGATGCCGGCGGGGTCGCGCTCCACCTGCAGGATGCTGCCCACGTAGAGCATGTTGGTCTTGATGATCGGCTGCTCCTCGGAGCCGAGGTTGCGCACGTCGTAGAGCTTTGCCGGGGAGTCGTCCCACGTGGCCAGGAGCGGGGCCGCCGCGAGCGGCATCGTGCCGATCGGCCCGTAGAGCTTCAGCACGCCGTCGAGCGGCGAACCCTGCCGCCGCGCGAAGAGCTCCATGCGGTATCTGGAATACGGCCGCGTGACGTTGAAGTAGTGGCGCACCGTGCGGCCGGGGCATACGAGCGAGCCGGACCGCACCACGGTGCGCTCGTCCTCCTCCGGCACCTCCTGCGCCGCCGGCGGGGGGAAGCACGTGAAGGCGCGCTCCTGCGGCGTGTACACGGGCTTGTCCGTATCGCCGACCGTGCAGGCTACCGTGTACACGAAGTCCGACCGGCCGCGATAGAGGTTGTCGTGCACCTCCAGGCGGTAGACGCCGTCCGCCGGCACCTTGTACACCAGGACCGGATCCGGCAGATAGAAGAAGTCGTCGGCCCATGCCACCTCGTTGCCCTGGGGGTCGAAGAGGTGGATGATGGGGTTGAAGAAGCCAGGCACGGCGTCGCCCAGGAACGGCAGCAGCTCGCGGCCGGTCAGCGCGCACGTGAGGTTCGAGCCGGCCTTGAGCCGAAGGTAGAACTCGTCCGTCTCGCCGGGGAATATCTGGCCGTCGAACGAGACCGGCGGCTCAACGGGATCCAGCTTCGCCGCACCCTTCAGCTTTACCATGCGTGGCGCTTGGTAGTACGGCTCCGCGATCCGGGGCTCGGCGGTGACGAAGAACGAATACGGGGCGCTCACGCCGCTGGAGTCGTGGAGGATGATCTCGCGGCGGCCGGGCTTCGCGTCCGGGGCGGCGGCGATGTCGAGAATGACGAGATCCGCGAGCGATGGCGAGGCCTGCAGATCGTTCTTAGGCACGAACAGGTCGCGCGCGACTATCGACAGTTCCAGGTCGTCGCACTGCTCCATGTTGTACCACCACGGGTTCGGGTGCCAGTCGGAATCCTCGGTAAGCGCCTCTGGCGGCAGCTCGTGGTGGGAACGCTTTCCCTCAAGCAGCTCGTAGATCCAGTCCACCATCCACTTCTGCTGCCCCTTGCCCCTCGCACGCGGGAAGCCCGGCACAGGGGTCACGCGTACGATCTGGACGCCTTCGCCGGTTATCCAGCCGCCCAGCGTGCCGTAGAGGCCCTGGCCGCCCACGACGATGCGCCGCGTGGTGCCGGCCTGGATGCCGCACGGGTAGAAGTACACGGCGTATGGCGCCGCCTGCGCGGCGGCGGCGAGCGCAAGCGCGCAGGCGAGGACGATTCGTCTATGCATATATCTCCTTGAGGCGGCCGATCTCCGAGGCGGGCGGCATCACGTTGAGCTTGAAGCCCTTGGGGTTTGGAAGGCGGTCATCGGGGTCGATGCCAGCGAGCTCGCAGATGGAGCCGAGGAAGTCCACGGGCGTCACAGGACGGTCCTTGACGTTGTCCGTGGTCTCGTCGCTCTTCCCCACGACCTGTCCGCCCTTGAACCCGCCGCCAGCCACGAGCGCGGAGAAGCAGCGCGGGAAATGGTTGCGCCCGCCGTTCCACGGGGCCTGGCGGTCGATCTTCGGGACGCGCCCGAACTCACCGCACATCCAGACTATCGTCTTGTCGAGCAGGTTCTTGTCGCGCAGGTCTGTCAGCAGGGCCGACACCGCCTGGTCCATCTCGTGCGTCGGCCGCTTCATCGTCTCGAAGTGCTTCTTGTGGGAATCCCAGCCCGAATAGTTGATCGACACGTACGGCACGCCATACTCCACCAGCCTGCGCGCCGCGAGCAGCTGCTGGCCTATCCTGGTGCGCCCGTAGCGTTCACGCATGGCCTTGTCCTCGCGCGAGAGGTCGAACGTCTCTGCGGCGGGACCTTCGATTATCCTACGCGCCGCCGCGCCCGCGGCCTCGAACTCGGGATCCACCGCCACGCGGTTGACGCGCTCGCAGCGCGCGAAACGCGCCGCCAGCTGCTCCTTCGTGAGCCCGCCAGGCGGCACGATGCCGTCCACGATGAACTTGGCGGCGTTGGGGTCGCCGCCCGTCACCAGCGGAGCGTAGGCGTCGCCGAGGAAGCCCACCTCGGAGAAGCGCCCCTTCGCCTGCGTGAGGATCACGAACGGCGGCAGGTCGCCTTCGTAGTCCTTCTTCTTCATCGACGCCACTATGGCGCCCAGGGCGGGATAGGTCACGCCGCCGCCGGCCTGGCGGCCTGTCTGCATGATGTAGGTGGCCTTCTCGTGCCCTGGGAACGGATGCGTGAGCGTCCGCACCACGGAGTAGAGGTCCGCGCACTGGGCCAGCTGCGGCAGCCATTCGTGCACGTAGAACCCGGCGTTGGTCTTTATGGACTTGAGCCCGTTGTTGTAGTCGTGCGGGGCGTCGGGCTTCGGGTCGAACGTCTCAAGCTGGCATGGTCCACCCCACTGCCATATCTCTATGACGTGCTGGGCCGGCTTCCTGGGTGCGGAAGCTACGGCTTTGGTCTGTGCTGGCGTGCTCATATCCTGTAGATGAATTCGCGGGTGTTGAGGAGATGCCACGCGATGTCGCGCGGCGAGACATCTTCCTTCTTCGTGAAGAGGAAGTATTCCGCCTGGTCCGGCGGACGGGAGAGGAACCTGAGGTAGAGGTCCTTCACCTGCTCGCGCGGATCGAGCTTCGCGAAGCGCTCCTCCTTCACCATTGCCCCGAGCTCGTCCCAGAGCTTCCCGGAGTTGTAAAGGTAGAGCCGCTGCTTCGCGGTGATCGCATTGTTGCGCTCCTCGAGCAGCCCCGAATCGCGGGGCGGCCGGCCGAAGAGCAGGAGGAACGCGCTCGTGATCGAACCGTCCTCCACCAGTATCGACCGCCTCTTAGGCGGCAGGAAGGAGAACGGCTCGGGCGCGATGGACTCGAACGCGCGCACGGCGCCGGTGATGTCGCAGATCGCATCGTCCAGCACCTCGGCGTCGAGCCGACGCGCGGGGAAGCCGTTCTTCTTCCCGGGCGTCGCGGGCAGCGCCCTGTAGGCCGACGATGCGAACACGTGCCTGAGGAGCGGCTTGAGGCGCCATCCTCCGCTCCGGAACGCGCCCATCCAGTCGTTGAGCGTCCCGGTGGGCGCATACGTGCCGAACAGCCACCAGTGCACGCGGTGGACGGGCGTGGCGTAGAAGGTCTTGGAGAGAGGCCCCTCCAGCTCGGCCATGAACGCCTCGGGCGTGGCGTCCGCAGGGCCGTCCTTCAGGTACACCAGCTCCTCCTTCCATTCGCGCGTGGACTTCCATGCCACGCGGGAGAAGTAGTTCGCGTACTTCTTCGAGTACTCCTCGTACTTCCTCGTGGAGTTCTCGGAGGGGTACAGAAGGAAGGAGATCGACGCCGCCTCCGCCAGACCTTCCGGCGTCCGGCGCGCAGTCGCCCTGAGGAAGTTCGACTCCGGCACGCGGAAGTTGCTGCCGCGCCCGTAGAGCAGCGCGCGGGCGAAATCGTTCCAGGGCTCGTCGTTGGCGACCGCCGCGCGTATGCGGCGGTGGTACACATATACGGCGTTCGGCCAGAGGTTTATCGGGAACTCGCTCTTGACGCGCAGGAAGTCGCAGTAGCGCATCGCCCAGTAGTCGGCGTACTCCTTCGAGGCGAGCAGGGAATCGACGAGCTTCTCCTGCTTGCGCGAGACGCGCGAGGCGATGTAGGCCTCCACCTCCTCGCGGGTGGGAAGGCGCCCGCAGATGTCGAGATGGAGCCGGCGGCACATCAGCGCATCGCGGGCCTGGGTGGACGAATAGGCATGCACATCCGCCGCGCGCGCCGCGAACGCGTCCTGCACCAGGGCGAACGCGGCCGCGCCGCCCATGAACGTCCTACGTGTGATATCCATCTTGCAACCTCCTCGCCCGGCGTTCGAGGCCAGGCCCCGCCGCCGTTTCACGGCGACGCTGACATGATAGCAAAACACCTGCCGAAAAGCAACCTCTAACCACCCTGGGCCGATGCATCAATGCCCTGCGGCGGCTGCCCCCACGGAGATCATTTCACCCGGCTCCAGCCGAAGCTTCATGCGTTTCGCACCCTCGCTCCTTTCCAGCATGACCTCCTGCGCAAGGTTCGCTTCCGTGTTGAGCAGGTAGATCGTTCCATCAGGATACACGCTCCAGCGCACGGTGTCGGAACACTCCACCTTCGGCCACACGGTGCTTCCCACCGCCTCCATGGCCTTCGCGAGCAGGAACGAATACAGCCTCGCCACGCCTGATGCCCCAGGCGGATCGAGAGACGCCAAAAGCAGCACTCGCCCCTTCCCGACCTTGTTGACGAACAGTACGCCTCTACACTTGGCGATGTCCTCCTCGACGAACCGCCCGGACTCGACCGCCACCGTCTCCGCACCGGCCATTTCAACCGATGCCACTTCGAAACCTCCATCTATGAACTCTGGATCGCATATCCCCGTAAGCGGCTGGAATTTCCATCCAGGCCCCGGATTGCGCAGGAACTTCACGCCATGCTCCATGCGCCATGCGCGATCCCGCACCAGCCGCACACCCGCGAGTCGCGTCCAGTCGCCGCCATTGTACGGCTCAAACCCGCCATTGGGCGCATCCTGCACGGTAAGATGGCTCGCCGCAAGCATCAGCGTGCCACCACGCTCCACGTATCCTACCAGCTTCCGGTAGAGCGCATCGTCCATCACGTTCCTGCCAAGGAAGAAAAGGAACCGGTACTTCGAGAATTCCACGTCCGGCGCGTCAAACGGCAGTATCCCGGCAGCGCCAAGCGGCGGGTTTCCGGAATAGTCGGCCTCACCCCACTTGTCGCGATCCTGCCACGCGCGGCGGCGATACAGGCCGTCAAAAAGCTGCCAGGCTCGGTCGGCTGCCGATACGCGGAACGCCTCGTTCGTCCGCTGGCCGAAAATGTGCGTCTGGAACACGCCCGCATATCCGTCGAACCGCCCCTGCACTGCCCCGATGGCCGAAAGCGGATAGCCGTCGGCGCGCGGATGCGCCCTGCACCATGCCGTGAAGTCGGCCAGCACCTTGCGATAGAGCCGCGTGACCGGATGGTCCACGCCATACTCCCTGCCGTGAGGGGTGATCCCCATCAACCCGTGTTCGTTGTAGATCGGGTCGGCCCCGCGCAGATACGCATGGTACAACGACGTACGCCAGCGCGTCTCCCAGAGCCTGTCGGCCTGCATTCCGCCATACCATGTCATCGCCATGTCCGCACCGAAAGACTTGCGGCCGAACGCCTCCGACGCCGTCTTGAGGCCCGCGAACGCGCGCTCCAGTTCGTGGGAATATATCACCTCAAGATCTACGCGGTCATATCCTGCGCGTAGCAGCCAGGGCGCGAACCCGAAGGAACACTCGATGGAGAAGACCGGCCTGGGAAGTCCGGCTTCAATCGCCTGGAGAAAGTCGCGCCGAATCTGTTCGCATGTCGCGGCGCTCGCCTGCGAGAGCGAAGAGCCTCCTTGCGGAACATGACGCGCAAGCATGCCTCCGGACGTCACGTACATGCGTGGCCAGTAGAACATCACGCCGCCCGTCTCGCTATAGTGCTGGGTTCCGCGGCACACGTCCCGGTATTCGCGCAACGCCGCGACAAGTTCGTCCTTGATCGGCGCATATTCCACCTTCAATTCGCATTTGCGGCGGTCGAACATCTCGTCCATCGTGAATGTGCATCCATGACGGCGGCAATGCTCGCCCACGGCGCGCACCTTCTCCGGCGTCCACTTGTTCGCGAACAGGTTCAGCAATGTGCCGCAACCGTCGCGCGTCATCGTCTCGGCTGTGGAAACGCCATGCGTTCCCTCGGCGATCGTACCCGTCTGGACCACATGCGCCGCACTCGCCTGGCCGAAGGCGCAAAGTGCGAAAATAGCCGCGGTCGCGATTCTTCCAGTCTGCGTCATTTTCTTTTTCATGCTGCTTTCTCCGGTTTTCACATGCTCCTGCATCCAGCGCATATTCTATCAAACCACGCCCAAGCGGTCAAACCGGGAGACGCTGGCCTTTACAACCTTCACAACAGATGTTTGCATAGAAACGATTACCGGCTATACATTTGGACCTTCACACTGTCAGATGATGTATATTGCACTCCTCTTTGATGATTCGCTCACGGATATAAGACATTGTCATTGGGCATCTCGCCACGTTCTATCATCCGCAGATATTTTCTGGCCAACTTCTTATGTTCAGGATGAGAACGCTCATCGTGTAAGACATCTTGAAACAGTTTCTTCGCCTTCGGCATATTCCGCCTGACACCGTATCCGCAAAGATATGTCTTGGCGAGCGACAGGCGTGTAGACCATTTACATCTTTTATATCCTCGCAGCAGCCATTGATGACAAAGCCGTTTCTTCCCCAACATTGAATAAGTAATGGCGATGTTCTGTCCAACACGTTCAACATTTGCACGCCATGCTTTTTTCTCCCAGTATAATGCAGCAAGCAGCCTAGACCTACTACGTTTAGCTGTATCACCATAATGGCAGCCTAATCCAACCATTGCCTCGCCAATACCTTTTTCAGCCGCAACTCGCAACCAATACAACCCTTCTTTAGTGTTCTTTCGAACCTTAATCTCTTTACCGGTTTCGGTATCACATGTACCATCCAGGAGACTCCAGCCCAACTGAAAAGCCACGTTGGGATCAGTGGCCGCCTTTTCTCGCAAATCTGAAATCCTTGACATTACCAGTCCTTCCCTTTACCTTGGCTGGAATTCCCACCAGCGCCGTAATTATACCATGCTTCATGGACGTCCTCAAACGCAAAGTTGAACGGCGGGTACCGCCGCGACCTTCTTCATCATCTGCAGCTGGATGTCGACCATAGTCCTAACCCTCATTTCCTTCATTACCTGTACCACTACGGCATTGGTAGAAATATCGCAAACGCTTAATTTTACCGCGTAAAAAACCGTCGCGCCAGACTCCGTACATCTGGGTGGTCGTCAAAAAGGCAACCTGCCACAGCCTTTGCGCATCGCCAATCCAGTCCATTGCCAACAGTGCATAGAAATTCCAACGCCGCTTTCCTAACAGACACATCAATATCTGCAATATAGCGCATTGCCTCTTCCTTGGCAGACGATACGAATCCCACACCAATCCCGCACCTCACATCTTCCTGCAACATCTTGACATAGGCGACCTTTATATCTGAAAACGGAACATCCTTGTGCGCGAAAAGAAAATGACGGCGTACCTCATCTTCGGGGTCGGCAAGTATCTTGGTGAAAAGATCTTGTGGTAGTTCTTGTCGTGACGCAACGGCCGCCCTGATGCTCCAGTCGTCATACCGTAGCCCTATACCATAAAGACGACGTAGGACGTCTGGTGAGAGCCGCATCCCAACAAGATCGCCCGCCATCTCGGAACAAAGCATCTGCCAAAATTCGTCCTTCCCCTTCTCCGCCTCTTCAACAGCAAACAACACAATGGAACGAGGCAATCTTTCTGCAAGTGAGAAAGACCAATCTTGTCGTAACAATAGTACCTCGTTAAAGTGAAGACGCAATCGGACAAGGCCATCGCGTGTAATTGTTTCATGTACGTAGAAGTCATGACAGTCACACGTTGTCACGCCGTATTCGCAAGGCATACCATTTGTTGCCCCTTTATTGTTTCTAGATGAATCGTACATAGACATTTCTCAGTGGTTATAACACAGCTGCCAACATCGTCACAGCCAAGCCAATAAAGGGAATCAGCAAAAGACTGACATGAACGACGATGACAATGATATAAGTAACGCACCAGCCTGGTGCTTTCAAGTACATTCGCTTGTACATTGCCATCCCCGAATTTTCAAGATCACATACGCCAAGTCGACGCCTGATACTAATCTCCAAAACAACAAGAAGCCTTACCAGGATCCAGCAGACTGCCAGTGTCACGCACCAGAACGCAATTCTATTCATTATTCACCCCCATCCTCCTCGTTTGACACCGCCCAAACCACGCAAGGGAAAATTCCATGGAGATTCTCATAGCTGCTAAAACTGAAACGGTCTGTGGGGACAAGGAAAACAACCCAAAATCCCCATCAATATCCGTTGGTAATGCAAAAGACATTCCTTTCCAGCTTCTTGCCTGCCTAACGACAGTACGCCAATCTACCACAAAGTAAAACTGCCTCATGACCTTATTCTCAACCGCGAACTCAAAATGCAATGAGGTTTTAAGTCCATAGACCTTTCTCAATCGGCAGATGTCCTGTCCCACTCTTCCGCTCAAATCTGCCACCACGCGTTTCTCCGTGTGGTCGATAGTCCATCCCCTTCTAGCAACCATATAATCCAATACCAGTATCGTCCCGTCTTCCACAGGAACTTTCTGAAACACATCGGATTCGACATGGTCTGGCACATCGTCAACCCTGAAAGATGCATCCCAGACCTTCACTTTCATCGCATGTGTGTCATCCATTGCAGAATCTCCATACCTGATGCTTGTAATGATCTTTTCCAAGTCTACATACACTTTCGTTAGTGGGAGGAATTGTCTGACTCCACCCTACTTTTCAAGGTTCTCACATCGTCCTCTCCCTCACACCCATAAGAGCGTGAACAACTTTCAGTCTACGATGATCCGTTCCTTCCTTGCTCAATCTGTTGACAAACAAGAGCGCAAGGGAAAAGAGAACTTCTAGTCCGAACAATGTGGCGAGAACGGTCGCTTGGCGTTCCAAGATCAATAACAACGGCAATATGACAAGAAAACCGATAATGGCTATCTTCAGAACAGACAAGATGACGAAATATCGTCTAACTAGGGGATCCAACAAGTGTCCGTATTCTTGCAATATACCGTCGGATGACATCATAAGCCCTTTCGGATGCGTTGGGGAGTTAAGTATTTTTCGTCTCAATCTGAAATATGCTAAAACATTCGATGTTGCGAGACAAAAGCCAATAGCAAACAAACCTAGTTGAAATGTGACAAGTAACAGAATCACTATTATCATCACCTAGACCTCCATATACTTTTTATGCCTGTCGCCGAGGCCGAGGGTGTAGAACGTGGTGGGAGAGGGGAAGGGACCCATTGGTGGAGTAAGAATGGTGGAGTAACCTCATGACAGCACCTCGACGCACGAGAAGTACGCCGCGCGACACATCCGCGCCACGAAACGGGTACGCTCGTCTTCGCCGAGATAGAACGCCCGGTTCGCGATACGGCTGATCAGGTGGTAGCACCTGTCAGGAACAAAGTCTCTAGGTCGCCTCATGCCGCACAGTATACCATAAAAACCCCTACTCCACCACTCTTACTCCACCAATGGGGTCAGACCCTACTCTCTCTACCCTTCAGTTGAACGGCGATGACAGTTTCATCGATACCGTCAATTCATGGCAATGGCAATGGTTTTGCAACTGGCTCCATTAAGTGTGATGGTGCTGGCATGACTACCACCCCTGTGACTTCTGCCTTCATCTGCTCGGCAAACGCAGCACTTTCGGCGAATCGAACGGCGGTGGTATTCGGTAAAGAAAAATCAGCGAAGACCTCTTTCAACACCTTGCATACGCATCGGCAACATTCTTTAAGAGACACCTCCTTCGGACGGCATTTGAAACTGTCCGCAAAATCCACGGCAACGACGATCCAATTAAGGCAGTTCCCCTCAGCAAAATCAACAGCCTTCTGGCAAAAGCCATCGAACGATGGGAAAACCAAGACCTCCGTCACATCTTTCTCTTGACAACTACTTTTATCACACCGCGCCTTATATGCCACGTAGCCCATCGGCCATGATAAAACAGAAGCACCCCTGGAAAACGCCGCATTTACGTTACCCGTTCGCAATATGGCGGGTTCTTCATCCCAATCCTGCACGGGGAGGCTCCTACTGCTTTCCGATGGTGTAGAATCTTTCTGACCATGCCCATTAGCATGGAAAAGTACATAGCGCCGCGTAACATCCGACAACCCGGTGAAAAACGGACTGTCTATAACTTCTTTGAAATAGCTACGTTCTCCCCTCTCAAGCAGCCTTCGTTCACAAAGGCTTCGTGCCGCATTTATGTCACCGAGTTGCGCCGCCCTGAACCTCCAGACCTCGCCGACAGATGGTTTATTAAGGAAAATACCATAGTAATCCGCAAGGCGTCTGGCCGCCTCGGCATCTCCATCCTGCAATGCATCAAATTCATTTTTTAAGACATCGGAAACGGACAACCTGAAACAATTTGCAGGACATATGGGACATCCTTCTTCTTGATGAGAAGTATTCCGATTAACTTCCATGTTCCGCCCTAAATCTACATAAACGTACGTCAGCGCGGTTGCCCCAATGAACACAAGGGAACATACGTACATCAATTTACAATTGGTACATGGCCGCTTCATTCAATATTTCTCAACGGGGCTGGGGAGGAGAGGGTCTGACCCCATTGGTGGAATAAGAGTGGTGGAGTAATCTCACGACAGCACCTTTCTTCCTTTGGACGTGAGCCTGTACGCCTGCCATGGAGAATGAAGGCTCGCGGCGTTCACAGGCGCGATCAGGCCGGATTCTTTCATAGGCGTGATGTAGCGGGCCGTGAAATAGTTCGCGCTGGCTATCCCCAGCATTCCCCTCATCTCCGA
>JAFXTB010000085.1 GCA_017525225.1 Kiritimatiellia bacterium
CGCTCGTCGGGCAAGGTGGAGTTCCCTGATCTGGGGCCGGGGTCATCGTGCCATGCGGCCTTCGCGCCGGACGGCACGCTATACTACATATATTCGAACATCACCAACACGAACTATGAGCTGTTCAACATGCGCCATGAGCTCAAGACGGGCTGCAACGTGTTCCGTCTGCGGGATGGACGCCCCGAGCGCGTGACATCCGGCTTCTGCCACGACATGACGCCCGCCCTGTCGCCAGACGGCAAGATGCTCTACTTCGGCTCCACGCGCGATGACAAGCGGCGTTTCAACTGCTCCATATTCACGCTCGACCTTTCCAATCCGTCGGCAGCGCCGGTGCGGGCGCTTCCCGGCGACATGAACTACTGCTCGGGCGCGATGAGCCCGTCCATATCGCCGGACGGAAAGAAGGTCGTGTGGGGGGAGTACGGCGGCTGGACGCCGCCCTACTGCATCCAGTCGGCGCCCATTGATGACCCTGCTGGCAAGAAGCCCCTCACCTCGGCGCCGGAGTTCGCGTTCGCGCCGCGGTTCGATCCATCGGGCAGGTACGTGTGCTATTCGTCCGTTTTCGCCGGCGAACGCTGGGGCGTGCGCGTGATTGAGTTGGCCACCGGGAAGGTCCGCCGCCTGGCCGACGGCATGGAGCCGGCCTTTTCGCCGGACGGGCGCCAGCTGGCCTACGAGCGTGACGGCATGATCTACGAATGCGACTTCAACGCGGAGGAGGCGTTCAAATGAGAGGTACTGCAGAGATACGGGCCCTGGGATCGGGTACGAGCATGGCAAGGGCATTCTGTGCGCTGGCCGCGGCCGCCGCAATGCCCTTCGCGGCGGCGGCGCTGGAGAAGATCGCTTGCATCGACACCTTCGACTTCGCGAAGGTGTACGACATAGAGCGCAGGAGCGGATGCGAGAAGATGCTCGAGCACATCGCGCGCACGGGCGCGGACGCGATGGCATGGCGCAACCAGACGGGCGGGATGCCGCGCTACCGCAGCGCGGAGGAGAGGCTGCCGCTTTCGGACATGCCGTTCTCGAAGCTTCGCGTACCAGAAAGCCGTGAGGGCTACGCCTGGCTGAAGCTGGACCGCGGCGAGGTGGATCTGCTGGCGTACCCCTGCGAGATCACCGCAGCCTCGGGCAGGACGCCCGCCGTGCACCTCACGGTGGAGGAGAACCACTACTTCAGCTTCACGTTCTCCACCTGGGTGCTGGAACATCCCGAATTCTGGTGCGTCATGTCGAACGGTACGCCCTGGCCCGGACATGGCTCGTTTTCGTACCATGAGGAGATCGACCATCGCATCAGGCTTCTGGACGAGATCCTGGACCGCGGCGTGAAGCTGGTGTTCCTCGGCACTGGCCGCCAGGGGGGATACGGTCCCCGCTTCGAGTACACGCCTGTGAACGTGGCGCGCTGGCGCAGCAAATACAATTGCAATCCGCCCAAGGACTGGCACGACCCCAAGTGGATCCGCCACTGCGGCGAGCTCTACGAGCGGTTCATACTGTCGATGGCGCGGCGCTGCCGCCAGAGAGGCGTGCGCATGATAATGGGGCTTCGCATATTCACCCTCGACAGCGACGAGATGAAGGACGTGTACGGCGTCGACTGGCGACGGCTCTGCGCCGCCGGCGAGATCGACGGGATATGCTTCCCGTATGTGGATTTCAGGGCACCGTCGGCCAAGGGCCTCGATCCCTGGACGGCCACGGACCGTACATACGCCCTGGCCGCATCGCTGAAAGGCAAGGCCGACGTCTATTTCGCAGTGAACGCCTATCCCGGTCAGTCGAAGAACAGTTTCAGCGACTATGCGGAGGCCACGGGGCTTTCCAAGGCGGAATGTGCCACCCGGCTTCTGGAGCTCGCGAAGAAGCACGGTGCGCGCGGGGTGGTGCTGCAGATAGTGGACTATGGGAACTACCCGGAAGACGTCTGCAAGGCCATCCGCGATTTCAAGTGAGTTTGCGGGTGTACAATCCACCAGTTTTATGCTATAATACACGTTCCTTTTAAGGAAAAACAGGTAGATCCAACGGAGAGAAAAAGAATATGGCGATGTTCAAGGGCTTTTCAAACGCATTTCGGATTCCCGAACTGCGCAAGAAGATTCTGATAACCCTCGGTCTCGTGGCGGTGTGCCGTCTCGTGTCGCAGATACCCACGCCCGGAGTCGACTGGCAGACGCTCCAGCGCACGATAGAGGACATCCGTACCTCGTCCGGCGGCGGCGGACTATTCGACTGGTTCGAGGTGTTCACCGGCGGCGCCCTCGGCCAGTGCGCGATCGGCTTCCTCTCCATCTGGCCGTACATCTCGGCCCAGATCGTGATCCAGCTGCTGTCCTCCGTGATCCCCTCGCTCGAGAAGCTCAAGAAGGAAGGCGAGTCCGGCAGGCAGCAGCTCGCGCAGATCACCCGCTACCTCACGATCGTGCTCTGCGTCGTGCAGTCCTGGGGCATCGCGACGGCGCTCATGCACCCGAACATGCTCTCGCCCGCGTTCGGCGGCGTGCAGCTGGTGGCGAACCCCGGGCTTGGGTTCCAGCTCATGACGGTGATCGGCATGACCTCGGCGGCGCTCTTTGTGATGTGGCTTGCCGACCAGATCACCACGTTCGGCATCGGCAACGGCGCATCGCTCATCATCATGATCAACATCACCTCGCGTCTGCCGCAGGCGATCATCTCCGCCTGGGAGCGCTACTTCGGCATGGGTGGCGTGGCCGCGACCCGTTCGCCCGTCGAGCTGGCCCTTCTGCTGCTCTTCGGATTCGCGGTCGTGATGGGCACCGTGATGCTCACGCAGGGCGTCCGCCGCGTGGCGATCCACTCCACCCGCCGTTCCATGGGCGGCGGAAACACCTACGGCATGCAGCAGACCTACATGCCGCTCAGGGTGAACTACACGGGCGTGATGCCGATCATCTTCGCGCAGCCGCTCCTGCAGATCCCTGCGGCGGTGCTCACGAAGTTCATTCCGGCCGACACGCCCTACACGGTGCTGGCATGGCTGCGCAGTTTCGGGGTGCAGCTTTCGGAGATGGGCGCGGTGCACATGCTGATCTACGCCTGCTTCATCCTCTTCTTCGCGTTCTTCTGGGTGGCCACGCAGTTCAATGCGGTGGACATCTCCGAGAACCTGAAGCGCGACGGCAGCTACATCCCCGGGATACGCCCCGGTCGCGCCACGGCGGAGTATCTCGATGCGCTCATGACGCGTATCACCCTCATTGGCGGCACGGGCCTGCTCTGCGTGGCGCTCGTACCCGAGTTGCTGATGGGCGGCATGCAGGTGCCGTGGGCGATCGCCTCCTTCTTCGGCGGCACGTCGCTTCTGATCATCGTGGGCGTGGCGCTCGACACTCTGCGCATCATGGAGTCGCACCTGCTGGTGCGCAAGTACGACGGCTTCCTCCGCCACGGCACGCTTCGCGGCCGTTCGGGGATGTGATGGCCTCTTTGAACTTAAAGCGCGGCCGGATCCTGGCATGATGCGGTGGGTAGATCATGCGGCATGCTCCACGGCGCCGCGTCGCCGCGTGGTCGCGGCGCTTGTCGCGGCAGTGGCCCTGGCGGCCGCCGGCTCGCAGGTGCCGGAGATGCACCTGTCCTCGTTCTCGCCCCATGCCGACGGCGTGCAAGACGACACCGCCGCCCTGCGCGACCTCTTCAAGGCCGCGGCGAAGGCGAAGTGCCGCAAGGTGGTCATAGATCCAGGCGTGTATCTTTTCGAGGGATCGTCCCCCATCCCCCTCTACGGCGGATGCATCGTGGTGGCGGAGGGTGCGGAGTTCCGCTTCCCGCGCAAGCTGGGCGGCCGCCATCTCACCATGTTCCGCGGTACCGACATCACTGGCTTCAGCTGGCGCGGCGGGTTCTTCCGGGGGTACGTGTACGATCCTGCCCGCAAGGACAACGACTGGGAGCCGCATGCGTCGAGCCGCGGCATAGTGCTGGATACGACCGCGAAGGGCCGCACGGCGGACATACGCGTATCTGACATCGGTGGCGACGGGCTGTGCGGCGCGGCCGTCACGGTGATCGGCTACATCGGCAAGGGCGTGACGAACCGGGCCGAGAACATAGACGTGCGCGACTGCTCGCTCTCGCGGTGCGGCAAGTTCATGTGGGACTACGGCTTCCTGTGGGAGCGCCGTGCGCACCCGGAGCTTTTCGATGCGGACCAGGTGGCGTTGGCGAACAGGTATGACGACCTCTCGGCACCCCTTTCGAAGTCCTACTGGCAGTGGGGTCCGCGCGGCAGCGGCCCCGGCAAGGGCGGTATCGACGTGTGCTTCGCGGCCAACGTGATAGTCTCGGGATGCCGGATGAACGCCTGCGGCGACGCCATGCACATATCGGGCTGCCATCACGTGACGTTCAGCGCGAACCAGATAACCGGGGCGCGCATGGGTGCGTTTTTCATAGCCCACTTCTGCAAGGACGTGACCGTAACGGGCAACACGGTGGACGGCACGAACGGCTCGCGCGTGATGAGCGTGGAGGCGTCCACCGAAGACATCACGATAATCGGCAACACGTTCCGCAACGGCGGCCGTGGCAGCTGGATAAACCAGCCGAAGAACATCATCATCGCCAACAACATCTTCTGCTCCAACACGCTCAAGTGCACGCCCGAGATCGGCAAGGGGCGGCTCACCTACCACAAGGGAGGTGGCTTCGAGCGCTATCCCGAGATATACTTCACGACGTACCAAAAGGGGGCGACGTACGGTCCGGTGGTGATGACTGGCAACATCTTCACGCTCTCGCCGCACGCCTCGCTGGCCGTGGCGTTCCGCAACGGCGGCAGGGGGATCGTGTTCGAGAACAACATCTACCGCGGCGCGACGAAGGACGCCTACATCGGACCGCACTGCGAGGTGCTCAGGATGTCCGGGAACGTCGGTCTCGGGAAGGTCGTGCGCGAGATTGGCGATGCGCAGTCCGGCGGCGGGGTGCCCGAGGACCAGTGGCAGGTGCGTTGAACCGGCGGGGACGGGCGCTTGAATGCCGCGGGCGCATCTCCTATGAGAACAGATGTCAATAGGCAAAATCGCTTTGGCGATTTCCACATTTCCCGCCCGGGTTGCTTGATGCATGTCTTTCTCCTATGCGCAGTGTCGGCATTGTCGTCCGCCTGCATTCTATAATCCA
>JAFXTB010000086.1 GCA_017525225.1 Kiritimatiellia bacterium
GTACCGGCCAGCACGCCGATCGCCATCGTCAGCGCGAAGTCGTAGATCGAGCCGTCGCCGAACGCGAAGAGCGCCGCCACCGCGAAGAACGTCGTCACCGACGTGATCACCGTGCGTCCTAGACAGGCGTTGATCGCATGGTTGCAGACATCCTTGAAAGAGGACTTCGGATCCTTGCGCAGATCCTCGCGGATGCGGTCGAACACGACCACCGTGTCGTTCACGGAGTAGCCGATGATCGTCAGGAGCGCCGTCACGACGATCAGCGACACCTGGCGGCCGCACAGCGAATACAGGCCGAGCGAGATCAGCGCATCGTGCGCCAGCGCCACAAGCGCGCCCACGCCGAAGCCGAAGTGGAAGCGGAAGCCCACGTACACGAGGATCGCCAGCAGCGAGAAGCACACCGCGAGCGTACCGGACCTCTTGAGGTCTGCGCCGACCATCGAACCCACCTCGTCGACGGACACCGGCTTGATCTCGGACTGCGGGAACGCCTTCTGCAGGAGCCTGGTGACATGCCCGCCGACATCGTGGTTCTCAAGCGTCTGGCCCTTCTTTGTCTCGGCCGTCTCGCCCGTCTTCACGAGCAGGGTGGCGTCGCCAAGGCCCTCGGAGTACTGGATGACCGCGGCGTTGTCGAAATCGTTCAGCGCCTTACGCACATCGCCCACAGCGGGCTTCGCATCCTGCTTGACCGCGTAGACGAGCGACGTACCACCCGTAAGGTCCACGGCCAGCACGGAGGCGGGGTTCGTGAACGCACGGAAGAAGAAGAGCGCGACGGTCACGACGATCACGGCCAGCGAAGCGGTGGTCGTCACCTTGCCGAGCCTTACGAAATCGAAGTTCGGCTTCTTGAAGAACTGCATCATGCGGAACGGCTTGACGCGCTCGGTATCGACGAACTTGTCGAGGACGAGCCGCGTGACCACGACGGCCGTGAACATCGAGATGAGCACGCCGCCCGTGAGCGTGATCGCGAAGCCGCGCACGGGACCGGACCCGACGATGAAGAGGATGACGCCCGTGATGATCGTCGTGAGGTTCGAGTCGAAGATCGCCGTGAAGGCCCGACCGTAGCCGTTCTTTATGGCCATGCCGGCGGATGCCTTGTTCTGGAACTCCTCGCGGATGCGCTCGAAGATGAGCACGTTCGCGTCAACGGCCATGCCGAGCGTCAGCACCAGGCCCGCGATGCCGGGCATCGTCAGGACCGGCAGCTGCAGGGAGCCGGTGGCGCCCATCGTCGCATCCTTGGCGAAGACGCCAAGCACGTTCGCCACCAACACAAGCGCGGCAGGCAGGAGGACGATGTCGAGGAAGAGGGCGAGATTGGCCACAAGGCCCGTGAACCAGTAGTAGAAGAACATGAACAGGGCCACGAGCGCGAAGCCCAGCCCGGCCGCGATGAGGCCGGCGTGGATCGCGTCCTCACCCACCGTCGGCGCCACGGAGGATTCGGCAAGTATCCGGAGCGGCGCGGGCAGGGCGCCGGCGTTCAGGTCGTTCGCCAGCTGCTGCGCCTCGGACGCCGTGAAGTGGCCGGTGATCTGACCGTGTGCGCCGATCTCGCTCTGGAGGACTGGCGCGGAAACGAGCACGTCGTCGAGGATGATGGCAAGCTGCCGGCCGCGGTCCGACGGATTCTTGGGCCCGTGCGCCACATAGTTGCGCGTGATCTGCGAGAACAGGCGCGCACCCTCGGAGTTGAGCGAGAAGCTGATTGCGAGCGATCCGGCCGGGTCGCGCTCGACCGACGCCGATGTGAGGTACTCGCCCGTGAAGCGCTTGGATGTGCCCGTCGGCGACGCCCTCGCCACGAACGCCGGCTTGTAGCTCACGCCGTCGCCGGTCTTCTCCAGCATGAACTGGTAGCGGGGATCAGGCACATGGAACGCCGCCAGACGCGCGGCATAGCCCTTCTTCGCGGCGACCTCGTTGTAGTTCGCGGCGCGCTGGTAGCCGCTGCCGCCCTTCTGGTAGCCTTCGGGGGCTACGTCCAGCGACAGGAGCTTGTTCACGAGATCGTCGTTGCGCGGATGCGTGAGGCGGAACTCCAGGAAGGCAGCGGACTGCAGCGACTTCTTCGCGGCCTGGCGCGTATCGTCGTCGACGCCCGGAAGCTGCACGAGAAGCCGGTGGTCCTTCATCCCCTGAATGACAGGCTCGTTCATGCCCATGCCGTCCACACGGCGGCGGACGACCTGGATGATGCGCGCATCGCAGCCGGCGAGCGTCTCCTGCACCTTCTTCTCGACAAGGGCAGTCTCGTTGGAGAGCGCAGGCTGGTCGGCGATGATCGTCTCGCGCAGCTTGTCCTTGTCCACGCCGAGCGTGAAGGACGTGCCGCCCTTCAAGTCCAGCCCGAAACGGAGCTTCTCCTTCACAGGGAAGGTTACATATATGGAGAACACGGCTATGATCAGCAGCGCCAGCCATTTCCAGATGTCGTTACGGGAAGAATCCGAATTCATCTTGTTTCCTCTTGTGTGCCTTTTGAAATGAAGTGATATTTTACTCTTTTTGGGCCGATTTTTCAAGTGCCTGAATGTAGAAATGTTGGCTGGCCGGGAAAGCCCGTATACCCGGCGCTCCAGAGGGTCCTACCGCTCTACAACCACGGCCACGCCCGTATCGCATATCGAATAAAGCCGTTTCGCGTTCCAGTTCGCAAGCCTGAAGCACCCGTGCGATTCGGCGCGGCCTATCCGTTCGGGCCTGGGCGTGCCGTGTATGCCGTAGCCTGGAAGCGAAAGCCCCAGCCATACCGAGCCTACCGGGTTGTTGGGTCCGGGCGGCAGGATGTGCCGCACAACCTTGGCTCCCTTCGGCGTGAAATCCGGCGTGTAGGTGTAGTTCGGCCTGGGCACCATCGTATCCACCAGCAGCTCGCCGGCCGGCGGAAGCTTGTCCTTGTCGGCGGCGATGGAGCATGGAAGGAGCAGCAGCAGCCTCCCCTTCGCGTCGAAGGCGGTGATCTCGCGCCGCGACAGCGACACGCGCAGCACGTTGGCCCGGACGGAGGCGCTCTGCCCCGGGAAATACGGTATGCGCACCTTCGCCCCTACGGGCGGATTCGGCCAGGGCAGGGACGGGTTGAGCCGCCTGAGCGCCGTTTCCGTGAGGTGGCCGCGCTCGGCGAACATCTCCTGGAGCGTCTCGTAGCCCATGTACCGGAGCCGGGCCTTATCCGCAGGACGCTCCGGCATCCGCACCAGCGCCGCCACGTCCGCCGCAGTCACCTCCACCGTGGCACAGGCCGGCGGCGAACGCCTGAAGAACTCCGCGTATGCGGCCTCCGGCGACGATGGCACGGGCACTCC
Organism: Kiritimatiellia bacterium; assembly: GCA_017525225.1. Taxonomy (GTDB): domain Bacteria; phylum Verrucomicrobiota; class Kiritimatiellia; order RFP12; family UBA1067; genus RGIG6720. Next base: position 3,327 of record JAFXTB010000086.1, read on the forward strand.
CTTGACGGCGCAATATGTCGCCAGGGCCACCTGCGATCTGCGCCCCCATTCGCCATCGATCGCATTGGGCGAGAAGCCCGCACGGTCGAGACATGTCTGGAGCGCAAGTATAAGCAGGAACTTGCCCATCAGATCTTCGCTAGCGCCTGCTTGAGGTCGGCGATGAGATCCTGCGGATCCTCCAGCCCCACCGAGAAGCGGATGAGGTCGGGAGGGATGCCTGCGGCCTTGAGCTGCGCATCGGTGAGCTGGCGGTGCGTATGCGACGCGGGATGGAGCACGCAGCTCCAGGCATCGGCCACATGCGTGACGATCCCGATGAGCTTGAGTGAATCCATGAACTTTATCGACTTCGCCCGTCCACCCTTGATGCCGAATGTCATCACGCCGCAGGGGATTCCGCCCTTGAACTGCTTCCTGACGAGCCTGTGGTAGGGCGAATCCGGCAGCCCTGCGAAGTTCACCCATGCCACCTTTGGCTGCTTCCTGAGCCACTTTGCGATGGTCAGCGCGGACTGGGCATGCCGACGGATGCGCACATGCAGGGACTCAAGCCCAAGGTTCAGCAGAAACGCGTTGAACGGCGAGGGGATGGAGCCGAAGTCGCGCATCAGGTGCGCGGTGCACTTCACGATGTATGCCATCTTCCCGAACGCCTTGACGTACGAGAGACCGTGATAGGACGCGTCCGGCGCGACCAGCCCGGCGAAACGGTCCGGATATTTCGCCCAGTCGAAGTTGCCGCTGTCGACGATGCATCCGCCGACCTGCGACGAATGGCCGTCCATGTACTTGGTCGTCGCATGCGTGACGATGTCGCAACCGAAGTCGAACGGGCGGCACAGGACGGGCGTCGGGAACGTGTTGTCGATGATGAGCGGCAGCCCGTGGGCATGCGCCACGCGCGCGAACTTGGCGATGTCGAGCACCACGCCCGAGGGATTGGCCACGGTCTCGCCGAACACGCATTTCGTGTTCGGGCGGATCGCGGCGGCAATCTCCTTCGCGGGCGCGTCGGGATCCACGAAGGTGAAGTCTATTCCAAGCTTCTTGAGCGACACTGCGAACAGGTTGAACGTGCCGCCGTAGATCTGCGCCGACGACACCACATGGTCGCCGGCCTGACAGAGGTTGAGGACGGCGAACGTGGACGCCGCCTGCCCGGAACTGGTGAGGATCGCCCCCACGCCCCCCTCCAGCGCGGTTATCTTCTTCGCAACCTGGTCGTTTGTCGGGTTCGCGAGGCGCGTGTAGAAGTACCCCGGAACCTTGAGGTCGAACAGGTCGGCCATCTGCTCGGAAGTCTCGTAGCGGAAGGTGGTGGATGAATACACCGGCACCTGGCGCGGTTCGCCCTTGCCGGGGTTCCATCCGCCCTGCACGCAAAGCGTATCTACGGTCATTGTCTGTCTTCTCCTTCTTGGACTCGTGTCTCTGAAAACCCTTCTCTATCTGGCACAGGCGCCGCCGAGGTCCACCTCGCCCACGGCAACCTGGTACTGCCCTTCCTTCTGGTACCAGAAGCACAGCATCAGCCGGCCGTCCCTGAGACGCACCACCGACGGCTGGCCGAACTTCAGGAATCCGAACACCTCGGCCATCTTGCGGTCCCTCTTGATCGGACCCGGCCCGGCGCTCCACAGCACACCCTGCGCCGCCACGTTCCACCTGCGGTCGCGGAAGTCGCACACGTAGCCGTACACGCCGGGCGCATCGGTATCGCGCCGGCGCGCCACAACCGCCAGGAAGCGCTCTCCGCCCAGCGCGCAAAGCGACGAGGCCTGCCCCATCACGCCCGTGCTGATGGGTCTGGAGAACGTCCTGCCGCCATCGGTCGAATACGTTATGTGGTTCGGCAGGCGGCGGCCGGTCTTGAGATCCTCGTTCCAGCCGATGTCGACTATTGTGCCGGAATCCAGCACGCAGAAGCGCTGCTCGTAGCAGCTGATGCTCGCATCGCCGAAATCCATGCACACCGTGTCGTCGTTCCAGGTGGCGCCGCCGTCGCGCGAGACGAGCATCCTGCCGCACAGACGCGAGGTCATCTTGCCGGACCAGTCCGGAAAGCCGGTGATCGGGGCGGCGAATGCGCCGTCCTTCAGCACCACCAGCGGGGCCGATGCCTCGGTGTGGGCGTGCCATGATTCATCTATCGGACGCTTCCCGGACCAAGTCCTGCCCCCATCCTCCGACAGCGCCCAGTAGACGCGGTGCGGCAGCAGCCCGCCGGTCTCGGGGTTGCCCTGCGGCTGGTCGGGGTCGATGCGCACGGCGCCATATCCCAGCGCCGCCACGCGTCCACCGCCCAGGCTGGTGCATTTGAAATACTCTGTCTCGGGCGGATCCACTTCCTTGAACATGCGCCAGGGCTTGGACCACGTCTTGCCGCCGTCACGGCTGGCGGAAAGGTAGCTGCGCGCGTTCACCGCCTCCATCGCCTCGGCGATAATGTAGCAGCAGAGCAAGGTGCCGTCCGGCAGCTCGCACAGGTTGGGGAATATCGGCTGGCGGCTGCGGAGCTGCGGACAGGGATTCTCGTACACATGCACGAGCTCCTTTACGCCGAAGTCTCCGCCTTGCGCCGCCAGGGCCAGCGACGCGGCGGCGGTAAACGCCACCCGCGCCCCGGCCAGGAATGGAGGATGCGCCATCGTCTACAGCTCGCGGATGTAGATGTTGCGGAACTCGAGCGGATCGCCGTGGCACTGCAGCTCGATCTGCTCGACCGGGAAGATGCCGTTCTCGCGGTCGAAGTAGTTCTCGAGCACGGTGTTGTCCACGACCAGCTTGCCGTTGAGACGCACCGTCACCTTGTCGCCGACCATCTTGATGTAGAAGCGGTTCCAGTCGCCGGGAAGCTTGTCGGCGATGCACAGCGCGTTGGACGGATTCTTCTTGTTGTTGTAGAGACCGCCGGAACCGATGTCCCACTGGTTGTGGGCGTCCCATATCTGCACCTGCGGAGCGCCGCGGAGATAGAGCCCGCTGTCGCCCTGCACGGAGAGGATGCGCCAGTCGACGTACATCTCGAAGTCCTTGTAGTCCTTCACCGTGGCGAGCGAATAGCCGCCTTCCAGCCCGTCGAAGAAGAGCGTGCCGTTGCGCACGAACCAGTGCTCGCGCATCTGCTTGTCGGCGATCTTCTGGATCTCGGCGCGCTTCTCGGGCGTTGCGGCCTGGCGCACCTTGGGGTTGTCGAACTTCTCCTTCGTGGTCACGCCCTTCCAGTTGGCGAGCGACTTGCCGTCGAAGAGGCGGGTGAAGCCGGGCAGCTCCTTGTTGAGGCAGGGGCAGACCTTGTCGAGCGACGCGCAGGCGGGAAGCTCCTTTATGCGGATGTTGCGCCACATGACGTGCGAACCGTGCCCGAGCCAGCCGATGCGGCCCTTCTTGTTGTGGAGGCCGGGATGCTTCTTGCCGTCCATCGTGTCGGTACCATCGCCCTTGAACTTGGAGACGTCCGCGTCCGTGATCATGATGCCGTTGAGCAGCACCTGGATGCGGCTGCCCGCCACGCGCACCTCCTCGAAGTTCCATTCGCCGGCCTTCTTGAGATAGCTGCCGCCGGCCGCGTAGTTCTTCGCCTTCCACTTGGTCTGGTTGAAGTTGTCGCGGCGGGCGGGCACTATGCCGTACACGGAGCCCGTGTACTGGTAGGGCTTGAGTAGGTCCTTCTTTGCCGCCGAATCGTAGTACTTGCTGCCACCGTCGTCCAGCAGCTGCAGCTCGCACATGCCGTGGTAGGCGCCATCCTTGGCGGGATCCGTCATGCGGATGCCCACGCCGTTGTTGCCGTTCTCCGGCATGCAGAACTCGAAGCGGAGGATGAAGTTGTCGTACTCCTTCTCCGTGCACAGGTTGCCTGGCTGCCCCTTGACCTGGCGTTCGGGAAAGCAGGAGAGCACCTGGAACTCCTTCTGACGCTTGGTACCGCGCATCTCGACCTTTATTGTCTCAACGCCGTACATGCCCGTGGCACCGGTCCAGCCCGTGAGATCCTTGCCGTTGAACAGCGAGACGAAACCTTCGTCGATGTCCTCTGCATACGGCTTGTCGCCGCAACACAGCGAACAGCACCCCGCCGCGGCCACACCGGCCGCCAGCGCGAACAATGTCTTCTTCATGTCAGTCCTTTGCTTGGATAATGTATCATGCTCCGGAAACACCATGTCCCGGATCGCCGATATTATACCTCAAACGGCGTCTCTTGCGCAAGAGAGAATCGCCATGCCCGCGGCATTCGGGCGCATCTGCGTAATTCACCGCAGAGCCTTCTGATGTTTGGAAACAACTATTTGAAACAACTTGCCTTTGGCGCACGGGCTAACTCGCCCGTGCCCGTTTGCCGACTTTGGAACGGATTCCCATCTGAGGTGAGGA
>JAFXTB010000087.1 GCA_017525225.1 Kiritimatiellia bacterium
CAACTGCCTCAAAATAGAGCGCGGAAGTTGTAGCGGTCGTTGGGGGCGGCGTCGCCGTGAAGCGTGAAATCCGTCCAGTCGTATGATTGGAGCGAGTGGTCTTCCCACTTGAAATCGAACCCGTCTGAAAGCAGCCGCCCCCTGAACGCCGATGCGGGAACGGCAATCTCCATCTCTTTCCCAGACCATGCGGCAGACACTTCCGCCAACGGCGCCGACCATGAGAACATGCCAGTCCGCTTGCCCGGCTCGTGCATCCGCAAGACGGTTCGTCCAACATGACGTCCGCCTCGCTCAGCCATCGCGCGTTCCACCATGAAATCGTACCCCAGCCAGCCTGTGGCGGCGGAACGGTCTGCGTCGATGAAAAGCTTCATCCAGTCCTGGCCGTCAGGTGCCGTCATCGGCTCTCGTGTCCGCACATAGAAGCAGATGTCGTTCCCATTGCGCGAGACCTTCGCGGCCACGATGTCGTTGCGACCGGACATGTCCACGTAACGTCCGGCCTTCGTCCCGTGCGCGGTGAAATCCCTCCGCACTTCGTCGCCGACGGTGTCGCGGAACTCAGGCTGCACGTCCCGCCAGTCGTCGAAGTTGCCGTCGATGCGGATCGGACGCGAGACCGTCGGCGGTATTTCATGCACGCCCTTGTACCGGCGGACATTAGCTACGAGCTGCCAGTAGTACGCGTCGCCCCAGAACCCTTTCACAGGTTCGCAGTCGCGCGAGAATTCGGGATTGAACTGGTCGCAGAACACGCCCGCTTCATTCCGGTAGTTGTTCCATTCCGGCAGGCGCATCGCGCGCCATTCGTTCCATCCCGTCACGAAAACGAGCGGCGGCGCAGCCTTCAATGCCAAGTCCCACTGCTCTTGAAAATTCGGTCCCAACGCCAACTGCGCAAGACGCGGATCGTTTGCGCCGCCATGCCAGCGCCGCCCCATCGCACCAGGCGCGCTCATCGCACACTTTCCAGCCGGACTGGCATTCTGCGCCACAGAGACGGCCATCATCTCGTCCTCCCCGTCCAGCCCCCTGTAGACATGTTGCGGATAGACCTCCAGCCATGGCCATCCGCCAGCCTTCGCGTCTTCTCCACGGTAACCGGCAAGCGGACGTCTAAACGCGAAGAATTCGCGTATCCGCCTGGAATCTTCGTCCTCCGCGCCCCAGGCGCAGAACATTCTTGTTCCCGCGCAAGGGACGCAATCCCGGTACGCCTTTCCGTCGAGGTCTTTCTTTGCGGCTCTCAAGGTCCACCAGCCAACGGATGAAGCGGGCTCGGCAAGCTCGATGAAGTAACGCCCCGCCGGACACGCGTCCGCCAGCTGCATGACAAGCGACGCATTGTCGGCGATGTTGGTGAAACGTTGCTCCGCCACAACCGCGCCTTTCGGACCGTCCTTGCGCAAACGCATTGTCGCCGCGGAATCCGGATGCGAACCGAACGTGGGAGTGCTGATGCGTATGTTCCCGAACGGCGCCTTGGCGGCGAACGATTGTCCGAGCGCATGTCCGGGCTCGAGCCGCTCGGCGACGAGCTTGCCTTTCCCGCCTGGACCGAAGCCGCTCGCCACCGGCTCCGAGGCGGCGTATGCGGGATGGGCGATGACAAGCGGTTTTCCTTTCCATCGGAACCAGAGTTCGGGATGGATGCCGGGCTCGTAGAGCGTTCTCCACAGATGCCGCAGCTCGCCGCCACGCAAGCCGTACGGCGGGTACGCGGGGAACGGACACAAAAAAGCTATCTGGGGCGTGTGCCCGCCAGACGCGCGCACATCGGCGAACACGCGGACGACCTCCTGCCACGAGGCGTCGAACGTCGGCCCGTTGCTCACGTCGAACACGATGACGTCAACACCAGCGTCACCCAGCATCTGCGCATGCTTGCGCAGAACGAACGGATCGTTCGAGCAGTAGTAGCCGAAAAGCGGTTCGCCCCACCAGTGGTTGCAGCACATCGGACCCCATAGAGGCGAGTCCGGTTTCTTCAGGGCGTCTGGATCCGCCGACAGGATCTTCGATACGTCGAACGGTCCCGGCACGTTCTCGCCGGCGGGACGGTTGATGAAGTAGAACACCGCGACCGTACGGTTTGTCCTGGGCAGACCGGCCTCCGCCGCCGTGGGGAGCGAACGGCCAAGCCCGTCCGTCGCCACCCACGTGTCGGATGCGATGTCGCATGGCGCGGACAAAGCCGCCAGCACAATCGCCGCCGCGAAAATCATGCCGATTTTCACATGGCGCTCCTCAGGTGCCAGGCCTGTTCTATTACTGCACGTACTGATTGCTTCATGCCGCTAGCCTTCCAGGAAAGGCGCGTCTTTGATGGATTGGGCTTTATGTTTGGCATGGGAATGTACTGAAAACCATCCAGCGAGAATACGTCAAGCCCCACGCGGTCAATGAATATGTGCAGACCAAGTCGTCCTTCCGCGTCCAGATTCCATGCAGTCGATTGGCCATTAACAGATAACGTATGTTGGATGGCTCTATATTCAATCTTGATACCGCGCAGGTCTAACGCTATTACGGCGTCGGCAACTGGCACGCACGAGAACTTGATCTCCACAAGCTCTCCATTGAAATCTTTCAGCGACATTGGAGGCCCTTTACGCAGGGACTCGAGTTCTTTCACAGGGAAACGCGACAATCGCAGGCCTGTGTCCGTTCGAACCAGTTTCAGTTCCATAGGCAGGGTCATCGCCTGATTGAACATCGTTGCCTTGTTTCCGCCAGCAAGTGGGTCGTATTTACTCCATGCAATCTGTATGCGCCGTCCATCAGGCACATCCGAGAATGTCTGCCACGCATAGACGGGGGTGCTGACATTGCCCACCGGACGCATCTGCTCCAGCCTCTCGGTCTCCGGCACGAACGTCTGCCCGTCGAACGTGCCGATTGCGTATTGCCGATTCGCCGCCGTCAGTACCCAGCGAGTTGCCATCTCGCCCTCGATGGGCATCTCGAACATGTCGGGGCACTCGTATAGATAACACCCGCTGTCAAAGAAGTCTCCCGGCACACAACTTGCCCACGTCCAGTTCTTCAGGTCGGGAGATGTGAAGAACGATATGCCGTGGCGTAGCTTTGCCACCTCGCCATAGACGAGCATGACCCAATGTTTGCCGGGAGCATACCAGAAAACCTTTGGATCGCGATTGGCGTCCGGCCGGTTCTCTATGACGGCCTTTGGCCACTTGGTATAGGTTCGTCCGTCATGCGACCAGGCAATACGCTGGGTGAACAAATCGAACGTATCCCCTGCGCACGTGTAGATCAGCACATGCGCGTTCTTGCCAAAGCCAGCCGTGTCCGCGAAATCCGTTACGGCGCTGCCGGAGAACATCCTCCCGGAATCGTCTGGCGCAAGCGCATCCCCTAAATCCTGCCAATGGACCAGATCTTGCGAAACGGCATGGCCCCAATGCTTTGGGCCTCTTCCGAGCGTAAACGGACTATGCTGGTAGAACATGTGCCACTCGCCTTTGAAATAGGAGAGCCCGTTCGGATCGTTTAGCCGGCCAGTCGGCGGCGTGAAATGTATCTGCGGACGCCACGATTCGGCATATTGCTCTTTAGCGCCAGGAAAACGTCTATCGGCAAACACCAAGTCGCGTGCGGAGATGGACGGCAGTTCCGTCCCCGAGAAGCGAAACCTTAGCGTTCGGCCCTTGACTTCGCCGAGGTCAAGAGAACCGACCCACGTAGGATCGCGGCGGGCCCATTCGACGGCATCGTACGTCAAGCGCCTTCCGTTCTCGAATATCTCCAGCAGTATCTTTGGGGCACCACTTTCCACAGGAACCGCCAGATATCGTCCGCCCGGTTGCACGTTGAACTGGAATTCTGCGGCATGGATGCCGTATGCGATTCCGATCAGGACGATGGCAATCCTTGTACGTTGCACGATGCGCATGGATCTCTACCTTTCTCTGCCTCGTCAGCTGAATTGCAAGCTCCTTTCAACGGCGAGTGAGGTGCTTGACGACGGCCTCGGTCCGGGTGCGGACGTGCAGCTTGTCGTAGATGCGGCGGATGTAGGTGCGCACCGTCTCGATGCCGATGGACAGCTTTTCCGCTATCTCCTTGTAGAGGTAGCCGTCGGCCAAAAGCTGCAGGATCTCGTTCTCGCGCGGCGAAAGGTTCTCCGTCTCGTTCGGAGCCGTCCCCATCTGGTGGAACGACTGCACCACCTTTCGCGCCACGGAGCCGCTCATGGGCGAGCCGCCGTTGTAAAGATCGCGGATGGCCGCCAGCAGCTCGGTCGGCGTGGCGCGCTTGAGCAGGTAGCCGTTCGCGCCAGCCGCCAGCGCCTGGAAGATGCGTGCCGGGTCGTCGTAGACCGTCAGCACCAGGAACTGCACCTGCGGCAACGCCGCCTTCGCCTCGCGGATGACGTCAATGCCGGATTTGCCGGGGAGGTTGATGTCCACCAGCACGACGTCCGGCGCGAGCGCGGCAAGTTCCGCGAGCGCGGACTCGCCGTCTCCGAACATGCGCGTCATCTCGATGTCGTCCTTCTCCGCGAAGAGCCGTTCGAGCGACTTGCGGATGCCGGCGTTGTCCTCGACGAGCGCGACCTTGATGATGGAATTCTTTTCTTTCATGGCTTGCCATTCAATTTGAACGAAAGCACCACTTCGCATCCGCCGCCTTCGCGCGGCCCAACGGCGAACGTTCCGCCGATGTCCGCCATGCGCTCCCGCATGTTCGCGAGGCCGTTGCCGCCCTCGCGCGGTCCCGCGAAGCCCTTGCCGTCATCGCCCGCCGTCACGCGCACCTCGTTGCCGTGGATGGACAGCGACACGAATGCCGTCGTGGCGGCGGCATGCTTGACGATGTTGTTGAGCGCCTCCTTGACGCACATGAAGACGGCATGCCGCGTCTTACTGGTAACGGCGGCCGCAGGAAGTTCCGGCGGGATCGACGCCCGCAGGCGAACGTGCATCGTGTTGAGATACCGCTCGGCGTAGGTGTAGAGGTAGTCGGCGAACGCCGACAGCGTGTCGTTGCGCGGCTCGACGGCCCACACCACCTCGTCGAG
>JAFXTB010000088.1 GCA_017525225.1 Kiritimatiellia bacterium
AAAGGGCGCGCGTGAAGGCCCGCGCGTCAAAATCATGCCGGCGGGGTGCCTGCAAACTGCGGGTCGGGCGAGCAGGTCGGCATAGGCCTCGGTATCAACCGCGCTACGCGCAAGCGGCTCAACGGTTTAGAATCGCACCCTAGATGACGAATTTCATCCAACTTATACTTGCCTAACAGCGGGTACGTGTGGGATAATAGCGGCGTTTCACCAACCAACGAAGGAGAATACGAAATGGCTCATAAGATTGCCGCCGACAAGTGCGTGGCCTGTGGCTGCTGCAAGGACGCCTGCCCGGCCGAAGCGATCACCGAGGGTACGCCCTACACGATCGATCCGGCCAAGTGTGTGGACTGCGGTGCCTGCGCGGCCACCTGCCCGAATGAAGCTATCGCCCCAGAGTGATTGACTTCCTTTTAGACAACCTGCTGCTCTTCCCATTTCTCTTCGCCACCTATCTGGCGCTTGAGGCGATGGAGGCGCGGGCGGGCGGCGCGCTCGAGCGGTTGCTCGGGCGCGCTCGCCATTGGGGACCTGTCGTCGGGGCGGTCGCGGGGGCGGTGCCCCAGTGCGGCTTCTCCGCCGCCGTCGCCAGCTTCTACGCCGGCGGCATGGTCACGGCGGGCACGCTCGTGGCCGTGTTCCTGTCCACTTCCGATGAACTCATCCCCGTGTTCCTCTCGGCCCATGCGCCGATGGGTCTGCTCTTGAAGATAGTGGCGCTGAAGACGCTGGCCGGGCTCGCCGCCGGGCTCCTGGTCAACGCCGCGCTCAGGCTGACCGGCAAGGGTCCGCCCGTGCCGCGCATGGACGAGCTTTGCGCGCACAGCCGGTGCGGATGCTCCGAGCACAGGGGGATAGTGCGTCCGGCGCTCATTCATGCTGTAGAGATCTTCGTCTTCATACTTGTCGTCTCCGGCGCGGTGGAGCTGGCGTTCCATTTCGCAGGCGAGGACGCCTTGGAGAAGCTGGTGTTCAACAGGCCGTTCGTGGGCGAGATGGTCGCCGGTCTGGTGGGGTTCATCCCGAACTGCGCCGTGTCGGTGATGGAGGCGCAGCTCTACCTCAAGGGCGGCATGAGCGCCGGGGCGCTCATGGCCGGTTCGCTCACGGGTTCGGGCGTAGGACTGCTTGTACTTTTCCGCACGAACCGGAGCATCAGGTCGAACCTGGCCATCATGGGGCTCGTGTATGTGTTTGGCGTGCTCTTCGGCTGGGCCGCCGGCTTTCTGCTCTGAGGTGTACCTGCCATGAGGCTTTTCGATACCCACTGCCATTTCGAGCCGGACGATGCCGGCGTGGCGGCGGCGCTTGGGCGCGCGCGCCAGGCCGGCGTTGAGAAGCTGATGGCCGTCGGCGGCTCCCCAGGCCTCAACGATGCCGCCGTGGCCGCCGTGCGCCAGGCCGCCGGCAATCCAGACTCCGCACCGCTCGCGGTATGCGCCCTTGGCTTCGACCGCGACCAGGCCGGATGCGCGGACCTTCCGCCTGTGCCATCCGGCGTGGAACCGGCGGCATGGGGCGAGATCGGCCTGGACTACCATTATTCGCCCGAGACCCGCGCGGCGCAGCTCGCGCTTTTCGCGGCCCAGCTCGAGGAGGCCCGCCGTCGGGATCTTCCCGTGGTCATCCATACCCGCGATGCGGACGACGATACGCTTGGTGTACTGCGGGAGGTGCCGAGCCGGGGCGTCATCCACTGCTTCACCGGCACGCCGCCTTTCGCTCGAAGGCTCCTGGACATGGGGTTCTATATCTCCATCTCCGGCATCGTCACCTTCCGCGCCGCGGACAATGTACGCGAATCGGCGCGCTTCGTGCCGCCCGACCGCATCCTGATCGAGACGGACTCTCCCCACCTCGCTCCCGTGCCGATGCGCGGCAAGCCGAACGAACCTGCCTTCATCGTGCACACCTGCAGGTTCCTCGCCGGCATCCGGGGAATTTCCGCCGATCTCTTCGCCGAACAGACCTTCGCCAACGCCGAGGCGATGCTCGGGACGGAAACCTGCCGATGATGCGATTCTTCATGTGTCGGCATGAGTTCTACCGGAGAAAACAAGGGGAAAAAGACAATTAAATACACAAAACTTCGCGGCCTTTGACGGTACAATCGGAGAGATTGCCAAGCTCTCGCCCAAGACAAAAAAGGTGATGAAGTGCGCGTTTCGTGGTTGTGTATTGTTTCCTTTTAAACGAAACTTATCCTCATCTGCATTTCCGCGCGCAGCGCGGGCGGCGGGCTAGCCAGAACCTATTCCCACGAGCACATCCTGTCCAGTTCAACATCTATCCTGAACACACCCTGTCCAGTTCGGCATCTATCCTTGCGAGCACGTCCTTGAACGTGTTCCCGCAACCGTCAAGCAGCTGCCGCAATCGTTCTTTTCTGCGGTTGCACCGCCTTCGCATGTGCGCCAGTCCCAAACGCCCCCTACGTCTGTGGCCATCGTCCCTGCCGCCATAGTCTCCACCGCCATCGCCTCTACGGCCATCGTTCTCGTTGCCATGGATTCCACCACAATCGTTCCCGTCCCCATCGCCACTCTCTTCACCGCCGCCTGTAAGATGAGATTTCAATGCGGAATAATTCTCATTGCCCACTTCCTCTCCCCCTTTGCCACCTGCCATCTGTTTCTGCGTCTCGGCGGATTCTGCGGCGGTTGCCCCGACGCCGTCCATGTCGGCTACGCCAGGCGCAGCGCCATTGCTGCCAGCCTCGCCGAACAGCGCGGACGTGGGCTCGGGGTCCTTCACGCCCATCGCCTGCCTGAGCCTCATGGCAAGGGCCTTGTAGCGCATGATCGTCTTGTAGCGCGGATATAGTTCGGGGACGTTCTCGGAAAGCCACGCCTTTATCCCGCCGTTGCGCCCCACTATGTTGCCCGACCCGTCGTATCTGAGGCAGCTGTCC
>JAFXTB010000089.1 GCA_017525225.1 Kiritimatiellia bacterium
CCCGGACGAGTCAGGCCGCGCCTCGCTTATGAACTTGCCGCCGTACTGCGCAAAGATGCCGTCGATCATGTCGCCGTTGGTGGCGTGCTGAATCGCCCCGAGCTGGCGGTATGTGCCTTTGCGAAGCTCGTAGTAGCCGGTGCCGTTGTAGCCCAGCGACGAGGGACGTTTTTCCATGTTGTCCCTTGCGTTACCGGAGTTGATCACAGTGCCGCTTCGCTGGATAACGCTTCCCGATGAGCCCCAGTTGTGCGATACGCGCAGCTTGGCCCGGACGACCGTGTTATCGCCCTCGATCTCGACGATGCCGCGGCCTGTCGCATAGCCGCCGCCGACGTCGATGTTGTCGCTCGTACCGTCGATGTCGCCGTTCGGCTTGTCGTCCAGTATCTGCGAATTGCGGATGATCAGGATGCCGGTGGAGTCCTTGGGGATGGCGCGCGAGTCGAATTTCTTCTGCCATCCGCAGGCGCCCACGTTTATGGGACGGTTGTCGTCCGCGAAGGTCCCCGTCATGTTCTCCAGCACCACACACGGAGGATCGCCCAGCGCGCGGTCGGAGGAGATGTCGCCCGCGCCAAGCGCCCAGGGGCCGCCCGTCAACTTGAGCGTACCGCCGTTGAACGAGCCGAAGGCGAAGGGCTTTGTACTGGAGCCTGTAACGGTCAGCGTGTTGGAGCCTTCGTGCGCGATGCCGAAGCCGTCGTTGCGCGTGATGTCGGAATCGGAGATGGTAAACGTGCGGTCTCCGCTGAAGGTGGTGTCCACGGCTACCAAGCCGTTGGATATGGTATTCATCGTGTTGGCGAGGCGGTATACGTCTGCCTGCGTCCAGGCATCGTTCCCATCGGCGTCCGCAAGCGGCACCGCGATGCGTCCGCCGGCGATCGTCACCTTGGAGAAGTCGGGGAGCGTGGCCGGCATGGCGGCGAATGCGCTGAAAAAGTGGTTGCCGTCCATCTCCATTGTACCGGTGAACGAGTTGGACGGCGACAGGAGGTTGACCCGTCCGTAGCCATCGAGTTTGAGATTGCCGGGGCCCTTGATCTCGCCCGAGAGGTTCACGGCCGTATTTATCGTCTCATCCTTGGGGCACACCTTGAGAAGCGTGTTGGCGTTCTTGAGCGTGATGTCGCCAGCCAGATGGTTGACGTTGGTTCCGCGTCCAGGCGAGCCGCTGGCGTCTACCGTGTTGATCATGGCCGATGGCCCGTCTACTTCGATCGACCTACGTTGTGTGGTCACGGAGTGCGCCAGGGTGAGCACGGTGTTGTCGCCCATCACGAGGGGCGTCGAGTTGTCACCGCCGAGGTCGAATCCATAGTAGATGCGGAGGTTGTTGTTGGCCGAGGCATTCGCGGCCACGCTCTCCAGCACGATCGGACCGGCGTTGGTCACGCCATCGCTCCTTTGCATGCCGATGTTGGAGAGGCACAGCAGGCCGTATCCCGCGAGCGTGAGGGTGTGGCCGTTCATGTTCAGCATGGGATTGCCCGCCGTGGAGGAATAGTTCATGCCAAGCTGTGTGTTCGCCGTCCCGCTGCGGCCTATCTTCGCATCGCCGTCGAGCGTCAGGCGGGTAAACGTGTCCATGGCCATGCCCGTGGTCGTGCCCATGTATATCGCGCCCTGTCCGCTGGATCCCGTTCCCGATATACGCACTTCCTTCTTGCCGAACTTCATGTCGTTGGCGGACGACATCGCGCCGTTTACGTCGAGCGTGGCGCCGTTGGTGACCACGAGCGCCCCGACCGCGGTGCCGAACACGCCTGGCTTGGATGGCCTTGTGACGCCGCCAGCAAGCAGATAGTCGCCATCGAAGGCGCTCTGCAGGACGGTCGGCGACCATGTGTAGTCGCCTTCCTTGGCGAAGGTGCCTGTTCCGAGGAGAGTGCCCGTGAACATCGTGGAGTTCGAGATGGCGAAGGTGCCTTCCATCGCCGAGAGCGTACCGGCCCATGAAAGCGGGGAGGTCAGGCGCACCTTGCCTGCGCCAGACTTGAGGATCGCCGTGCCGGCGGGAATGGACGTCGCCGAACGGACGGTGAGCGGTTCGTCACTGTCGTTGGCGAGGATGAGCGTGCTGGCGGAAGTCGCGAACGTACCCTGTCCCTCGGCCGAGCCGATGGTCAGCGCGGAAGCGCCTTCGTCGACGGCCAGCATGTCGGCGGAAAGCGTCTCTCCGGCGGCAAGGTCCACGGTCGCGGCGGTGGCCGTCTTCTGCACGAGGGACTTCACCTGCGTGGATGCGGCGGCGAGGGTGATGGGGCCTGAGTCGCCCGCCGTGGTGATACCCACGTGCGCCGTCGGATCGTTCGGGATCACGCCGCCGCGCGCGGGGATGTCCGTGTCGGTGGCGGTGCTCGGGATGAGCATCGTGCCGTCCGCCGCGAAGGTGGCCGGCTTGCCGTTGAGCGTCACCCAGCTGGGCGATGCAGTCGCCTCGGTGGCGCCGGGCCAGACGAATTCCGCATCGTCCTCGGTCGTCAGGTTGAGCCTGCACGCCGGGCTGCCCTGCTGCGTCATCGGGGTGACGTTGAGGGTCACGCGCGCCTTGCCCGTGGCGCGGATGGCGCATGGCGTTCCGGCGGCGAGGACGTTTAGCGTGGCGGCAGTTGCGGTATCGCCGCCGAGGACTTCGAGCGTCGTGTTGTTGATGAGCTCCACCTGCGAACTGGGGAGCGTGGCGCCTGCGGCGAGCGCGAGCGTACCGCCGTAGATGTATGTCTTTCCGGTGTAGGTGTTGGCGCCTGAGAGTATCCAGCGGCCAGTGCCTTCCTTCTTCAGTGTGATCGCGGCGGTAATCCCCTTGGCCCATGTGGCGTCGTATACCGTGCTGTTGCGCAGGTTGAGCGTGCAGCCGGAGACTTCCGGAACCACGTCCGAATTGAACACTACAGGCCCAGTGCCGCCCTGCTCCACGACGGCTGTACCGTTGGTGATCGTGATCGTGCGGTCGGTCGTCTCGCCGGTACCTGTGTAGAGCAGGCGTCCGCCATTTGCGAGACGCACGCCGTCACCCAGGCCGAGCTGGCTGCGCACGCCCTTCAGCCCCATCGACGTGGTGTCGATCGTGATGCCGCTGACCACGGCCTCCGGCGGACCGGGGATGTAGTTCGGCCCTGTTATCTTCATCGTACCGGAGCCGGAACTGAGCGAATACGCAGGCGGGAAGGGGAGTGTCGCCTCCACCACGCGGCTTGTCACGAACGTATCTATCCACAGCATCTTGCCAGGATCGATTCCCTGCATGCCGTTCCTGCCCTTCGAGCCGGAAAGCCATGTCTCGCCATCGCCGTAGATGTATGCATCGGTGTGGGCGGTGAACTGGTTGTATCCGCCGCCGCTCATGTTCAATATCTTCCCGGCGGGTACTTCGACCTTCCGAGTACCGGAATTGTAGAAGTACATCGCCCGTACAGACATGTAGGTGGTATTGAAGATCAACCGCCCATCGCCCTCCTGATACAGGTACAGGGACGGGGCTATGCCATTGCCGGAATCCCACGATCCCCAGCCGTTTATCGACACGTTGCCGGCGCCGTAGATGAGGACGTTGCCGTCGTTGCTCTTCTTCTTGCCTTCAAAGGTATAGAGGCCCCAGTGCAGGATCGTGAGCGTCTTTCCGGCCGCCTTGTTGTAGATGGACATGTAGGGGTTTTCCGTAGGTGGCACGTGCGAGCCGAAGCCGAATCCGGCCGAGAACGTGGGCATGTTCTCCACGTCCGATTCGATGGAGAATACGCCATGCTGGCCCATCGGCAGATTCTGGGCGAACGTGATCGCCGGCACGGAGCCGCTGAATACCACGTTGCTGATGAAGGTCAGCCCGGATGTGAGAATGGAGGTGGCGGTGATCGTCTGGTCGCCGGAGAATAGCGCCCGGTCGTTCTTGTTGCCGGTCTCTATCCCGTCGCCGTCCAGCACGAGACCTGGCACGACGCCGCCTGCCCAGTTCGCGGAGTTCGTCCAGTATCTGTCCGACGCGCCGGTCCAGTACGCGGTCACGGGGGTATCGCGCGCGAATGCAGCGGCCGCCAGCGCGGCGGCGATGGCGAGCGCCGCGATCCGGCGGCCATGCGGCAGTATGGTGCAAATGGTGGCGATGCTACGCAGTTTCAACATCTTTGGCTCCTTGGATGTGATTGGAATATAGAGACCATGCAGTTTCAGAACGGGTACAATGATAGCAGAATGCCGTTTGAAACACAAGCCGAAAGTAGTCGCTAGTCGTTAGTCGTTAGTCGCTAGTGGTTAGTGGTTAGTGGCTAGTCGTTAGTAGCCTCACAACCTTCACAACCTTCCCAATAACCAGTCCACAACTCCGCCACTCCATTATATACTTCCATGCATGGTGAAGATTTGGTATCATGTATGCGGTTTTCGATGATGTTCTCGATCGTCGACCAAGAAAAGGAAAGACTGAGAATTGCACAATGTGGAAGGGAAACAAGATGAAGTCTGTTTTTGCGGTTGCAACGTGTTCGGTGGCGCTGTCGCTTGCGGCTGGGCAATGGGCCAAGCCAGAGCCGATTCCGAGGGAAAATGGCCTGTACCGCTGCCAGATACATCGTGGCGGAGGCAAGGCGTCGCGCCCCGACAATTCGCTTGAGACGTTCCTCTGGTGCTGGGGACTCGGATTCGCGCCGGAGGCGGACGCGCGAATGACGAAGGACGGCGTTGCCATTGCCATGCACGACACGACTTTTCGTCGCATCGGACGCGGCATCACGCCGGAACTCGCGGCCAAGGAGATCAAGGATCTCACATGGGCGGAGATACGGGACGTGGATACGGGCTCCTATCTCGGACCGCAGTACGCGACGACGCGCCTAGTCACGATGGAGACGGTGTTCTCCGCCATGAAGGGCCGTCCGGAGCGTCTACTTTACGTAGACGAGAAGGGTGCGCCGCCTGCGCTGATCGCGGAGATGGCTTCAAGGTACGGAGTGACCGAACAGACGTACTATTGTTCGCACAACTGGCACAAGGTGGTGGAATGGCGCAAGGTCGCGCCCACGGGAAGGTCGATGGTGTGGCTCGGCAATTTCCCGAAGGACAACTCGCCGGAGAACATTGCGAAGACCGAGGCATTCGTGCAGCAGCGCCTTGATGAGATGGCGGCCACGGGTTTCGATGGCATCGATCAGGTGCAGATACACGTGCGTACCGATCTTTCGCGGCCTGATCCGTTCTGCCCATCGACCCCATTCATCAAGAGAGCCATTGCGCTGCTGCATCGGTATGGCGTTACGGTGAACGGCGTCACTTGGACGGAGGGGACCAACGCCGACGTCCACAAACGGCTCTGGGACATCGGTTTCGACCACTTCACCAGCGACTATCCCGAATTCTTCGCCGAGTTCTGCAAGACAATCCGCAAAGATTGAGCCACTTTCCGCGAGTTGACAATTGGCGTAGAGGAAGGTATAATGCGTTTGGCAACGGAAGGAAGGAATGCAATGAAGAAAATCCTGGTTCCAGCGATCCTGGCGGCCCTGGGCGGCGTCGCCTGGAGCGCATCCGCGGCGGATGCCGCGTGGGAGGCGAAGCGGCAGGCGGCGATCGGACGCCTCGGGCGGTTCGTCCACAACACCGACGGCAACGAGGTGCTCTATTGGCCCAACAACAGGCCAGTGAGCGTGCAGGCGTTCACGAACGCGAGGCTCAAGCATGAGACGGGCACCCGGATAACTTCGGTGTCGTATTGTCCGATAAGCGCCGGGTTCGGGTATTTCACCTGCCGGAACGTGGGCGACACGCTCACAAATTCCGTCGAGCGCTTTGAGCAATACCCCTGGACGTACACTTCGCACAATGCGGCCTCGGAGTTCTTCGCGCTTGGGACGGATCCGCTGGAGCTTGCGGTCGACTTCTGCCATTCGAACAACCTTGGGGCTCTCGTCTCGATCCGCATCAATGACCAGCACGACGCCTGCTCGTCGCTTGCCAAGGGCTACACCACGCTCTTTCCGCCGTTCAAGAGGGCACATCCCGAGTTCCTCATGGGCAATATCGACCGTACGAAGAACAAGCATCTCTTCTGCAGCTGGTGCAGCTGGAGCTGTGTCGATTTCACGCACAAGGAGGTGCGCGAGCGCATGAAGTCGTTCATGCGGCAGTTCTTCGAGCAGTACGACATCGATGGCGTCGAGTACGACTTCAACCGCCATCTGATCCTCTTCAAGAGCGTGGCCGAGGGCGGGCACGCCTCGAAGGAGGAGCTCGACATGATGACGGATCTGATGCGCGACCTGAGGGCGATGTCCGAAGAGATCGGGCGTCGTCGCGGGCGGCCGATCGTCGTATTCATGCGCGCCCCGGATTCGGTGGAGTACGACAGGGCGTGCGGCATCGACCTGGAGCGCTGGTTCAGCGAGAAGCTTGTCGACGCATGGGTCGGCGCGGGGTATTTCCGCCTCGACACGTGGGAGAAATCCGTCGAGCTGGCGCACCGCCACGGGATCCGCTTCTACGCCTCGATCGACGAATCGCGCATCGAGCGCAATGCTCGGACGACCAAGCAGCCGTTCATCCCCGGGCGCGAGACCCGCGCCGCCTACGCGGCGCGCTTCGCCGAGGCGGCGGGCGCTGGTGTCGACGGCATCTACGTGTTCAACCTTGACGGTTCCGAACTGCACTCCGTGGCGCAGATGGACGGCACTGACAGCGAGGGCGAGGACAAGATCTACTTCGCGCGCGACCGCGGCATGGGCGGGTATCGTCCGGACCACTGGCTCAAGGGCGGCGACTCCTACGACCGGCTCCCCCCGATCGATCCCGCGCTTCCGCCGGACAAGGTGCGCCACTACCGTCCGGGCGAGACGGTCACCTTCCCGGTGACGGTGGGTGACGATCCGGCCGCCGCCCGCAAGGCGACGCGGATACGCGCCACAGCCCTCACTAACCTGAGGGACGGCGAGACGCTCTCCCTCTCCCTGAACGGAAAGCCCCTCAAGGCGTCCGCCTGCAGGGACGGGTTCAGCACGTACGCGATCCCTGCGGGCGCGCTCGTCAAGGGGGCCAACATCTTCTCGGCCACTTTCCCGACGCGCGCGGGCGACTACCGGCTGAAGGACTTCGCGGTTTCGATATCCTACAGCCGGTACGCCGCCTTCTTGCCGCTGGAGAGGGCGTCCTGCGGCGTCTTCTCGCCTGACGGGAAGAGCATCGCCTTCCAGCAGGAGCATGACGGACGTCTCGCGGTTGGCGTGATGCGGCTTGACACGGGCACGATCGAGTGGATCGAAAAGGGGGCTGGTCAGGCGTTCCATCCGGCATGGACTCCCGACGGCGGACTCGTCTACTCCTGCGGTACCATCACGCGCACCTCGTTCCAGGCGCGTGCGGAGAAGTCGCAGGAAGGCTACAACCTGAGGCTCTGGAAGAATGGCGTCAAACGCGATCTGACGCGCGGCCGCTGGCGCGATTCGACGCCATCCGTCTCGCCCGACGGCCGGACGGTGTGGTTCGCCTCGACGCGCGGAGTGTCCGGGAACAGCGTCGCGGAGCAGAGCAACAGCTACATCTATTCGTGTCAGGTCGAAGGGGGCGAGCCGGTGCTCCGCCGCACCACGCCGGGCGAGAGTCCCGGCGGCGGCGTGTCGCAGCCGGTGCAGTCTCCGGACGGGAAACTCCTCGTCTGGGCGGAATCGGCCGCATGCGGCGACATATGGAGCATATTCCTGGCGCGCGCCGACCGGCCGGAGCGCGCATGCAGGATCACGCCCCCGATGATGCCCGCGTACGCGCCAAGGTGGAGCCCCGACGGACGGACCGTCGTCTTCACCGGCTGGCGCGAAGGCGACTCCTGCTGGAGCGTCTACGTCACCGACGTGAGGGCGGCGACGATAAGGCGAGTCTGCCCGGGGCGCGAGGCGTCGTTTTCCCCGGATGGCAGGCTGCTCGTCTACGAAAACGTCCATGGCGCGCTTGACATTCGCCCCTTCGACGTCAGCGACCGGCCCAACGAATCCTTCGCGAGCGATGCGAAGGACGTCGAGATTCAGCCCGAGCGCGTGCTGTGGTCCGCCGACAACCCTGCGATGGGCGGCGAGCCCCGGCCGCTGCCGGCTGGCTTCGATACGGCCGCCGGCACGGTGTTCGTGCGCGCGCGCATCTCCGCCGGAAACCGCAAGGTCGGCTTCGAGCATCTTTTCACCGGACGCTTCAAGGAGCATCCCTGCGCGCTGCAGCTCTACTTTGACGATAAGGGGATGCCCTGGTGGGCGACACGCTTCGCAAACGGCATGTATGCCGGCGTTCAGGGGCGCCAGCTGCCAGAGGATTTCGAGGGAACGGTCACAGGCATCCGCCAGGGCGACCGCTGCTATCTCCTGGTCGAGGGCCAGCCGCTTCTCGTGAATGCGCATTCCGACGGGCTCATCGACTGCCTGAAGCCGGTCAACTTCTCGCTTGGTCCGCCCGGCACCGAAGGCTTCGGGTCGCGTCCGTTCAAGGGACGCGTCCACAGGATCGAGCTTGGCACCGGCTGGCCCGCGAACGTTCCGGCGCCGCCCACAAGGAAGGAGATGTTCAAATGAAGAAATCGCCAAACCGCGGAACGCCCGCAATCGCGGCGCTTGCCGTCTGCGCGCTCCCTCTTGCCGTCTGCGCCTTCGAGAAGATCGCGCTTGTGGACAGTTTCGATTTCGTATCGCTTCTCGACGCGGAGACGAAGGCCGGGACGGAGAAGATCGTGGACCACGTAATGCTCACTGGCGCGGATACGCTCCTGTGGCGGAACCAGTCCGGCTCCACTCCGCGCTATCCGAGCGCGGAGGAGATGCGCCCCATAAAGGAGCCGCCGATCGACAAGCGGCGCGTTCCGCTGTCGGGGATATACGGCTGGTCGCAGCTGGACAAGGGCGAGACGAACCTGATCGCCCACGCCTTTTCGTACATGGCATCGCGCGGACGGCGCACCGGCATACATCTGACGTTCGAGGAGAACCACTGGGCCACGTTCACCTTCGGCGGATGGAACCTCGACCATCCGCAGTACTGGTGCCGCACGCACAAGGGCGCTCCGCTGTGCAAGCGCTCGTCGTTCGCGTACGACGAGGTGCTCGCGCACAAGATGCGGCTCTTCGACGAGCTGCTCGACATGGATCCCGACACCATATTCGTGGACATGTTCCGCTCCGGCGGCTGGACGCCCGCGCAGGAGTACGTGCCGCCGGTTCTCGCCGCGTGGCGGTCCAAATACGGTTCGACGCCGCCGCCTGCGGACGCGAAGGATGAGCGCTGGCTCAAGATCGTCTCCGTATACGTCGAGCGGTACATGCGCGCGCTCAGATCGCACATCGACGCGCGCGGTCGGCGGACGCGCCTCCTTCTGGGGCTTCCGTACGTGGATCTCCAGGATCGCGAAGTGTGGGAAAGGTACGCGCTCGACTGGAAGAAGCTCGCCGCCGATGGCGTAGTGGACGGGATCGTGGTCATGAGCGTCAGGCCCTCGCCAAAGGATCCGTACGGTTCGACGCGGGCGGTGTACGACCATGTGATGAAGTGCCGCGGCAAGGCGAAGGTGTGGTTCCACTGCTCCGTATACAACTATGAGCCGGGGATCCCGACCTACTGCAAGCTTACGGGCGACAGCCAGGCCGAGGCTGCGAGAAAGCTCCTGCAGATGGCGAAGGACGCGGGCGGCGAAGGAGTCGTCCTGGAATGTGTCGACTGGGGCAACTACAAGCCCGAAGTCAACAAGGTCCTCAACGAATTCAAGTAAGGCGTTTGCCACGCCCCGGAATGTGCCATGGGAAAAAATGCCTTCTTGATTCTTGCGTGCGGGGTTCTGCTCACGGCGGGCGCCGGAGAGCTTCCGCTGGCTGTGCGCGGCGCGCCGGCGGCGTACACGATCGTGGTGCCGGCGGCTGCGTCTCCGTCGCAGAGGTACGCGGCCGAGGAGCTGCGCGACTACACGGAGAAGATGACCGGCGTGAAGCTGCCGATCGTGACGGACGCCGAGCCGTTGCCCGCGAAGGCGGTGCTGATCGGGGGGACGAAGTACACGGACATCAAGGCGGATGTGGGCACGGACGGGTTTCGCCTGGTGGCGCGCCCGCCGCATCTGCTGGTGATCGGTTCACCCGATCGCGGGGCGCTGTATGGCGTCTACGAGCTCCTTGAACGCTTCGGCGGATGCCGCTGGTACGCGTCGTGGTGCGAGAAGGTGCCGCGCCGCGACCGCTTCGCCGTGCCCGACACGCTGGACGACACGCAGGTGCCGGCGTTCGCGATGCGCGAGCCGTTCTGGTGGGACGTGCTGCAGAACGGCGCGTTCGCGGCGCGCCTGCGCGTGAACAGCCGCTCGTGGCGGCAGAACGAGGAAAAGTTTGGCGGCACGCCGTTCCGCTTCGGCGGCGGACTCGCCAGCTGCCACACGTTCAACCTGCTCCTGCCGCCGGAGAAGTACTTTGACGCCCATCCCGAGTATTTCAGCATGGTGAAGGGGCAGCGCCTGAAGCATCCCTCGCAGCTCTGCCTCACCAACCCCGACGTGCTGCGCATCGTCACCTCCAACGTCCTTGCGCGCATCCGCCGCGACCCGGGCGCGAAGTTCTACGGCGTGAGCCAGAACGACTGGTACAACTACTGCGAATGCCCCGCCTGCAAGGCGATCGACGACGAGGAGGAGTCGCATGCCGGCACGATGGTCCGTTTCGTGAACGCCGTGGCGGAGGCGGTGGAGAAGGAGTTCCCGGACGTGCTCATCGAGACGCTCGCCTACCAGTACACGCGCAAGCCGCCGAAGAAGACGCGCCTGCGGCACAACGTGATCCCCTGCCTCTGCACGATCGAGTGCGACTTCGCGCAGCCGATCGACGTGAGCCCCTACAAGCACAACATCTCGTTCCGCGACGACATCCGCGGCTGGGCGAAGCAGACGGACCTGCTCTACGTGTGGGACTACACGACGGACTTCCGCAACTACACGATGCCGTTCCCGAACGTGTACGCCCTCCAGGGCAACGTGAAGTTCTTCCATGCGAACGGCGTGAAGTGCCTCTTCGAGCAGGGCGCCTACCAGGGACGCCACGGCGATTTCGCCGAGCTCAAGAGCTGGCTGCTCGCCAAGTGGATGTGGAACCCGGAGCTGCCGATGAAGCCGCTTCTCGACGACTTCTTCGCGGGCTACTACGGCAAGGCCGCGCCGTATGTCCGCGACTACTTCGAGGCCATCCACAAGATGCAGCGATTTGCCTCATCCTTCCCCAACAAGCCGCTTCGGATATTCGATTCTGTGGCGGACTCGGTGCTTCCGGACGAGTTCCTTGGATTCGCCGCCGGTTGCTGGGAACAGGCGCTCGACGCCGTGAAGGACGATCCCGCCACCTCCTACAACGCGCGTATGGCGGCGTTCTCATTCGACTTCCTGCGTCTGGAGCGCCTGCGCCTGAAGACGGACAAGGTCCTGGTCTTCGCGCGGAAGTCGGGCGCGGCGGACGATCTGGCGAAGGCGCAGGGACTGGCCAAGTCGCTTCTCGCCCGTATGGCCGAGGCGAAGAACATCCTGCTTGCTGAGAGCGCGAGCCGGCATGAGCAGTTGCTGAAGGAATGGCGCGAGCTGGTGGCGCGTTCGTCCGTCGCCGCAATTTCGACGACGTCTGGCGAGGTGGAGGAGCACCACATCTCGCTTGCCAAGAAGGGGACATGGGGCGACTTTGCGGATGATCCAAAGGCTGCGGACGGCAAGGCGCTCAAGCTCTTCAACACCCACTTCGAGTGGTGTGCCACGTTCCAGATGCACCGCATCGCGTTCGAGCCGGGTGCGAAGTACAAGGTGCGCGTGCGGGTGCGCGTGGACAAGTTGCGAGACGGCGGCGAGGCGTTCTGGGCGGGTGTCTACGACCCCGTGGCGAAAGTCGGGCGCGGCGGCATCCAGCCGCGTACGGAGAAGACCTCGTCCGACTATGCCTGGTACGACGTCTGCACGTGGGTGCCGAACGAGCGCGAGTACTTCTGGATCGGCCCCGGCCGGTTCGGGAAGGACGGCAAGTCGTCCATCCAGGCGCTGTGGATAGACAAGATCGATTTTACCCGCGTGGACGTTGCGCAGCCCGTGGCGGAAGCTTCGCGTCCGCGCGATGCGGTTTTGCTTGTCTGCGCACACCCGGACGATCTGGAAGGATGCCTTGGACTGGCTCTCCTGATGCGCAGCAAGTATGCCGTGCAGGTGGTGGATTTCACCCGTGGTGAAGGAGGCTGCGGCGAAGCTGGGTATCTCGACGGCAGCACTGCGGTCAAGAGGATTGCAGAAGAGCGAAGCATCTGCAAGGCTCTTGGGTGCGACCCGATATTTCTTTCGCAGATAAACTTCAGGGGACGCGCATACGCAGAGCCGTATGTCACCGCCGAACTGGAACGCATCATCGTCGAACGCCGCCCCAAGGCCGTGTTCGCGCATTGGCCGGTGGATACCCATCCAGACCATGTGCAGTGTTCCGCCGCCGTACAGCACGCGCTGTTCAATGTCAAGCGCGACCATGGCTTCTCGTGCGAACTGTATTTCTTCGAGGAGACGGTGCAGCAGACGATGAATTTCCATCCGCAGTATTACGTTGACATATCGCCGGTGATGTCGGAGGCCACGGAACTCATAGGGCGTTATGTCTGCCAGAACGGCACCATGCTAGCCGAGAACAAGAAGAAGAGGACGGCGGCGCATGGACGTTCCGCTCCTCGGCCTGTGAAGTTCGCAGAGCCATACGCGACGTTTTCAGGAAAGCCGCTTCGGGGCGGCGTGCTTGAGGAGTTTGCGATTCCCGGCAACAAGTAGGCGATGAAAGGGAACATCCTCCGAAAATCTGGCAAGAAATAACCTAATCCTGTTGCTTCTAAACCACGGAAATGATACAATAGTGTGGTTTCGAAACCACAATGTTCGGGGAAAATCGTGGTTTGAAAACCACGGCAGGGGAGATGGAGCAGATGACAGACGAAAATATTCGCATGATATATGACATGTCTGCGGAACGGATTCGTGAAACGGATACGGCGTTTCATCGTTACTTGTTTTCTCAAATCGACTGGGATTCACGCGTTGTCGCCTTGGATGGTCCAAGAGGCGTTGGGAAGACGACGATGTTTCTTCAGCATCTCAAGGAGAGTGCCAACGATTCCGAATCCGCGCTTTACATTTCAGTTGACAATGTGTGGCTCAATGCACAGGAGCTTTACGAGCTGGTGCAGCATCATGTACGGCACGGAGGCACAAGCATCTACATCGACGAGATACACTATCTCAAGGATTGGCAAAACCTGGTCAAGAGCCTGTATGACAATTTCAAGTTGCTTAAAATCGCCTACACCGGCTCGTCGATACTTCGCCTTGCGTCTGGGAAAGCCGATCTGTCCCGCCGCCAGATCGAGTATTCCCTCGCCGGGCTGTCGTTCAGAGAGTTTCTTGAATTCGAAGGGTGTGGACGGTTCGTGCCGCACGGACTGGATGATCTACTGAAGAACCATGTCAAGATTGCGGAGGAGATTACGGCCAAAATGAAGATATTGCCGAAGTTCGAGCAGTATCTTGACTTCGGGTACTATCCTTTCTACAGGGAAGATCGCCGCCATTTCCACCAGAAGCTCCTGCAGGTCGTCAACCAGGTGCTGGACGTTGATCTGCCAAAGGTGGAGGACGTCACGCCGGAAACCATACGCAAGGCTCGCAGGATGCTGACCATTCTTGCGGAATCGACCCCGCAGACGCCAAATGTCTCCCGCCTTTGCGCCGGACTTGGCATGGATCGCAAGCAAGGTTTGAAGGTTCTTCACGCCATGCGCCGTGCCGGATTGGTCGGCATGCTGGCCGAGGACGCCGACTCTCTGAAGCGGCTCTGTTCCCCGAACAAGCTTTTCTGCGACAATACCAACCTGATGCGTGCACTTTCCCCTTCGCCGGACAAAGGAACGTTGCGCGAAGTCTTCTTCAACAACCAGGTGTCGGTGAGGAATGTCGCAACGTTTCCACCGCACGGTGACAGTCTGGTGGATGGAGCGTACTTGTTTGAAATCGGCGGCGAGAAAAAGACGTTTGCCCAGATCAAGGACATCCCCGACAGTTTTCTCGCGATTGACGGTATAGAGGTGGGACGCGGTTCGCGGATTCCCCTTTGGCTTTTCGGCTTCTTGTATTGAAACGCTAGTCGCTAGTCGTTAGTCGCTAGTCGTTAGTGGTTAGTTAGTTGGTTAGTGGCTAGTGGCTAGTCGTTAGTGGTTAGTGGCTAGTCGTTAGTGGTTAGTGGTTAGTCGTTTAGTTGGTTGGTGACCAGTGGTAGGGCCGCCTCGCCGAGGCGGCCGCAATCAACGTTGAATCATGTGCCAGTAGTTCGCGATGGCGGCCCGCTCATGCGCCGAAGAAGCTCTGCTTCGAAGGGAAGATTCGGCGTAAGCCGAACCCGAAGGGCGCGCAGGCGTCCGCGCGAGCGGGCCCTACCACGTGGGTTGCCATTACTCACGGGCGCATCTCCGTAATTCACCCATGCGTATTGAGTTTTGGAAACAACCAGAACAACTGGTAGAAACAACTTTGAGAGAGGTGCGCGGGCTAACTCGCCCGCGCTTTTTCTGCCTTCTGCATATCGTCTTCGA
>JAFXTB010000009.1 GCA_017525225.1 Kiritimatiellia bacterium
CACTGCATTCCGTTCACGACGAGCTCGGGCCAGGCATCAACGAATACTGCTATCAGGAAGCTCTTGCGATGGAATTGTCCGACAGAGGTATCCCGTTCGAACGGGAAAAGGCCTTCCACCCGCGTTACAAGGGGCGCCCGTGCGCCAAAGGCAAGTTGTTTCAAATAGTTGTTTCCAAACATCAGAAGACTCTGCGGTGAATTACGCAGATGCGCCCAGCGGACCGGCGGCAGCGAGGCGGCGTCATCGCCGTAGTAGAAGAGGTAGCTCGTGTGCAGGGGCGCGTCGAACGAGAACGAGTCCACTCGGCGCACCTGTCGAACTGCTCCGGACGAAACTCCTCGCCGCACGGGCTCCACTTGTACGAACCCGACCACACCGTAACGAAGTTGAACGGGGCGGACGAATGGCGCACCGTGCCGTCGGCCCGTCCGCCATCCGCAATCGCTGTACCTGAGAAGCGAGCCCTCCCGCATCATCGTTGAATCGGCACGCGGAAGCATTCGCCGAAGCGCGGGAGAAGCCGTTCCATCGCCCAGTATGCGAACTGACGCGAATGGCTCGACATTTCAATGGTGGACCCGCGCACCTCGGTGTACTCGTGGGCGATGTTCCGCTTCGAAAGCAGCGCGTGTAGAGCCTGGTTCGGCTTGAGGAAGAAGTCCTCCGTACCCACTATCGTGTAGATGTCGAGCGCGCCAGGCTTGAGCCTTTCAGCCTCGGCCATTACCGAATACTCCTTCCAGAGCCGCTCGTTCTCCGCATACGGGCCAAGCAGGCGGATGAGGTCGCCGCGGTTCGTGTTGCGACAGATGTCCACGCCGCCCATCACGTTCCCCACGATGCCGAACACGTCTGGGTGGCGCATGCCGAGGCGCATCGCGCCCTGGCCGCCCATCGAATGCCCCGCCACGGCCCGGCGGCGCGGATGCCGCACCGTGCGGAAACGGCCGTCGATCCACGGCACAAGCTCATCGACCACGAACGTCTCGCGGCGCACGCCCGGCAGCTTCGGCGAATCCATCCACCAGTCGCCCTTCCCGTCTGGCAGCACCGCGATGAATTCCTCCCTGTCCACCCCTTCCATCAGGAACGGCTGGGCATAGGTTGCGTGGCTGTTGCCGGCGCCGTGCAGGATGTACACCACCGGATAGCGGCGCCACGACGTCTCGCCGTACGACGCCGGAAGTACCACGCCAACCTTCACCGTGCCTCCCAGCGCCTTGCTGGGGACGTCGTACACGACATGCTTCCGCGCCGCATCCGCCCCGGCGGCCGGCGGCTTCTTCGACAGGCATGCCGCCGCATCGAATTCACGGATTATCCTGCGGTGCTCCTTCGGATAGTTGTCGGGGTCGACGCACTCCATCACGATTCCGTCCGCACCGCCTCTCGCGGCGATCTCCAGCTGCGCCCTGAGCCCGTCCTCGGCGCTCATGCCCGCCCATTTCGCGATCTGCTCGTACCCAGGACGCTTCTGCAGGAAATTGTACGCCATGATGGGGAAGTACACCTTGCCCTTCGTGCCCACCCTTTCGCGGACGGCGCGGAAGTGGCGTTCCATGCTTCCAAGCGCGTCGCACTCGTCGACGGTGATCGACTGGACCACTATCCCGTCCACGGCCCCCTCGTCGACAAGAAGCCCCCAGTCGATTCCGAATCGGCGCATCGTGCGATCGGGCTTCTCGCTGCAAACCTGGTCTATCCCCAGCAGGATTTTCGCATGCCTGCCCTTGTCTTCCGCGGCCTTGCGGATGCCGCGTACATAGCGCATGACGCCCTCGCCCGCTATCTCCGTCCACAGCGGATCCTCCGCATCCTTCGGCAGCGGCCTGGAGCCGTACCGCCGCTTCCATGCGTCGATGTTCGGCTTCACGTACTCGTGGAAGAGCCAGTATCCGCCGGAGCGGAAGGTGTCCAGGTATATGATGTCCGGATTCCTTGCCGCCAATTCCCCGATGATGGCCAGCCTGTGTTCGCGCACCTCAGGATATGCGAACGACGCATGGAACATCTGCGGAATCCCCTCGCGCCGCCTGCACCAGAACTGCGGATGTTCGAGATTCCACGAGCCGAGGTACAGGAACTGCATGTGCGCCTCCTCAAGAAGCGCATGGAATCCCCATCGCTTCACCTGCGGGCGGCTGGCACATTCCTCGCGTACCACTTCGAGAGGGTCTTCGCCGGCGGCGTCCCACAATGTGAGCCAGCCGTTCACGAGCGTGCTGCGGCTCGCCCGGCGCTTGTCCACCGGCCATTCCATCCTGTCGAGGTCCTCTTCGCCGCTCCTGTAGCGCGGCATCGCGCCGGAATGGGTCCGCCACAGGATCGTATCGGCGCCTGTCGTCAGCACGCGGTCGAGGATCTCGGCCGTCCCCTTCCGGCATTCGATGTCGAAGACATGCGGATAGTCGCTGGAGTCCACGAGGGCTATCTTCTCGAAGGCTGCCGCCGGAACGGCCAGCGCCGCCGCCACGGCTAGAAGAAGGACATTTCTCATTGCGCTTCTCCTCCAATCTCGATCGACCAGATGCGGCCATCCCTGTCGTAGTAGAGCGTCGCGCCGTCCGGCGCGAACGCCGGGTTCCGGCCTTTCGCCACGCGTACCATGCCGCCGCCATCCGCCGACATCAGGTATACCTGCCATCCGTCATCGCCTTCGCGGCAGCCGGTGAACGCGATCCTGCGGCCGTCGGGACTCCACGCAGGCGCGTATGCCGCCATGTCCACCCCCGTCAGGAAAGTGCGCTTCACCCCGTCGTCCACTGGCGACACCACGATACGCCAAGGCCGGTGGTAGGCGCCTGCCTCCGCCCGCAGGAGCCGCCTGCCGTCCGGCGACACGGAAGGATCGCCGAACATAGCGCGTGGATCAGCGGACGGCACGCATGTCGAGAACCCGCCGGATGCATCGCGCCGCTGTATGCTGGCCGTGTCCGCGCCATCCGTGGCGTCGGAGACGAAATACAGCGAACCGTCCGGACCGAACGACGGACATGTATGGCGCACGCGGCCCGATGTCAGCTTTTCCGTCCGGCCGTCCTTCGCCAGGTAGATGTTCCAGCCCGTCTTGTCGTTGCGCGCCAGGTATGCGCTCTTCGTCTCGTTTCCGGCGCTGTATGCCAGAGCCCCGTCGGCGCGCCATCTGGGGCCTATCGCCTTGAATCCGGCCTGGCTCGCCTGCCTTTCCGTGCCGTCCTGGATATTGCGCACATGGACCGCGTACCGGTGTCCGTCAAGCCGCATGAACGCGAGCTGCCGTCCGTCGGGCGAGACGCTCGGCGCCTCGCCACGGCATATCTCCCGTTCGCCGCCAGATGCCGCCAGGACGGCCGATACGGCAAGCGCCGCCGCAAAGGCGGCGTAGTAGCATGCTTTCATGGCCCGGCCCTCCTCATCTCATGATCATGATCGTGCCTCTCGCGGCCCCGAGCATGATGGCATTCCCCTTCCTGTTCAGCACCCACCTGCTCGTGTCCGTGGCGGAGCAGGGCGCGCCAAAGGCGAAGTTCACGGTGCCGGCGCAGGCAAGTCCACCCGAGACTATTCCGGCCTCCACCACGGCTACCGCCTTGCTGTTGTAGTAGTTGACCAGGTTTTCAGGATCTTTGATCACCACCGTCACACCGTCGGCAAGCGTCAGATTACGTCCAAGCCGCAGATGCTTTCCGGCGAAGATGTCGTCCGCACTGACTTCGATGCGTTCCGTCACCGTCACGTAGCCGTTCGACACCGTGCCGCTTCCGGCAAGGAACGGGACGGTTACGGCGGTATTGGCGGTGGGGAACACGATCGCCCCGTTCTCCCACAGGTTCAGCCCTGCGCCTTCCGGCATGCCGCCCTGCGCCGCCGAGGCGATGTCGTAGTAGATCGCACCCTCTTCGACCGTGATGTCGCCCTTGAACGAATGCGCCACCACAAGCTCGTTCGTGCCGGCGAAGCGCAGCGGCTGCATGCCGCGCTTCACGAGCCCCTTCCATCCGGTCGTAGGCGGATCCTCGAGCGTGACCGCGCACACGTAGGAGTTCTTGAGTCCGCCTGCGGAAAGCGTCGCCGTCGTGGTGCCGTCGGCATAACCCCAGCCCGGGCTTGTGACCACGATGTTGGTGACCACCCTGTTCACCTCGTCGTAGAGCGCGAACGCAGAGGCGCCCGCCCCCGCGCCCGTTATGGTGACTACGGGCGAGCCGATGAGGTTCGCGGCCTCCCCTGCGTACGCGGGATCCGTCGGCAGCGCTATCGAGGCTACGCGCCTGCCCTCGCCGGGCGCCACGAGGGTGATGGGCCACATCACGCGCACGCCGTCACCTTTGGCGTCGATGGCGTGTGAAGTGTCGATGGTTACACCCCCCTCGTACACCGTCGCCGCGCGGGGCATGCGCGCCGCGCTGTCGGAGTAGATGAACGTCCCGGATGCGGCATTGGGGCATATCACGCCGCCGTTCATGTTCAGGTACCATGCGGTGCGCGCGGCGGTGCAGTAGAGGAACGGCGTCTCGATCGTACCGCCGCGGTTCACGTTGACAATCCCGGACGCCGCGACGCTGGGCGTCCACAGCATGCGGAAGCCTGCGCTGCTATTCGTGGCGGGATCCATCACACGGAGCGTAGAACCTTCTCCCTCGACTGTAAACACCATGCTTCCATCGTGATTCGGATCCTCATTGTTGCCGAAATCAAGGTAGCCTTCGATCTCGCAGGTGGCGCCATTGTTCTGGTAGTAGTCCACCCGGCCTTCCTGGGATGCGAACACGGTGCGGTTGGTCTTTCCGTTAGTCAACGCGAAGCGTCCACCGTCGCGAACGGCGAACACGATGGTTCCGTTTCTCCCGAATTCCACGCCCAGCTTTTCGGAATTGCTCCGCGGGGAATTGTCGTACGGCCGTACGACGAAATCGCCGCCGATTCCGTAGTAGGCGTAGGAACCCACGTCGCGCGCGGAGTTGTTTTCCGCCTTCTTTCCAGTCGGCCAGTATAAGCTGCCTCCCTTCTGGTAGAACGCGCCGTAGCCGCTGGTGCCAAGCGATATCGTCACGTTCGTCATCACCGTTCCCGCCTCCATCTCCAGCTGTCCGTACTTGCCCGCCGTCATTCCAATGTAGAAGAGCGCCGAAGCGCCGTCTGCGCCGAGATCGTTGCCCCAGACCGTGCTTCCATCGCGTATGGCGAAGAACGGTCTGTCCACGTCGGAGCCTATGCCCGAGTTCTTCCTTACCGGGGAGTCCAGGCGCAATACGGAGTTGCTCAGGAACGTCGTCCCGTTAAGGAGCGAAAGCCTGTTGTCGCTCCATGTCCTGCTCCTGTCCAGGACAAGCGTGCCGGAACCCTCGTTCCTGATTTCGCCGAGATAGTTCGTGCCGGAGACGGTCACGCGTCCAACACCCCTCTTCATCAGCTCGTTGCAGTTGGTTATACCGCCATCGATGCGGAAATAGGCCCCTGACGCGGCGCTCATGGTTATTTTGCCGCCGGCCTCCACAGGGCCGCTCCATGTGTTCGCCGTAGACTGAGAACTCGACTGGTCTGCATCAAATGTCGTAGCGCCGTCCACGGTCACGATCTTCCACTTCGGCTTCACGCTCAAATCCCTGAACCGGAGCGTCGCGCCCGCGCACAGCGTCAGCACGTTGTCCGCCGTTCCCTCGGTGAGGGCGGAGTAGCGCGGGAAGAACGTACCCGCGACAATCCTGATCCCGCCGTGCGTCGCAGCGCCGTTGTCCTTGAACTGCACATACGGCGCGTATAGCACCGTACCCGACACATCGACCGAGAGCGTATGGCCGTTGAGGTTCACCTTAGTGCCGTTCGTCACGTTCTTGAATCCAAGCTGCATGGAGAACTTGACGAGCGCATCGCCGGAGAGCGTGACCACGTTGAAGAAATCGTTTGCGTTATTCCCGGTCGTGCGGCAGAGGGCGCCCGCGTCGTTGACGCCTGTACCTGCTATTGCAAACTCCGTGGACGACATGGCGGTTGCCGTGCCGGCGGTCTCGCTCATGTCGAGCGTAGCGCCGGAATACACTGTTATCTTCGAGGGGGTGCCAAGGTTCAAGAGCGACGCCGCCACCTTGAGCGTGCCCTGCTGCACCTCGATCTCGCCCGTGAACGACGGCCGCGTCGAAGAGCCGAAGTCGAGCGTCGTCACCCCTGTCCCGGTCTTGATGATCTTGTCGGCCGCTTCGTAGTCGCTTTGGCTTGTGTACGTTCCGTCGCCGATGGTGAGGGCGGACGCGCGCGCTCCAGCGAACACGGCCAGGGTGGCTAGAATTGCGGTTGTAGCGGTGGTTTTCATCGTTCGTATCCTTTCTCGTCACGCATTTTTCTTCAATATCCCGAGCTTGTCGGCCTTGGCGCAGAAGTCCGCGTATTCGGCCTCGGTGTACGGTTCGTGCGGCGGACGGAACATCCCGCAGTCGAAGCCGATGTAGCGCATCGCCGCCTTGCGTAGGCTCTGCTTCGGGAATGTGTGGCATACGAACTCGACCGCCCGGTTCGCTTCGGCCTGCACCTGCGCCGCGGCGCGGAAGTCGTTCGCGAGCGCGAGCTTCCATATCTTGACGAAGTGGGCCGGTATGACGTTCTGCAGCGTGCCGATTGACCCGGAGAACACGTCGCCGAACGCGAGCGCCCCCACGAAATGCTGGTCACTCCCGGAGACGAAGAATGTCTCCTTGTCGAGACGGCGCCTGAGACGCTGCACGTCGTAGAACGTGGTACCGGTGTACTTCATCCCCTTGACGTTCCTCAGCTTGAAGAAGCGGACGTCCTTCTCAGGATTGACTACGCCGTTGGCGGCGTAGATGAGAAACGGCAGGTCGGTAGCCTCGGATATCCGGCGGTAGTGGTTGAATACGTCGTCCGGCTTCTGCCCGTAGTAGACCGGCGGTATGCTGGAGACCCAGTCGCAGCCGATGTCCGCCGCCGCGCGCGCCAGCTCCACGGCGTCGTCGGTGTTGACGCATCCGACGTGCGCTATCAGCTTGGCGCGGCCGCGCGCCGCCCGCGCCGCGGTACGATACACCTGCTTGCGCTCCTCCTTCGAAAGAAGAAGCCCCTCACCCGTGCCGCCCGTCAGATAGAATCCCCTGACACCGTTCGAAAGACCGTATTCGACCAACCGCTCGACCATCTCCTCGTTGACGCGGTTGTCGGCGGTGTATGGAGTGAAGAGCGCCGTGTACACGCCCGCCATGTCGGCGAACGCCCCGCCTGGCGCGGCAGAGGGCGCACCTTGCACGGAAGCGGAAGCGGCTCCGCTGGACGCGATGGCGGCAACCCCGGCCACCGACGCCTTGATGAATGTCCGTCTGTCTGTGTTCATTTGATTGTCCTGCTATCTGTTCTTTATCCTGATCGAGAAGTCGTTGAACGTCGTCTTCGGCGGCGCATCGGCCGGGAACTCCACGGCGAAATCGTTTGTGCCCGCCTTGAGGACGCCGTCCGGCAGCCTGTAGGTGAAAAGCCCGCCCTTCGCGGCAGACGGCTCAAGCCTGCGTCCGTTGCAGGAGAAGGCTATCTTCATGCCGTCCTTCAGGTTCGTGAGCGCGTACGCCACGGCGGGCATGCCCCCCTTGAGCGAATCGCCCGCCACCAGCATGGAGAAGGCGCACGTCTCGCCCGGCTTCACCACGAGCGGTTCGCCAGGGTCTATCTTCGGCATGTTGGAGAAGCGCCCGCCGTCCTTGAGGTACTTCCACGGACGGTACCCGCCCGACCCGCGGCCGACTGCGAAGCGGATGGTGGCAAGGCCGTCCGTCTTGCGCGGATCCACGCTGCAGACCCTGTTGAGGAGTCCCCCTTCCAGGTTGAACACGTACACGCCGTCGCAGCCGGACGCCATCGCGTCTGCGAACCTGGCCGTGTAGAACTCAGGCGTCTGACGCCCAGGCAGCACGGGAAGCTTCTTGCGCTTCGCCACGCCCGCGACGCGCGACTCGTCGAGCGAAGCGTAGAACTTGATTCCGTATCTGTGCGCCAGTGCGGCGGACACGCTCCACGGATTGAGGCGGAAGTACCCCGAACCTATCCAGGCGTCCACGAGCTTCTCGTCGAACCACCGTTCAAGGTCGATACCTATCGCCTTGCAGTACCCCGCCGAGTCGGGCGCTCGCATGAAGATGACGATCGGATGGTTCTTCCTTCTGCCCACCTCCTCGGTTATGCCCTTGAGCTCGCGCATGAAACCCGTCATGAGGTCCAGCTCGGCCTTGCTCGCCTCGCCACCGAGCGATACGGACTTGAACAGCTGCGCGTGGCGGTTGAAATCGTACTCGATGCCGTCCACGTCGTAGTTGGACACCAGATCGCGCACGAACCTGCGCATGTGCGCGCGCACCTTCTCCTGCGCGAAGTCGACCGCGCTCCAGTTGCAGAACTTGGGCCTCTGACCGCTGACGTTGCGGCCCATGAGGCAGTCGGGGTTGTTCTTCTTGAAGTCGGGGAAGAGCGGATCGGGATTGTCGATCTTTCCGGCCGCGTCGTGCGTGTCGTTCACACGGATCGAGACGAACACCTCCAGGGAATTCGTGCGGCAGAACCGGGTGGCGATCTCGAGAGGGTCCGTGCCCTGCTCGAATAGATACCCGGCCGCATACATCTCGCCGCGATGCGTCTTCGCGGCATACGGCTCGCCCGCCTTGCGGCAGATGAAATGCCCGAACCCGGAGCTGAGCGGACAGTACGACACCGTCGTGGCGCATGTGCCCAGCACGTACTTGAGCCGCCGCGACGCGAAGTTCGCAGGCGTCACCGCGAGGTTCGTGGGCCAGTGCGCCGCGTCCCCGCCATCGGTGTTGTACACAAGCGTGCGCGGACGGTTCACCGCCGCCGCGCGCCTGGCCTCCCAGGCGTCCACCTGCGGCCTTGCGCCGGCCGCGGCCGGCGGCTTTGTACCGGCGTCAACCTGCAGCTTTGCGCCGGCATCGCCATGAATCCTTGTGCATCCAGCCATGGCCATGCAGATGGCCACCCCGACTGCCGTTACGGCAGAGGTGAATTCTTTTTCTAGTTTCATCGCTGTCATTCTACCACATCGGCCGTCCGTGGATGTTCAAACGGACGACGAATTTTATTTTGAACGTTTGCGCCACGCACTCGGCGAGACTCCTGTCTCGGCCTTGAACGCGGTCGCGAAATACTGTGCCGTTGAGAACTTGAGCTTCAGCGCCGTGGAAAGGACGCTTCTGCCTTCGTCCAGCATTCTGGTCGCGAGCCTCAGCCTGCAGTTGCGCAGATATGCCTGCGGCGGCAGTCCGGCGGCATCCTTGAACGCCTTGACGAACATGGATGGCGAAAGCGAGGCTGCACGGCTCATCTCGTCCAGCGGATAGTCGGCCACCGGGTCCGACTCCATCTGCCGTACGAAGCGTTCCACCGCAGGGAGTCTCCGGCGACTGGCGCCTCTGGCGGCGGCGTCCACACACGCCAGAAGCACATCCAGCGCCCGGCGACGCAGCTCGATACGACGGCGGACGGAATCATCGACGGGGGCTGAGTATGCGCCGAAGAGGCGTTCGAAGGCGTTCTGCAGATCCGGTCCGGAGATGAAGAAATGGCGGGGCAGCGCCAGCATGCGCGAACGAAGCCATGCCGAGTCCACCGCGTCGAGGCCGTCGAACCGGCGGCCGACGGCGGGGAGCCTCACCAGCACGCGGTAGACAAAGAGTCCCTTGGGGTTGGCGGTCATGCGGTGCGGCTCTGTGTCGCGGCTGGTGAAGACGCTCTGCGGCAGAAAGGCGAACGTGCGCTGGGGAGTCTCGAACGCGAGCGAACCGCGCAGGCAGTAGCAGATCTCCATCATGCCTGGATGGATGTGCAGTGCCGGGGCGTCGGTACGGCTGCGGCCCGTGCGGCGGGATGCAAGCGGCAGGAAGGACACCCCTTCCCTGCGGAAATCAACGACGAGCCTGTCAGGCTCGTCATAGTACCTCAAGGGCTCCCTGACGATTCCTTTCCCGATGGATATGTCTTTCCTCTGCGAGATGTCCATGGTTGCAACCTGCTGCCGCGCATCGCGACAAGTTCCCCAAAGCCATGGAAATTGTATCAGATTGTCCCCTCTCACGCAAGCACTTCACTGCGCAAGCACTTCACCGCAACACTTCACCGCAACACTTCACCGCAACACCTCACCGCAACACCTCATTGCAACACCTCACCGCAACACCTCACCGCAACACCTCATTGCAGTACTTCACCCTGCTATCTACAAAGTGTCTTTTCTATTTGACAAACTGTGCTCGGCAGTACTTCACCGTAAAGGTGATGTGCCATTGAGAATTATTACGCATATAATTCTCATTGACCCGCTTGTTGGTTTTTGCTATCATTCCCTCATCTGCTTCCAAGAGAAAGGATATCCAGAGAAGGTCTCCTAGCAAGAAAGGATCTCCGCAATGGACACACGTAGAAAAACATCCGCTCCATCTGGGCCGAGAAGATCCGCCTTACCGCCCGTACCGCCCTCTGTGGCGAGAAAGTCCGCATTGTCCGGCGGGATGCCGCCGAGACCCGCCGCCGGCGCGCGGCGCCTGGCTGTCGCGATAGGGCGCGAGGCGGCGGCGAACTTCAAGGCGTGGTTCGAGCGCAACCTCGTCAATCCCCGCGCGGGGCGCATAGGCGGCGTCTCCTACTCCCGCGCGGGCGCGTTGGACGACCGCAGTGGCGATTGGACGTGGTACCCTTCCGCCTACGGGCGCGCGTTCTGGGACCACACCGAGCCGCTGACTCCGGACGAGGAGGAGTACCTGCGTTCCCATCCGCTGGTCATGCTCCAGCTGGCGGTGGGGGTGACGGACCTTCGCGGGCTGCGATGCCTGCGGCGCGGACTCACGTTGCGCACGAACGCGCTCCAGCGCAGGGCTTACAGGAGTCGGTACTACGCGCGCGACAACGCGCGCCGCCGCCAGCTGGCCGCCGAGAGGCGACGCATGCGCCGAAGGGCGACCCTGAACCCCTGCCCCACGCCGGACGCGTTCCGTGCCGCGTTCGCGAGAGTCGGGGAGTCCGCCGAGGCGAAACTGCTGTTCGGGGGCATGGTGCATGACCTAGCATGCTACGTGGACTCGTGCCTGCGGTACGACGGGTGCGGCAGGATCGTCGGACGCAACGGCGGCATCCGTGCTTGGATCGCGGAGAACGTGCCCGAGCTCTCGCCGCGCTACAAGACGATCATGCGTTACAAGGCGCTCGCCATGCGTGCCAGGCAGTTGACGGGCGTCAGCGACCCGCTGCCCACCTCGGTCCTGCTAGAACACAAGTCAGACGGAGGGGAGGCGGGTGATGAGAATTATTACGCACATGATTCTCATAATACGCGGAAGCCGGATGGAGTGGAACGGAAGCAGGGTGGGGTGGAACGGAAACGAATACGGCTCTGGCGGGTACTGGCAGGGTGCAGGAACACGTTCAAGGATGTGTTCGACAGGATAGACTCCGAACTAGGACGTGACGAAGTAGAGCCGGGATAGGCTGTAACTCCAAGTCGGGACGTGACGAAGTAGAGCCGGGATAGGCTGTAACTCCAAGTCGGGACGTGACGAAGCAGAACCGGGATAGGCTGTAACTCCCATCCAAGCGGTACGACATTGGCGAACGCGATAAAATTTGGTATACTTGCGGTGTGTCCAGGAAGAAAAGGAAGTCAAAGTTCGCCCATCTGTGCGAATATGCCGCCCTGCGCGGTGCATGCGCGCTCGTCAACGCCATACCATATCCGGTGGCGTGCATGCTGGCGCGATGGGCGGCGGCGTTCGCATTCAACGTGCTCCGCGTGAAGAACGAGCGCACGCTCACGCGCATCCGCAGCGTGTTTCCCGGCATCGCCGCCGCCGAAGCCCGCCGCATAGCGGTGTTCTCGCTCGCCAACCTCTTCATCACCGGTGTCGAGATGATCCGCGCGCCGCGCCTCGACAAGGCCTGGATCACCCGCCATGTAGATGACATCGAGATGTATTCGGCCCGCCTTCGCGGCTACATCGAAGAGGGCAGGGGCGTGGTGATCATGGTGCCCCACGCCGGCAACTGGTACATGGCCGCCTGGGCGATGGCCCACTACGGCGCGAAGCTCTTCTCCATCGCCGCCCGACAGCGCAACCCATACGTCAACGCCTGGATGAACCGCCAGTACGGCGACGGTGTGAAGGTGCTGGAGCGCGGTAGCGCAAGCTCCATGCACGAGATCAAAGGCAGGCTCCTGCGGGGCGAGGCCTTCGCCATACTTCCCGACCTGCGGGTGATGGTGAAGGACGTGGAGGTACCCTTCCTCAACGGCACCGCGAACGTCTCGCACGGCGGCGCCCTCTTCGCCGTCCATACCGGTGCGCCTGTGGTGGTGGCGATGATGCGGCGCATCAACGGCCGGCACGTGTTCGACCATCTGGGTACCCTTCGCCCAGACCCGAACGCCGCCGACAGGCGCGCAGAGGCCTGCCGCCTCACGAGCGAGGCGATGAAGCTCATCGATGCCGCCGTCAAGAAGACACCCGAACAGTGGTTCTGGTTCAACAAGCGATGGATTCTGGAGCCCGTGCACGACAACACATGAAGACATTCTGGAAGATAGTCGCGGCGGGACTCACCGCCTTTCTGGCGTGGGCCGCGTTCCCGCCAATGGACGAGGCGATGGACATCGCCTTCGTGCTTGCGCCAATGCTCGCCCTCACAAGGCTCTCACGTCCGAAATCGGCGGCGGGATGGTGGTTCGCCAGCGGCTTCGCCTTCTGGTTCGCTACGATTTCCTGGATGCCCGCCATCTGCAAGAACAACGGACCCTGGCCGCTCGTAGTCCTTGGCTGGATCGGCCTCGCCGCGCTCTGCGCCGGCTACATGGCCCTTTTCGGCTGGCTGGACGCCCTCGCCAGGGACAAGGTCGGCAGATCGCGGCACGTGAACGCTGCAAGGCTTGTCGTGCTGGCACTGGTGGAACCGACGCTTTGGGCCGGGATGGAATGGCTCCGCGCCACGCTGTTCTCGGGGTTTGCATGGAACTTCCTCGGCACGGCCGTTGGATCCTTCCCGCCATTCGCCACCCCTGCCCGGCTGGGCGGGGTATACTTCCTCAGTGCGCTGGTGGTGATGGTAAACGGGGTATTCGCCACGCTGATCGTCCGGGCGATAGCCCCGATGGCGCGCAGACCTGGCACGGAGGAAGCGCCGGCCAGGACCTGGGTCTCAAGCCTCTACCGCACGTTCGAGACCGCTCTTCCGCTCCTCATCGCCTATGGATCGCTCTGCCTTTCCGCACCGGCCACCTACCATCCGGCGGAACCTGTCACCCTCAGGGTCGCTCTCGTTCAGCGCAACGCGCCGTGCATCTTCTCTAAGCGCGATGCTGAGGATCCGTACAAGGCGTTCACAGGGCTACTGGACAAGGTGGCGCCGGCCAACCCGGATCTGGTCGTCCTGGCCGAGAGCGCCTTCGCGGAGTTCGGCTCAGCACGCAGCGACGGCGTACGGCAGGCCGCGCTGCATTTCTCCAACCGCTGTGGCGGCGCGGCCGTGATCGGCGGTGCCGACGATAGCGTCTTCACGAACGGCGAACGCCGCATCTACAACGCAGCCGCCTACTACTCGCCATCCGCGTCGAACGCCCTTGTGGCAGTATACCACAAGCAGCATCTCGTGCCGTTCGGGGAATACATCCCGTTCGACAAGATCATCACGCCTCTGCAAAGGCTCTCTCCACTAGGCGTGTCGCTTCATCCTGGAGAGCCCGCGCTCTTCGACCTCGACGGCGTACGGCTGGCGCCGCTCATCTGCTTCGAGGACACCGTGCCCCCCCTATCGAGACGCGCGGCGGCGGATGGAGCGCATGCCATCGTGCTCATCACGAACGACAGCTGGTTCTCGCATTCGCTCGAGGCCGAGCAGCACTCACGGCAGGCCGTGATGCGCGCCATAGAGACAGGCCTTCCCGTCATGAGGGTCGGAAACTCCGGCGTGACGGGGGTCATCCAACCGTCAGGCCGGGCCAGATGGCTGACGGACGGGGCTGAAAGGCCGCTCGTGGACCAGGCGGGCTGCCTGGTGGAATCGGTGCAGATCGACCGTTCCGCCCCGAAGACGCTCTATGTGCGTCTCGGCGATGCGCCGCTGCTGGCGCTCTTCTCGGCCGTCCTGGCGATGGTGCTATGGCGCCGGCGGCACTAGCGGGCAGCGTGCACGGAGAGCCTGTAGGCGAGGTCGAGCGTCTCGCCGGCCTTCAGCGCCAGCGGCGCGGTGTATATCGGCGAAGGATTGATCATGCGCCTGTCCGGCCAGACGTAGAACCTGCCGCTGACCGGGGCAGCCAGCTGCGCGAACTCGACGCCCTCGCCAGTCTTCGGGTCCACGAAGTCTATGGATCCGGTCTCCCTGCCCGTAACCTCGGCCGGGGATCGTCCGCCTGCCCGGCCGCGCACCTCGAAGGCTGCGGCCTGCACGGGGTCGAG
>JAFXTB010000090.1 GCA_017525225.1 Kiritimatiellia bacterium
CATCTACACGACGGACATCCCCGCGATGGACCGGCGCGTCACGCTCATGCGCGACAAGTCCTACCGCTCGCGCATCGCGCTGGAGACGTCCGGCTACAGCCAGCGGCCGATTCTCGAGTATGTGCCGTCGGCCGTTTCGCCAAACCTCTCGCTGCGCCTGGACGGCTGGGGCCGCAACGTGCGCATCGACGTGACCGCGCCGCTCGACAAGCCGCTCAAGGGCGTGCTGGCCCTCGACAAGCTGCCGGAGAAGTGGACAGTTGACCTCAAGCCGACGGAAATCAACCTCAAGCCGGGCGAGCACTGGACGAAGAAATTGCCGATTCGCCGTCCGCCGAACCCCAGGGGTCGCTATGACTTCACGATGACGTTGACGCGTCCGGGTGAACCGCCGCTGATCCTACGCCAGCCGGTGATTTTCTGACCGCAGGCGAAAGAATCAACGGGGCCCCGCACCTTCCCGGCGAATGAAATCGACGCATTCCCCGGCAGTGGCAAATACGCGCGTTCCGGGCGGCGCGAAAGCCGCCGCATTCCCCCAGGCGAGCACCTTGCCGCCCGCCGCGGCGAACGTCTCCACCAGCTCGCGCGCCTGACCGGAAAACTTCGCCTTGTAGAACGGCACGTACCCGGCCGGCAGCACGAGATAGTCAACGCGATCAAGCTGACCCGTAAGGATCTCATCGGCCGTCATCGGGAAGAAATCCACCCCTTCGCAAGCATCGATGTCAAGAAGGGCGCGCGCCGTCTCCACCCCGCCCATCCCGGACGAGAACGCGCCGACGACGAGCGAACGCGGGCGGCGGATGCGCGTCGGGAACGTCACTTCGCGTCCCAGCACGAAGCGGAACGCGCCCTTGACGAGTCCGAGCGAGAAGACATTGGCCTCGGGGTGGCACGCGATGGCGAAAAGCCGCCCCTTGCCGTAGGTTCCGCCGACAAGGGCGATGTTGCCGAACATCCTGAGTTTGGACTTCGGACAGTCGAAATCGCTCGCGTAGGTGGCCCACACCTCAACCTTCGCATCGGGCACGGCGTTGGTGGACGGCACAAGCACCGGTCCGCCATGGTAGCTAACCGTGTACTCGCCAGGCTTCATGCCCAATGCCGCCGCTCCCTTCTCGTTCAGCGCAATCGGCATCATGAATCCATCCTTGTGCCCGATACGATCATACGGTATGAGACCGATTCCCCGGTCGGCATTGTCCTTCTCCTCAAGAGCCAGACAGCAGCCGGCGCATGTTCCGATGTAACCACCGCCCCTGCGCACGAAATCGCGTATCCGCGCCGCCCCTCCCGGCCCGAGATCCTTCTTTTCGACGACGGAGGCGCCGCCGGGGATGACCAGCAGTTCCGCACGATCCAAGGCCCCCGCCCGTATCATGGCGGCATCGACAAGCATCAGATCGAGTTCCGGCGACGATTCCACAAGCTTTAACCATGAGACGAGTCCTCGTCCCCGCGGACCGAGGCCCGTGAAGACCGCCGTCTTCACGGGCACCGCCGAGGCGCCACAGAACAGTGCGAACGCGACGAACGCGACCCACAATCTTGAATTCCCAATCGATCTCATCTTCATTCTCCTTTTCCGTTCTTGTCAACGCGGTCGCTAAGGACTCCAATATTATAGCACAATTTCCCCGTTTGCGGCGGCCCGTTTTTCGGTGCCGGCTCCGTCCGACATCTTCCAGCCAGCCCGTTTGCCCGTACAGGGGAGGGTTTCATTTCCCGCAGAGACGCAGAGGTGAAGTCGTCTCCCGCAGAGAACGCAGAGAGCGCAGAGTCTGATTTCAGGGGTAAGTTGACTTGGAATTCGGGTGGTCTAGCTCCCAAACACTTGCAAATCATTGTTGATTAGTTCGCGTTCGGGGTCTGGGGCAGCGCCCCAGCTCCAAGAATCTTCTCTGCGCTCTCTGCGTTCTCTGCGGGAGATGAAAAAGCGGAAACAACAGACTACTTTTCTAGCAGTTTCTTGTCAAGTAAAAAGGGAATCACGCCGACATGGACCACGCCGCTTTCATCCGTCCACAAATCTTGATAATCTCCAGTGACGATAATCTTGCGAAATGAATCACCTGTCTTGTGAAGCGGCAACATCTCCTGACTGCGTTTCCCGTCCGTTCCCATCGCATAAGCCGACTGGATATAGACACGTTCACCTGGGAGATTCACGACAAAGTCAACCTCATGTTGCCTTTTTTCGCGCTTCCCATCCTTCCGCGTCTCAATCTCAACCATTCCGACATCCACAGAATAGCCTCTCGCCCGCAATTCATTGAAGATTATGTTTTCCATGATATGCGTCGGCTCCTGCTGCCGGCGACTTCAACTTCAACGCCACGCTTGGCAATCATACCATCTCCAATTCTTGGGTGGATATCCACCTAACTTTTGTTTGCGCAAGTATTATACCATATTTTCTGGCATCCTGCGCAGACATTAAAAAACCAAGTAACCATTATGGTTTAATGTTGCCAATGTGGAAGTGTTGCCAATTCCCTCCCGGGTCTATTGCTCCGCAGGCGGCAGGCGGACCTCGACCTTGAAGAACCGAGCTGATGCTTCTCCGACCTCCCCCTGCACATAGTCGCACCAGT
The DNA here is from genome assembly GCA_017525225.1 of Kiritimatiellia bacterium. Lineage (GTDB taxonomy): Bacteria > Verrucomicrobiota > Kiritimatiellia > RFP12 > UBA1067 > RGIG6720. The sequence continues at coordinate 2,598 of JAFXTB010000090.1, forward strand.
TGCTGGCGGCAGCGTCCTCCAGGCTGTCGACGAACTTCACTTTGTACAGGCGCGGAGTAAGGGGATCGTCTTCGAAATTCGGGAACCAGCTGATGCGCGGGACTCCGTTCTCCATCGTGATGTCCGCGCGGAAGGTGGCGTTCGCATCGGTCGGATCGATGTTGACGACATGGCACTGCCATATCTTGAACCTCCCGTTGGCGGCGGAATCGCGGAGAATCGTCTCAATCGCGGCGCGGCGCTGATCGCCACCTAGCGCCGGATCGATCTGGGCGACGCGGTTCGAGAGGGAGGAATAGCCCAGAAGCCAGTCTACCGGAATCGGATTGCCGTCGATGTCAACGACCTCCTTCACGCGGTCCTGCCGGTAGTAGAGGATCTGTTCCGTGTTGTCCCATACGAGGCGTCCGTTGCGCTTCGCCGTCACGTCCTCGTAGGAGGTGTCTTCCAAGGGCGTAGCGGTGTCGCCCGTCCGTGCAACAAGCGTAATTTTTGCGTTGTTCAGCTGCGTGGTCATCCGCGTGTTGTTGTTGTCCTTGTTTGTACTGTTGGTCGTCGTGAACTTGACGAGCGGGACTGGGGCGTCGTCCAGATAGTCGTCGACATAGACGATGAACGTGCCGACGTTCGTATCGCTACTCAGCGTCGACGCCTTGATCGTGGCGTCGGAGTGGCCGTCCCTCGGGATGCGGATGACGTAGTAGCGACACAGGTCGATAGCCGCGCTGCAGACGAACTGCGCCTGGCGGTCCGGCCCGTCGAGGAAGGTGGTGATGAAGGCCGTCCCTTTTGAGACATTCCCGGCCGTCGTCTGCCAGATGGCGTTGGTGATCAGGGTACGGGAAGCATTTTGGTTGCAAATGGTCGAGTCCGTCGAATACCGGGTCTTGATCGTTCCGTCCTGGAAGATGAATTTCACATTGTTCTGCGTCGGCTTCCAGTTCATGTCGGAGGTGCTGGTGCCGACGAACTTCATCGTTGTTCCTGCGGCGAAATCGACTGTGGGGTATTGACCGTCGGAGACCGTCCCCCGTATCACCGCAAAACGGTCGAATGTGAGGGTCGTCCCATTTCCACCGAGTGTGTAGGAACTGGCGTTCAGGTCTAGTAGACCGTTCCGGAGCGTGACATTGATGCCTGTACCGAAGATGAGATTGCCGCCGCCGTCGCAGATACCGTACGTCTTGCCGCCGAGATCCACGTCCGCATCCGTGTTGAACATGATCTGGTCCCAATAGGAGGTGTTCTTCACGCCCGGATAGCCCAGGCAGGAATCGACGTTCTGCGTCCAGTTGTTGCCGTCGTCCCAGCTCCTGCCGTCGCCGTCCCCTGTCCACGTGTAGGTCACGCGGCCTGTATCGACAATCGTCTCGGTGTGGACGCTGTCGCCCAGATAGTCCTTGCACAGGAGTGGGTCGCCGTTGCCGTCCAGAAGCTCCACCTTCCAGGTCATGGTCATGGCGTTTGCGCCGTTGGCGACCGCAGGGATTCCGAAGGAGAAGGCGCCGTCCGCTTCGAACTCCGATGTAATGGTCGATGCTCCTACGCCCAGCGTGGATGTATTGTGCGCGTAGGTGAGCCGCGCCGATACATAGCCAAAGCCAGGCGTTGCAGCGCCTGTGATGTTGTATTGCCAAGGGGTTTGCGAAAAGACGCATCCGACATCCCGGTAGGCGGCGGAGGCGTAGTGGACGGCCATCGTGGTGGTCATGTCGTTCTCCCCGGTCGGCGCACTGCCGTTGTGCAGCGTGTTGGAGACGCAGACCTGATACCACACCTCGTCCCCGCTCTGGAGTCCCGGAATGGCAGGAGAGGTGTATCCAGGCGCCGTGCCGCCGTCCCCCGCGATGTACCACACCTGGTAGGAGCTGCCCGCTCCCGCCGGGAGCAGGGTTCCGGAACTGCTCATGGTGGCGGTGTAGGTGTCCGCACCGCCGACGATGCCGTAGGAGATGTTGAAATCGAAATCTCGCGAATCTACCGTGGTGGCGGTGGAACTCGTGTCGTAGCCAAGCTTGTACGTGACGTACAGTTCGCCGCTGGCGGTCAGCCGCGCCTGCATGTACGACTCCTCGAGGTCGATTCGCCCCGAGCCCATGACCGCCCCTGCGGCGAAGGCAATTACGGCGAGGAGGGCGAATCTGCCAGCAATGTGGCATGGGCGTCCGGAACGGCCCTGAACGGTCTCGTTCGGCTGGTACACGCCAATCTGGTTCGCGGCGGCATCCATGGTGAATTCTTCACTCGAACCACTCAGGGCCGATGATGCGGCCGCAGAGATAGAACTTCATGTCGTTGTACCAGAGTACGCCCTTGCCGTCAAGGATGCAGTAGCTCGTGTAGAACGAGTTGCCGTTCGGGCGCGGCGCGAAGAGCTTCGGCGCCTTGAACTTGACGGGCTGCTCGCCGTTCGGGTCGAACTCGCCCGCGATGAGGTAGAGCGGGCCACGGCGCTGGTAGGCGTTGCGTTTCGGGTTGTTGAAGTCGAATGCCTGGTGTACGAGCGCAAAGTATCTCCCGCTCGCAGCCTCTGGCCCCTTCCAGTCGTACATCGGGCATGGCGAACGCGAATGGAGGTAGGGCTTCCCATCGGCGTCCCTCAGGATCTTCGGCGCGCTCCACGTGGCGCCACCATCGCGGCTCTGCGCCCACACTGGCGAGCCGAGGGACGAACGCATGATCGCGAAGAGGCGTCCGTCCGGCAGCTTCACGGGCGCGGCCTCCTCGATCGCTGGTTCGCTTGCGCGGAAGCCACCTGCGTCCTCGAGGGCCTTCGCCGAGAACGCGTTGCGGTTTTTACAGAGGTACTTGATACGGATGTCCTGCACGAACGGATTGTCGTCGATGTTCTCGAACTGCCAGAACTCGATCTTGCAGCCGTAGCGCGCGTCGTACGGCGCCTTGCCATGGCGCGAGCAGCCAACGAAGTACTTGCCGTTCTCGCCGAGGCGGAGCGGACGCTGCCAGTTGCACCAGCTCGGAGGAACATGGTCGTCGGCGGGGTCGGCGTCCATGCGTTCCCTGAACGGCACGAGCTTCGGCGCGCTCCAGGTGTCGCCGTCGTCGTCCGAGAAAGCGCCGAACATCATGCCGCAGTGAGGTCCGCGGCTCGTTGTCTGCTGGTTCCAGAGGCAGTAGAGGCGGCCGCCCTTCGCGAGCATCGGCTGCTGCCAGCTTGCGACCAGGGCCGGGTTCTTCTTGTTGGGCGAACCGGCGAGCACGACAGGGGGCGTCCAGGTGACACCCTTGTCCACGCTCTTCGAGAACGCGATGTGCTGGTCGATGTCCGCTTCCTTTGATGCCTGCGTCCAGAAGGCGTAGAGGTGCTGGTTGGACGGGTTGCAGATCACCTGGAAGTGGTCGTTGTACGTGTCGCCGGGTTTCGCGGGGTCGCGCTTCTCCTTCGCGCGCGGCTGCTTCGGGACGAACACGACGTAGTCGGGCTTGTTCACGAGGATATCGCGCGGTGCCTCCTTCTCGCTCGGCGTCCCCTTCAGGTAGGCGAGGATGCGGTCCTCCTTCTCCTTTTCGGCGTCCGCCACGGGCGACGGCATGGCTCCGCCCGCCAGCGCCTGCGCCGCATACGCGAACACACACCAGGAAACCATTTCTTTCATGTTCATTTCTTCTCTCTCCGTTTACGCGCGGCGCGTCAGGCGCCGGCCGCGATGATCAGGCCCAGCCCCGCGAGGAACAGGACGAACATGGCGAGGTTGAGCAAGCCCGCCTTCGGTGGCGCGCCCTTGAACTCCCGCCACACGAGAATACCCCAGAGCGCGGAGACGAGCGTTGCGCCCTGGCCGAGACCATAGGAGATCGCCGTGCCGGCCTTACCCGCCGCGACGAGGTTGATGCCGTTGCCAAGGCCCCAGATGAGGCCGCCGAGCACGCCTACGAGATGTACTGGGAAACCGCCCTTGAAGTAGGCGGCCTCGGTAATCGGCTCGCCCGAGACGGGATGCCGCATCGCGATCGCGTTGAACACGAACGTGGAAGCGAACACGCCACATGCGAACACGAAAAACGCCGAGTAGGGTGTCATCATACCCGCCTTCGGAGCTGCCGCCGTGAAATCCATATCCATCGTGGCGGCGACGAACCGGTAGAAGAACGCCATCAAAGTGCCGCACACAACGGAGAGCACGATGCCCTTCACCGGCACCGACTTGCCCGACTCCTTCAGGCGGTACGCCCACGCGTTGCAGAGAATCGCCGCCACGATCAGTGCCACGCCACCGAAGATGAGCACGGGGTTGCCCTTCGGCGCGCCCACGTAGTTCACCACCACGCCGAGCACGAGCGCGAGGCCGATGCCCACGGGAAAGGCCACGCTCATCCCCGCGATCGAGATCGCCGCCGCGAGCAGGATGTTCGCCGCGTTGAAGACGACGCCGCCGAGGAAGGCGCTGCCGACGTTTCCGGCGGACGCCTGCTTCAGGTTCGCGATAAAGCTCCACGCCTCGCCGCCACAGTGGCTGCCGAAGGTGAGGCCCGAGACGAGCGCGAACAGCAGGACGCCGATCACGTAGTCCCAGTAGAAGAGTTCATAGCGCCATGTTCGCCCCGCGAGCTTCTGGGTGTTGCCCCAGCTGCCCCAGCAGAGCATGGTGATGACGCAGAAAACAACGGCGAGTGTGTAGTTGTTGCAGTAGTACATGCGCGCAGTATACCATATCCTGCCCTTGTTGGGAATAGTACCTTTCTCACTTCACGCTTGTTGCCTTGGACATCCCTGCCTCATTGAACGCCGAGATCGCCCAGCTGTAGTCCTGTCGCGCGTCAAGGGAACGTATTTCCGCCTTGCAAGCATCCCTTACCAGCAACGAAAGATGCAGTTTGTCGGGCGCTGGGCCATATCGCAGCAAGTAGCCGGTCGCACCCTCCGAGACACTCCATGAAAGATTGATTCGCCTACGGTCGGTTTCGTTACGCATGGCGACAAAGTCTTTCGGCGGCGATGGACATGGCTTGTCAATGTACCCGAATGCACGGATTTCGCGCAAGGCAAACCTGGTCCCCTCTGGCATCTTTACACACACGACGCGCATCTTGGAGACGCGAAGAGGCTTCTCAAACGCGCGATATGGATGATCGGCGGCATCGGCGGCATCCGATTCGTCCACCACCGTGTGCCAAGCGTTACCGTCCACCGAGGCTTCAAGCCGCCAACGTCTGGTCGCGCCTTTCCGGCGCCAGGCGTCGGGATTCCCGTCGTCGGCGAACGCCACCTGCACGGCGCGTACCTCCGCCAAGCCTCCGAAATCAACCTCTGCCCATTCGCCAGAGTTTCCGGTGGCCGCGCTCCACGAGGTGCGTATGTCCTCATCGACCAATGTGGCCCCGCTTGCACCTGAAGCAGACGACGATACCGAAGTCCGCTTTGCGTAGGTAAGCGGCATCCAGCCAGTACGGCATTCTTCCGGAGAAGACACCTTGCGATCCGGAACGGCAATCGGCCAATCGGCAAAAGCAGTGTCGCACCACATTTCGCCGTCGGGATCGAAGAACACCGGAAACATCACTATCCTGCGGTCCACGTCGCGCACGACACCGGTGGTGACATGCCACCAGTTACCATGCCGATCGCGGAAGGTGGCGCCGTGTCCGGCCCCTTTTATGTAGCCCCATGGCTTGTACGAGAACGGATTCAGCTGCTGGCGGCGAAATGGCCCCGTAGGCGAAGCGCCTATCATCGCCACGTCGCAATACGACGCGAATTGAGTACCGGGTGTCGCATATTGGAAATAGTACACTCCGCCACGCCTTAGGATGTTCGCGCCTTCCTTGTATCCGATCCTGAATGTCATTTCGTTGCTGTCGCCACGAACATCCCATCCAAAACGAAGATCGTCAATCTCGAACAGCGGAATGCGTGGCCCAACCGGAACGAACGTTGACGGATCGAGCTCCTGGACTTGTATAGGTGCCCTGTTGGTACCTGCGCCAGCATAGTCGAAAAGTCTTCCCTCGTCGAAGAACAGCTTGGAATCCAGTGTAAAGTGGATCTTCCGGTCAAGCCGCTCCCACTTCCCTGCTGCAGCGTCAACCGCTCTGTGAACGTTTCCGCCACGCGAACTGAAATACAGGTTCCCGTTCATCGTCCAAGCCGTCGGCGCATACTCCTCCAGCGGCAGGTCTTCCGTGGCGACAAGCCGCCACGAAGCAAGGTCGTCGGAGACGAAATATCCACCGCACTTCGATGCGAACATCCAGTAACGATCTTGATGCATGACGACTTCCGGATCGGCTCCCTCCCGAAAGTCACATCCCTTCTCCGGACGCATACGATACGGCAGGTCAATGGGATTCGCGTATGTGCGGAAACCGGTGGATGCCTCCGCCGTCAACACCGACCAGGCAAGCACCGCTATAACTACTACAATTGGTTTCATCCCGTTAGCGGTCAGTCCAGCACGCGATCGAAATCTCCGCCGCCCTCGCCGGACTCGCCGGCGTCACCGGCGTCCACAGGACGGACCACCTGCGCCTTCGGCCGCTCGCCGAAAAGCACCGTCCCCAGGCGTACCCAGGTGGCGCCTTCCTCCACCGCAATCTCGTAGTCGCCGCTCATGCCCATTGAAAGCCTGGGGAAGCGCGCGCCGAACTCAACCTCCATCGCGTCGCGCAGCTCCCTGAGCCCGGCGAATACGGGCCTTGTCTGCTCCACCTTGTCGTGCGGCACGAACGGCGCCATCGTCATGAAGCCCTCCAGCACGAGGCTGGAACATCCCATCGCCGCCTCCACCGCGGCAGGTACGTCCTCCGGACGCATCCCGCTCTTGGAGCGCTCACCGCTCATGTTGACTTCGAGCAGGATTGCCGGGCGCGCCCCGATCTCCTGGGAGATTCTCTCGATGCGATCAAGAAGCGCCACGGAATCAACCGAATGCAGACACGAGAAGAGCTCCAGCGCCGGACGCACCTTGTTCTTCTGCAGATGCCCTATGAGATGCCATTCCGGCCCGCCAACCGAAAGCGGCTGCTTCCACGCGGCCTCCTGCACCTTGTTCTCGCCCACTATGCCGAGACCGGCGTCCCAGGCCTCGCGAACCACCTCAGGGCCATGCGTCTTGGTGACGGCGACGATCTCCACGTCCGAAGCCGTACGGCCGCCTTTCGCCGCCGCCGCCGCTATACGGCACTCTACTTCCGCCAGGATGTCCTTCAATTCACGCATCTGCAGCATCTCCTTGCCTGTTGACGGCGGACAAATTAGCACAAAACGCCGTGAAAGGCAAGTGGTTTGATCACCTCAGCTAGGGAGCCGTGGAGGGCCTGACCCGCAATTATACGCAATCGCGACGGCGAGCGTCCACTTGAAAAGATTCAAAAGGCGCCTGCAATCACCGCAGGCGGTGGCGGGCTATCACCTCGTCCTGCCACCGCTTGGAAAGATGCGTGAAACGCGCGGAAAAGCCACACACGCGGACTATCAAATACTGATAGCGTTCAGGATCCTTCTGGGCTTCAAGTAGTTGCTCCACCGATGTGCAGTTGGGCTGAATCTCATGCGCCCCCTTCTTCGCATAGACGCGGAAAATGGAGGCGAATATCTCAGGCGTAACGGCAGACGGCTCAAACGTGAGGTTAGTATTGGACTGATAGATCAATTCATGCGGCACGTGCCCTATCGCGTTTATAACCGATGTCGCCCCCTCCTTGCACCTGAACTCGCTCGGACTCATCCCCTGGGAAAGCCTGTCGCCGTTTCTGCGCCCGTCCGGAGTCGCCTTCATTTCATTGCCCCAATACATGAATTCGCGATAGACGTATACGTCCAGAACTATTGGTCCGCAATGCTCGCTTGACATCCCCTCGATGCCCTCGTACACGGATCGTACCGTCCAGGCAGCCAGCTCGTTCGATACCGGCGAGTTGTCGCCCCAATACGGTGCCGCCAGCACAGCGTACCGGAGTCTTTCCCCTTCCGCGCCTTCCCAGTTGGAACGTACGGCCGCGAGGAGTTCCTTTAGCGTACATGTTCGATCCACGAAGCACAACTGCCGTATCGCCGCCAGCGAATCCACGAAACTCCCGAGAAAGGCCAGCGTATAGACCTTCGGACGAAACCGGACCCCTCCCTCGGTAGTGTCGCGGCGCGTCTCCACACCTCCATCTAGGCACATCGTGTAGACTGGATGAGGAAATACCTTTGCGCCAGTCGCGCCGTATCGTGTAGCGTAGCTTATCAAGGATCGGAAGAAGCGGACTATGTTCCGCATGACGATGGACTTAACCTCTTCGAAGCTACGAGCGTTGTCGATCATGTCTATAGTCACCTTCGCCGACTTCTCGAGTTCTATGTCGCGATGTATGGTCATCTCGAGTAGCTTCATCAGCGAAACGTAGTTGCAGTCATCCACATCGGTAGCCGAATCTATGTATCCCTCCCAGCAACCTCCGCCCACATAGTCGCGCGCCTCGGCGATATCGAACCCATAGGCCAGTGAATTGGCGATGTGGCGATCATCGTTGAGCAGGGTGAACACGGAGTGTCCTTTGATTATCATCGCACCAATCTTGCGAAGATAGTCCTCGGGCGATTTTGACGAGAACCGACAGAAGAGTTTCGGATATACGCAATCGCAACCGATGTGAGCGTCAAGGAACGCCTTGGTCAACTCGTTCCACACCAGCTTGCCGTCCGGATGGCACCCCCCGAGCGTCAGTTGGATCTCCACCTCCTGGTCATCATAACTGTCCACTGGGACTGCTCCCGATTCATGGCAATCGGCGTATATGACGAATTTCGCGACAAGATCCCTCATTTCCGCCTCGGTTATGCGCCCGGCGGCCAAATCTGCGCGATAGAGGTCTATGCACCAAGCATCGGGATGTCCTAGCGCCTGGTTTAGGAGTCCATCCACATACCCCAGTACCTCGCGGATGAACCATAGTGCGTTGAGCCCCTCAAAGAACGTCTGCGGCGGCTCCCATGGGCAACGCCTAGCCGCCTCCGCGATGCGCATCATGTTCTTGCGCTGCGCCTCGTTCAAGCCGCCGGCGGCAAGCATGGCTTCGGCTTTTTTCGCGAAGGCCAGTTGCAATTCGTGCAGGGTGTCAAGCCCGACGATTGCGGTTTCTAGTTCCTTTCGACCGAGATGGTCGTCCGCAGGACATTTCTCAAGGGCGGCGACCACATCGGCGCGCACACCCGCGAACCCTTTTTTGAAAATCGTCCTAAAAGGCGGCACGTGATGGGCATTGTCTACAAAAGGTCCGCAGCACAGCGTCATGTGCGCCTTGGAACGCGCTTTCAACAGCGCAAAAGCCTCGTCGGGCACGAGCCCGCGTTCCTTGTAGAACTTGTAACATACGGCGAACACGGACAATCCCGGCCGGGCTCCGGACCATCCTCCGTTTATGCCACATTCGCAATAGAACGGAGAATCAGGAAAGAGAATCGGGTAGAAATGCTTACGCATCAGCATGTAGCTTTCGCGCCGCGCATCAAGCGCGTCGGAATCTGGGTGCGCGTCCGACCATGCTATCATTGCACTACGAATCGTCTTGGCGCTCGCCACCTGCAGGGGATCTTGGCATTCTTTGCGGCAGTATCCAGGCGGGAAGAACGCCTTGAGGACCTTCCTAAAGTACTCGTAGTCCTTCGCCCGGAAAGGATTCTCGGTCCGTACCGATTCCGCGGACGCGGCGAGATCAACACCTGTGGCGGCGGAAAACGCCGCCGCAGAAGCCAGAAATCTCTTGCGGGTAAGTTCCATGATATTCGTCCTCCGTTGACATTCGGTTTCAACGCATGATTAAGCACAGGCCGCGGCGCGAAATCCTAAACGTGTTCCCTCTCCATTCAGCGGTCCATCGCGTAGAATCTAGGCCGATTACGGTAGGAGTGCCGGAAATGCCACTCTGGACGGTCAACAATACAACGCTTTTGCGATCGTCTGGTATGGCATCGCTGTTAAGTACTGCAAGCGTCGAGTTTTCCGGGAATACGAGGCTGGAAGGATACACGACCGGTTCGCCGGATGCAACGACCTTGGCGCAATCCACGCCCCACTTGCGAGGCGCGTTCGCGCCATCCACCATTGTCGTTCCGTTCATATCCAACCTACCACCCTCGAACATGACTGTAGACTCCTGCGGAATCGCGCCGTTAACGGCACACTTCAAGGTGCCACCCCTCAACACCGTATAGCCGGAATATAAGTTCTGCGCGTGCAGCGTGAGAATCCCCGAGCCCGCCTTGGTAAATCCACCGCCAATCTGGCTCACGCCTTCGGTCAAGGTAGCTGTGCACGTCACCGTGCTCGTCCTGTCTGCCGTCGCGATAGTGACGATTGGCGGCTCCGTGTAGTCCCAACCGGGACAGGTCACCTCGATACCCGTCACGCTCATGGTACGGGGATTGAAGATCGCATGGGCCGTCGCGCCGAGGCCGCCGCCGCCACTGATGCGAACTTCAGGAGCCCCAATGTACTTGCCATTTTCAAAGGTCGCCGGGAGCGCAATCGATGCGACGCCGCGTCCGCTCGAGCTTAGGAACGGCGTTCCTACGTTTTGATGGCAGTTCTTTCCGTTGGTATCGAATGTCATGCCTTTTTCAAATATCGTAATACGGTCGATCGCCGTTGCGCCGCTACCGAAGAAATAAGGATCGGATGAGGAGGTCAGCACCACGGTGCCGCCGTTGAAGTTTACGAACGCATGGTTGTTCTGAGCGCACTGTGCAGGATCTGCCTCGCGTATAATCGAGCAGGTCTTGAAGACTCCCGCATTAAGGTTCAACACAGCGGTGAAATCTCCTTTACCCCTGCACATGGAGACGGAACCGTACTCTAACAGGGCAGTTGGATTGTTTGTCCCGCAAAGAGTCATCACGGCCTGTTGCGGTGTCGCGTCAGATCCGCCGCCAATGTATGTTCCATTCGGCATGTACAGAGTTCCGTCTGTCATGTGGTATTCCGCCCAGCCGCCATGCCGCCCCACGTACGCCTTGTATTCTGTTCCGAAATATCCTCCCCTCTGTTCAAATATGCCGGTGGAGTCTGAATAGTATCCGCAGGCAAACAGCGCCCTAAACTCGTAGTTACCGCCGTACAGGCCATAATACCCGTAACTCCCGTGTTCGCAACCGCAATAGGCGTCGTTGTTGTTGACGGCGCTGTTGAACACGTTCCCGCCGTACTGATACACAGCACCGCGCGAGTTGGTCGCTTCGCCTACATGGATTCTGTTGGTGATTGTCGCACCATCCTGGATTTCCAGCACCGCTCCTTGCGTGGCCGTCTCCTCCACATGCAGTCCGCCGCGTTGCGTCTGGCTTGACGGCGGCACCGTGGCCAGCATGACCGTGTTGCCCTTCACTACCATTCTGGCCGGCGTATCGCTCTCGATCCCTGTTCCGCCCACGCGCCAAAATGTCGTGGAGAGCGAATCGTCGCCGTCGCCCCCCATGAAAACACGTCCGGCACCATTAAAGGCCATCGTACCGCCTTTCACCTGTAGGCTTTTGACGAAGCGCTGTACTCCGCCGGTGATATTGAACACGCCTTCGAGGTTCACGAGCGATGTGGTACCGTCGTTCGGGAGACCTCCAGAGAAATCAAGCGTTCCCTCGCCGGCATGCGCGAAGACCGATCCGGCAAAGTCCTCTGAAACGACCGCATTAGTCCCTGCCCCCGTCCAGGCCGCCACGATTGCATTCGCGCCGGAAACGTTCACTTGCGGCGCGCCACTTACGAATTCAGCGCCACTCCAAGCGTCCTCCGCGATCGGCAGAAACAATCGTCCGGCCCCAGCGACCGTAATTTTCTCGGGATGCGGGATACTTGCCATGAGCGTCTCGGCGTCGGTTATTGTCATGTTGCCGGAATATTCGTTGCCGGGATTGATGGAATGAAAACGCATGTTCGCGCCGGACACCGCTAAATCTGCAGTACCGATGAGCTTTCCATCCAGACGGACAAATGCCACTGGATCCGTTATATCCTTGGTGGAAAGCACGGTGCCCGCCGCTATGTCAAGCGTCCCTTTTAGAAGATAGTCGACGGGAGTGATGCCATATGCGTTTATCTTGACCTGGTTCCCGTTGTATGTATTACACATCCTTATGTTCGCCGCAAAACCATTACCAGTGTCAAAGTCACACAACTTGAAGGTCGAAGCATCCAAAACAAGATTGACCGTCTCGTTCGCTTGAAACGTCGCGTCGTCTTGAAACATCAGCCCGTAGGTCCCTTGATACGCGGCAGTAGTCCCCCAATTGTATACCGTACCGCCACTTAGGAACGTAGCCCCAAAGAAAGAAAGGTCCACATATCCGCCGTCCCACCAGTTGCCTACCGTCATGACGTGTCCCTTGAGGTCTATCGTCTTTATGCCGATCCTCGAATCAACGATGTGAACCATGGCATCATCGGCCAGTTCCAGATGCGCTATCCAGCCATCTTGCGAATACGATCCTCCTGCCGCAGTACCGTTTGGGCGAGCGATCAGCGCACCCTTCGTGTATCTGTCGCCCCCAACAGGCCCATTCCCAGAAAGTATCAGCCGCTTCGATATCTGCTCGAACGACTGCCCTTGGCGGGGCAAATGCGTGTAAAGCTGGGCATTGGCCGCGACGGTGATTGCACCATCCGTCATACGCGTGGCGGCAGTGGACTTGCCCAACGCGTAGCAGTGCGTAATTTTGATGACGCCTTCGTTGATGTCCACCGCCCCGGCAAAGGACGAATTGTCGCTTCCAATTATCAAAGTCCCCGCGCCGGTCTTGACAAGGCGCGTGACGTCGTTGCCAATCGCGGTGTTGTATGTAAACTCCGAACTGGGATCTACGTTTATCGTTAACACCGAACCGTTCATGGTCGCTCCGTCCGCTCCGAATACGCCGACGGGCGACAAGAATGCCGCCATCGCAAGAAGCGTTGCGGACACTGCTTTGCTGGTTTTACTCATGATGCTCCTTTTGCTCGTTTGATTGCGTGATGCCTATTCCGCCGTCAATCCCATGCGAAGCGCTGGCAATGCACAGACGGCCCTAAATGAATAGTCGAAAATGTAGAACCCGTCTAGACCAAGTGCCCGGACCGCCTTTATCTGCTCAATGAGGTTCTCCTTATCATCCAAGGTGCTTTGCCAGCATGTTATACCTATGCCTGGACGCAACTTCGCCGTGGAATCCCTGAAGTATCCGAAATGCGACCGTACCAGTCCCTTGAAGGCAAAGTGATTGCTGATGTAATAGTCCATAGGACAGACAAAGTCGAGCAAACCCTCTCGGCACCACGCCCCCCAATCCTGGCCGACTCCATGCGGAGCCCCCTCGTTGGTGTGGAACACAGAGGCCGATATCCTCACACCCGGGCACTCGGAACGGACCCGTTTCGAGACGGTACGGACAAGCGCGGTGATGTTGTCACAACGAAACGCATCCCATTCCTTCTCGAGTCTCGGCGACTTCCGCACGTCTTCCGGCCAATTGTCGAGTTTTCGCCCGATACGTTTTTCAAACGCCGCGCGACAGCCCGAACAAAAGCACTGGTCCTTGTCCATGTAGCGGATGTAGTCTAGATGAATGCCCGTGGGGTTCAGATGCGCCAGACGTACGAACATCTCCGTCTCTGCAGCGAGATTCAACGGATCCGACGGACACATGAACATCGGCTCGCTCTTTCCTTTGAACGTGACAACAGTCCGGCCCTTGAAGCCCTTTGGAAATCCCTCGTGAGCCTCCCAGCATATCTTCCAGAGGTGACACTCAACATCGTACTTGCGACATGCCTCCATACACTTGTCGGGATTATGTTCCACATCCGCATACGCATAGTTTGGCAATACGCCGTTGAGGCCGTTGTCCTTGAGGAACCGAATAGCGTTGTCCCAACTGCCGAACGGCGAATTCCCCCTGTCTATGCGGGAACAGAACGACCATGTGCAACAGATGGCCCGCCATTCCCCCTTCTTCGCAGGTTGCGAGGCGAACCAGTTGGCCTGCCGCCGCTCTGAATCGCATGCGCGCCGCTCCGCATCCGCGAACCCGGTCTTCCATGCTGGATTCACATCGCCAAGAATCGCCCGCATCATGGCCCGCCCCGGACTACCGTATGTGCTCCAAGCGCCGCCGTAATGATATCCCCTGGCCGTCCTAACGAACGCAGGTACGGGCGACGGCTTATGATCGGCACCAGCCCAACGCCCGAGCACTTCACAACCATCTGTCTCGGCAAGTACGACCAATCCGTCCGCATCGTTGTCAGGAAAGAATTGCGGTTGCTCCGGCACGGAAAGCGCAGTACGGCAAAAACCGACGAAGGGGGGATTCTCTGGATGTTTTGCCGCAACGTAGTAATGGTCGCGCTTGACACCCAAGACCTCGTCCACCCCTTTGGCAAGCAAATAGCAAGCGAACACCTTGCCACCGTTCTCGCAGAATCTGCGCAACGCCGATACAGACTTGTCCGGTACATACGGATTGAACGGTAGCACAACCAGCTTCGCTCCTATCAACTGCTCGTCATCAAGGTCGTAATCAGGAACGGCGGAGGCCGTCACTCCGCAATCGCGGATTATCTTCGTCATGCCCTCCGTGAACTTGTGGAAGTTGACGGGATTCTCTCTTGGCATCTGCTTCATTGCGTAGTTCCCGCGCACCACCACAACTTCTGGATCCAAACCGTACGCTTCAAGGTTGGAAAGGAGAAACGAAGTGTCGTTGGTTCCGCCGCGCCACGCGGCGATGGTGAAGGACGACACCTTGTCCCATCCAGCAGGGTGGCCCTCGATGCGCCTCGCAAGCGATTTGTCGATGACAACGCGCTTCCACTCGCCAGACCTCCCTGGGACAAACGACGTGGAATAACACCCACCACCGCTACAGTTGAAGTACAAACTGAACGACGATACCGGCTCGTTGTCGCGGCTCATGAAGTCAAACGATATGCCACTCATCCGCTTGAGATTGCAAGTCAAGGCCACATCCCATTTCACGCGGCTGTTTCTGTTGGTGGAAAACGGCGCGCCCAATTCTATGACACCAGCCGATACAAGCTTCGGTTCTGGAGACCCTTCCTTGGGGAGAATCTGTTCAACATTCAGAGCCAGAGCGTCGGCGCGAGAAGAAAAAGACATCACCGACAGCAATGCTGTCAGCAGAATCCGTACAATATTGCCTGCAATTAGTGGTTCTCGGTACATGATGATGCTCTCGCCAATGATCCGGCGACACTACCCGTATCAGCCGCTATAGTCACAATTGCGCCTGCTGCAAATGTCATCGCATTGCCGGTGATGGACAGTGTCTCGCCTCCCGTGGGCTTTGCGACTATTCCAGTCACTTTGCCGTCTGCATCGCAGCTGACCTGAACCTTGCCACCGTATAGTGAAATTGTCTCATTCAATCCGCCTGACCATTCCCCTTCAGCCCAAAGTAGCGAAGGGACGATCATCATTGAAAGAGCAACCATGGCATCACCCATGAAACTTTTATGAATATGCATAATTTTTCCTTTTTCCCCAAGTGGTGATGTAATATTAGCACATCATTTAGGATATTGCAATTGCCCGCCATGTCATTTTCGATAAATTATCCATGTCGTTATCGCATGAAATATGCTATACTGTCTGCACATGAAAAAAGTATTGGTATCCTTCTCGGCTAATTCAGTCGCCTCTCGCGAATTTCTGACCGGCGTGTTCAGCTATGTCAACGCCGACCATGCTTGGAACCTGCAGCTAGGCCCTGAACCTTACTCACTCACGCCAGAATATCTTGCATCCACAGTGCGTGACGGCCTTGACGGCATCATTACCGGGATGAACAGGGTGACGGACGGGTACAAAGCGCTAATAAAGATCGATCTGCCGATAGCACTCAACAATTTTCCGCCGGAACTGCCGCCACGACGTCCAAACATAGCCGTACTGCACAATGATGAAACCGCCATCGGACGTGCCGCCGCGAAAATGCTGCGTTCGAAAGGACAGTTCCGTTCATACGGATTCGTGCCGAATCCCGAACGTTCCTATTGGTCTGTATTCCGTGAACGCGGGTTTAGGCTGGAACTTGCAAGATGGCGACAGATTCCCCATACGTTCAGGCACGGGAAAATGGAACTCGGGGAATGGTTGAAATCACTTCCAAAGCCGATTGCCGTGTTCGCGGCATTTGATCTGTTGGCGGCACGGGTGATAGAGGCATGCAAGGGAAAACGGTTATGCGTACCGGAACAGGTCGCCGTTGTTGGCGTCGATAACGATGAAGTCATCTGCAACGCCATTCGTCCGACGCTCTCCAGCGTACGTCCAGATCATGTCGAACTGGCGCGGCGTGCCGCCGCAGAACTGGACAAGATGATGCACGGTAAAAGGACGTCACCCCCCAGACCTATCTTCATTCCACCTTTGGGAGTAATCGAACGTGATTCCACACGAGCCGTTCCACCGGCAGGATTCCTCATCCGTGAAGGACTTGCATACATCAACGAGAATGCCGTAAAGGGCATCGGCGTCAAGGACGTCGCCAGGCATCTCAGGATATCCGAGAGCCTTGCAAGACTGCGATTCCGCACAATCCACGGACGATCCATCAAAGACATGATTCTCGATGCGCGCCTCGCAGAGATCAAGCGACAGCTTGAAAAGACCTCCGACACGCTCGTTCAAATTGCCGCCAAGACCGGCTTCTCGTCCGCCTGCAGGCTGTCGCACTTCTTCAAGACGCGCTGCGGCATTGCTCCGCAGACCTGGCGCATCACGCATATCTAAGACTTGCGTCCGTCGTCAACATCCAGCCCGCCGCCCGCACGGTTCCGGTATCCCGACCCGCCGCGCACAAATCTCATGGCGCGTGAACGGGCAGGAAAGCATCCGCGCCCGCGACAGATCGGCAATATTCAAGAAAGGACAAGCCCGCTTCCGCCGCACAGCGCTTCATTTCTCGGATACTTTCTATGTAGCGCTTCGGGGCGTGCCCGAACCGCGAGGATATCTCATGGCGAACTGCATTAGAATTCTCGGGACCTGTCTCCAATTCCATGATATAATCTGCATCCTGGGCAGAGTGTAGCAAATACGCGCATGTGCGCGCAATATGGACTAGTCCACTTTCTGATGGGAAAATCGTCGGGCGTACATATTTCCTGTCAGATTCCATCCGTTCGGATGCCTTACATTGAAAATGTCTCGGTCTTGCATGTGAGACCGCAGAAGAAAAGGAGGGAAAAGCCATGTACTACATCAAGGCAATCATCGCAGCGGGCGCGATTCTGGCGTTCGTCGGCCCGGCCGCCGCCGATACCCGGCAGGAATTCCGCGATTCGATGGGGCGCTTCCAGGGTTCGGCGACCACCGATTCGTACGGGCGCACGACATACCGCGATGCGCAGGGCCGTACGATAGGCACGGCAACCAAGGACTCGTACGGCCACGTCACCTTCCGGGACGCCCAGGGCCGTACCAAGGGCACCGCCACAAGCGACTCGTACGGTAGGACGATCTTCCGGGACGCGCAGGGCAGGACGCAGGGGACCTCGTCGGCCTCAAGCTACGGCACCACCATCTACCGCGATGCACAAGGCAGGACGCAGGGGACGGCCCAAACCTCCAACGGCGCCATCATCTACCGCGATGCGCAAGGTCGGACGAAAGGAACGGTACGCTGATCCACATACGAACGAAACCCGCATCTTGGCAGATGCGGGGCTGCTTTCCAATTGGAGGTGGGAAGCGGAGTTGAACCGCTGTGGACGGATTTGCAGTCCGTAGCCTAACCGCTCGGCCATCCCACCTTGAATCGGCCAGAGGATGCCTACTTGGCCTTCTTCGCCGCGAGAAGCTTTGCGTTCAGACGCTTGTTGTACGCTTTGCGACGAGCCCTCTTGGCACGTGTTCTAAGTTGTTGTCCCATGCGCGATATTATACCAAACCCGTTGTCCGTACGCAAGGGGGCTTTTTAATATTTTGCGTAGTTTTCGAAAGCGGAAAATTTGTAGTTAGCAAAAGCGGAATGGAATTCACCTCCGATTGGCCCTTGGATTGTTCGTGAAGACCACCTAAGGGGTCACCGCGAAAGGGTGAAAATGCCATCAGAGCTCAACTGGCACGAGAACCACGTCTCCTGGGGCGCAAGGGAGAGCGAAACGGACGGTGTTGCCGCTTCTCTTCTTGTCGCGGCGCATAACCTCGCGCAGCGAATCGAACGAAAGGCCGTCCGGCAGGGTGGTCGGCAGCCCTACGCCTGCGAAGAGCGCGGCGACCTTGTCCGGCCAGTCGGCGGACGCATGGCCGAGCCTGACCGCGAGCCGGGCCTCCTCGACGGTACCGATGGCGACCGCCTCGCCGTGGCGTACCCGGTAGTCGGTAAGAGTCTCAACGGCGTGTCCGACAGTATGGCCGAGGTTTAACTTGGCGCGGATGCCCTTCTCGCGCGGATCCTCGCGCACGATGTGCACCTTGACCGCGAGTGCGCGGGAGACGAACGCTGCGAGCCCGGCCAGGTCTGCGAAATCGTCCCATGTCGCATCGTCGGCGAGCGGTCTCAGGCCGTCGAAGAAGTCGAAGTGCGTGGCAAGGTCGGCATCGCCGATGAGCGCATGCTTCACCATCTCGGCCAGGCCGCACCGCCATTCTCCGGCGGGCAGGGTGAGGAGGGTCTCCACGTCGGCCGCCACGAGGCTGGGCGAATGGAACGCGCCCACCATGTTCTTGGCGCCGGGCAGGTCGCAGCCGGTCTTGCCGCCGGTGGAGGCGTCCACCATCGCCAGGAGCGTGGTAGGCACGTTCACCCAGCGCATCCCGCGCATCCAGGTGGCTGCGGCGAAGCCCGTGAGGTCGCCCGTGACGCCCCCGCCAACGGCGACGGCGAAATCGCCGCGTCCGAGTTCCGCCTGCATGAAGGCCTTCCAGATATCCTGCACGGTGGCGAGGGTCTTCGCCCCCTCGCCTGCCGGGATCACGCACCGATGCGGCTGGATCCCTGCGGCGCGCATGGAGTCCATCACACGCTCGCCGTAGTACTGGTGCGTGTTCCCGTCGCACACCACGACGCAACGGCAGCCAAGGTCGCGCGCCTGCGCCCAGCCGCCGATGCTCCCGAGGATGTTCTCGCCCACGACCACGTCGGAGGGGACGTCGCCCGTGGCGATGCGGTAGGAACCAAAGAGTATCTCGGCGGCGTCCACGAGGCTGTCGAGGGAACGACCGGCCACGTCGAGCCGGCGGCGGAAGGAGGCGTAGTGGCTGGCGCGTTTCTCCATGAGGGCTTCCAGCGCGACGCCCGAATCCGATATCCCGTTGTTGACAAGCGGGCGCGTACCCGGCGTGAGATCGATGTGCGTGCGGAGGATGTCGATGGGGCAGTCGAGGCAGACGACCGTACCCGACTCCTCTGCCAGCGCACGGTTCTCCGTGTCGAGCAAGGTTCCACCGCCCAGCGCCACCACGGCGCGGTCGCATGCGGCCACCTCGGCGAGAGCGCGCTTCTCGCGCGCACGGAACCCCTCTTCACCCTCTGCGGCGAAGATCGCCTTCACGGGCATGCCGGCATCGTTCTGGATGAAACGGTCCAGATCCAGGAATTCGAGCGCCAGCCGTTCCGACAGCAGCTTACCAAGAGTGGTCTTCCCGCTGCCAGGCGGTCCGTAGAGGTACAGGTTGTGCATCAACCCTCGCTAACAACTGTGTTCTTGGCCTCGTTGACGCGCATCTTCCGCCCCATGACCTCCTTGTCGTTCAGCGCGGCGATGGCGGCTTCTGCCTCTGGGCGGTTCGGCATCACCACGAAGCCGAAACCCTTGGACTTGTCGTTGTAGCGGTTCGTTACCACGCGCACGGTGTCGACCTTGCCGAACGGCTCAAATGCCTGGCGGAGCTGGTCTTCCGTCATGTCGTAGCTGAGGTTGCCCACGTATATCTCCACGCTGCCCGGGGGGATCGGGATGCGTGTCTCGGACGGTCTCGCCTCGCGGCGGGACTTCGCGGGCTGCTTGCGTCCGGAGGCGGCCTTACTGCCGGCGGACATGCGGCCGACGAGGAAACCCACGACCAGCCCGACAACCAGCGCGCCGGCCAGCGCTACAAGCGCATGCGGCGGACATTTCGCGGCGCATTCTGCGAATATGACTGTGCTCATCTTCTTCTCTCTCTTCCTTTTTCTCTTCTTCTCTTGGTTAGGCTCCCAGGAAGCCGTCAAGCTTCTTCAACCGGGAGGGGTGGCGCAGCTTGCGCAAGGCCTTCGCTTCGATCTGCCTGATACGCTCGCGCGTCACGTTGAACTGTTTTCCGACCTCTTCAAGCGTCCTCGAGAAACCGTCCGTAAGCCCGAAACGGTAGTCGAGGACCTGGCGCTCGCGGTCGGTCAGCGTGGCCAGGATCTCCTTGAGCCTCTCCCGCAGCATCGAGTACGCGGTCTGCTCCGACGGGTTCTCGGCGGTCATGTCCGGTATGAAATCGCCATACCTGGCATCGTCGTTGTCACCCACCTTCGACTGCAGGGAGATCGGCTGCTGCGCCATGCGGTAGACGGCCCTCACCTGGTCGGACTTCATCTCCATCTCGGAGGAGAGCTCCTGTTCGGTGGGTTCGCGTCCAAGCTTCTGGATGAGCTTCTTCTGCACGCGCATGAGCTTGTTGATCGTCTCGATCATGTGCACCGGGATGCGGATGGTGCGGGCCTGGTCTGCTATGGCGCGCGTGGCAGCCTGGCGGATCCACCATGTGGCATAGGTCGAGAACTTGTAGCCCCGCTTGTACTCGAACTTCTCCACGGCCTTCATGAGGCCGGTGTTGCCCTCCTGGATCAGATCCAGGAAGCTGAGGCCGCGGTTCATGTATTTCTTGACGATCGAGATGACGAGTCGCAGGTTGGCCTCGACCATCTTGGTGCGGGCCGCCTGGCCGCGGCGCAGGATCACCCGCAGTTCCTCGAACGTGGAGAGGAACTCCTCCGGCTCCATGCCGAACTTCGCCTCGAGCTTGGCAAGCTTGGCGCGGGCATCGTCCAGCTCCCGGTCGCGGTTCTTCGACTGCCTCTGGCCCAGCAGGTCGGCCTTGCGCTTGAGCTGCGCCTTGTACGGCAGGTAGACCGTCTCGTCGGCCTCGTTGCAAAGCGTCTCTAGCACCTTCTGCTTGAAATTGAGCTTCTCGAAGGCGGTCATCAATGCCGCGCGGGCGTTGGCGACGGCCTTTTCCGCGCCGCGGATCTGCTGCGGGGTGGACTTCTTCCTGGCGCGGCGCACGGCCAGCAGCCTGCCCTGCGCATCGCCGATCCTCTTGGAGAGGTCGGCCAGCATGCGGCGGAATTCGGGCAGCTGCTGCATGTACGCGTCGCGATTGTCGTCGTACTTGTCGGTCACTACGCGGTCGAAGCGCTCGTCCATGTTCTCAAGCCTGTCCAGCAGCGACATGTACATCGCCGGGGCGAAGGCGAAGCGGTTGAACATGTCCTTCGTCTTGGCCTCGGCCTCTTCGATCTGCTTGCAGATGTCGACCTCCTGCTCGCGCGTCAGCAGCGGCACCTGCCCCATCTGGTGGAGGTACATGCGGATCGGGTCGTCGAACATCTCCTGCAGGCGTTGGCCGTTCATCCGGCTGTCGCCCTGCTTGTCCTTGTTGGCGCGGTAGGCTTCCACGTCCTCCGAGCGGATCACGTCCACATTCAGCTGGCCGAGGATCTGCAGATACTCCTCGAACGTGGCCTCGTCCTGCACGGTCATCGGCACGATCTGGTTGAGCTCCTCGTAGGTGACGTAGCCGCCGTTCTTCTCGGCACGCTGCTTCACCTCCTGGATCACGGCATTGCGCTCCTCCGCACCGAGAATGCTTCGCCCTGCGAATCCGCTCAGCACGTCGGTTCCATCGAAATCATCGCCGTACTCGGTCATGGGCAGCGGCGCCAGATCGTCCATCGCATCGTCGACGTCCGCCACTTCGGGCAGGTCGGACGCGTCGGAGGGCTCGCGGTCCTCGTCCTCGAGCGCATCGGCCTCCGTGGCGACCTCGTCAAGATCCATCTCGCGGGCTTCCTCCTCCACCGCCTCGCCGTCAAGGGCATATTCGTCGGCACTGTCGGGCGTGCCCATGATGTCGCTCATCAGATCGTCGTCCACGCCCACGGCGGGAATCGGCACGTCATCCATGCCGACGGTCTCGATGACGGATTCCTCTACGGGCTTCTTCCTGGTAGCGGACTTCGTGGCGGATTTCTTCGTATCCTGCTTCGGATGAGGTTTGTTCCTGGCCGAGGCCGGCTGCGGCTTCTTGCTGCTCTTGGTCCCCTGCCTACCCGATGCCGCCTTCTTTGCGGATACGGTCCCCTTCCCGGACTTCTTGGTGGAGTTCTTGCTTTCCTTCTTGTTGGCTATTTTCTTTTTTTTGGTGACGGCCATGGCCTCTCCAGACTATAATTCAACTATACAGTGCGATGTCAAGGGGGTAGGATATCACTTTTGCCGGGCGATGTCAAGGGGGCTTGCGCGAAATAATGGAATTATGGTATAATGTGACCCTTGCAGTTCTTGGATTCCCCAAACGAACGAAAGAGAGACACCGTGAAAAACGAGACTTCCGAGCAGAACAGCTCTGCATACGCACAGGCCGGCGTGAACATCGACAACAAGATGGCGGCGCTCAAATCGGTAAAGGAGCTTGTCGCCGCCACAAGGACCGTCAACGTGGTAGGCGGGATTGGCTCTTTCGGCGGGCTGTGCAGGCTGCCGCAGGGCAGCCAGAAGGATACGCTCATCGTCTCGTCCACCGACGGCGTGGGTACCAAGCTCAAGGTCGCCATGATGATGAAAAGGCACGACACCGTGGGCCAGGACATCGTGAACCACTGCGTGAACGACATCCTCGTGCAGGGCGCTAGGCCCCTTTTCTTCATGGACTACGTGGGCACGTCGAAGTTCGACGGCGCCGTGTTCCAGCAGATAGTCTCCGGGCTGTGCAAGGCGTGCAAGGAGAACAACATGGCCCTTCTCGGCGGAGAGACGGCCGAGATGCCGGGCCTGTACCCCGTGAACGAATACGATCTCGTGGGCACGATCGTGGGCACCGTGTCGCGCAGGCAGCTGATAACCGGGCAGTCGATCCGCGCGGGTGACGTGGTGATAGGCCTGCCGTCGGGTGGACTGCAGACCAACGGATTCTCGCTCGCGCGCAAGGTGTTCTTCGACATCTGCCAGATGTCCCCGCACGACAAGCTGCCCGGCACGAACCAGACGATCGGGGACGCGCTGCTGACCATCCACAAGAGCTTCCTCAAACCTGTCCAGCGCCTCATGGAGAACAAGATCAAGATAAACGGCATGGCGCACATCACCGGCGGCGGTTTCCTGGACAACATCCCGCGCGTACTGCCCAAGGCCACCATGTGCGAAATAGACCGCACAACCTGGGACGTGCCGATGATCTTCAACTTCATCGAACGCCAGGGCAAGGTGGACCACGACGAGATGTACCGCGTATTCAACATGGGCATCGGCTATGTGCTGATCATGCCGAAGAACCAGCTTTCGCGCATGAAGGCCGTGTTCCGCAACATCCGCCAGCCATGGTGCCAGATAGGCGTCATCCGCGTGCGCAAGCCGTCCGGCGCGCCGCAGGTCTACTATTCGAAATAGCGGTCAAGGCCCTGTCATTCCCCATGGCGCGCGGCATATAGTTAATTGACATGCCAATACCAAGACAAAAGAAAAGCATCGTGATCATCGCGGCACTGGCCCTTCTGGCGGCCGTAGTGGCCGGGGTCGCCATCTATTCTTCGGGATCGAAACCGCAGGATCCCGAGACGAAGAAGGTGACCGTGCGTCAAAAGAACAAGAAGAGCGTGCCGAGGAAGAAGGTGGCGAAGAATGCCAGGCCAGCCGCCGGCAAGGCCGTCGCGGCCGTCTCCACGAGGGACAAGCCCGACATGCTGGACGATCTCGACGACGAGACGAACCTGACCGCCGCCGAGCGCGCGATACTGGTGGAGCTGCAGGACGGGCTTGACGCCAACAGCCTGCGCCGCGTCGCACGGACCGTGGAGAAGATCCAGAAGCTGCAGCGCGAAAAGGGCATGGACGCCGTACCCGTGGTGCTGAGGTCCAAGGCGGTCGAGGCACTAGGTTGGTTCACCCCGGATTCCCTCACGGAGCTGATCGGCTTCATGGCGGACTCCGATCCAGAGGTGCTCGAGGACGTGATGTCGCATTTCGAATCGGCCATCGACGACTGCGAGATCGGCGACAAGGCCCTTTCCGACATTCTCAAGACCGTGGCCAAGGTGCTGGACAACGAGGATGCGTTGGACTCGTTCTTCATGGGCATCGAGTCCGACATGCGCAACAGCGTGGCGGTATCCACCTACAAGGAGATTCTGCAGACCGGCACCGAGGCGGTAAAGGCCCGCGTGTGGGAGTCCGTGGCGGACTTCACCGGCGAGGAAGACATCAACACCGTGCAGAAGCTCGAGGACTGGCTCAAGGAGAATCCCGACGACGAGGACGACGAGGAGCTTTACGGCGGCGCCTCGAAGGACGGCGATTCGGATGATGGCGACGGCGATGCGGACGACGGCGATGCGGATGACGGCGACGACGAGGCTTCGGACAATTCCAAGGCCGGTTCAAAGAAAACCGGTTCAAACAAGGCGAAGACCAAACGGTCCCGCTGACCTTCACCGGCTTTTCGCGCAGAATCGGCGGCGCAGGAACGCGGCTATCTTCACAGGCCAGTCCTGCCCTTCCAGATGCAGGACGGGCAGTTCCACGCAGCGAAGGCTGCCTGCGCGCAGCCACACGTCGAGAAGGCGTTCGCCCACGAAGCCGAACACGCGCGCGTCGTACGCGGAATACGAAGAGATGTCGAGCCGCCGTTCCAGCTCGAAGAGGATGTCGAAGAGCCAGGCGCAATATGCGTCCAGCGCGGCGCGGCGCATCACGAACATGTTGAAGCGATGCCCGCGGGGCGAGCGCATCACCGCGTCGAAAGCCGGCAGGAACTCCGGATGGCGCTCCGCCAGAATGGTCCGCGTGACATCCAGGTCGACGGCATGGTGCGCATGTGCATACTGCGAATAGGTCGTCTCGATGAAATAGTTGCGCGCCTGCGGCAGCACTATGTCGCAGGATTCGAGAAGCGCCGCAAGCTCTTCGCCGGTGGCGATGCCATGCGCGCCCTTGAAGAGCCGTCGGTAGTGCACAAGCCCGATCGCATCGGCCTTCAGGTTCTTCCACGCCCAGTAGAGTCCCGTCAGCTCGCAGAAGCCCCGGTTGCGGGCGCTGATGTTCTCGCCGTCGTCGTCGCGCGTGAATCCGGGCAGGGTGGGTCTGCCCGCCGCCCCCACCTGCAGCGGCAGGTATGTGGCACGCGGCGGCATCGCATACGGCTTGTGCGCGGCCACCACCACCCTCACCGGCGAGGGCGGGGCCTCCGCCGCCGACAGGTAGAACGGCGGGAACACCGCATGCCGTTCGCGGTCCTCCAGCGCGGGCGGCGTGCGCCAGCCTTCGCCGTAGAGCCTCACCATGTACTCCTCGGCCGCGCGCGGGATCTGCACCGTACGGTCCTCGAACACGGCAGGACGAGTCCCGTGCAGATCCGCCCGCAGCGCCAGCTCCCCGAAGAAGTGCCTTCTGCCCACCGGGAACGTCGCCCAGCGCGAGTGGTCGTTTCCACACAGGCGGTTCCAGCGGTCCCAGAGGCGCGTCCATGCACCGACGCCGCGCCACGCGAGACACGCGCCGACAAGCCTCTTCAGCCGGAACGCGGGCGCATTCATCCCCCATGCCCGCAGAAGCCGGCGCTCGAAGAACTGCTTGCGGCAGGAATACAGGAAGCCGAGCGCAAGCGAACCCAGGCCGTGGATCCTCCGGAGCAGCGCGTTGTCGAAGGTGTTTTCAAGAAGGAATATGTCCACGAACGCGCCGGGGTCCACATCCGTGGCCAGAAGATCCTCGCGCATCGCCACGCGGGTACCGCCGAGGCGAACGCGCGGGAAGGCCAGAGGGTACGAACGCGGCGAACCTGGCTCGTAGATGGAATACTTTGCGCCGAATCTCGCGGAGAAGGCCGCACGGAACCGCGCCCAGTCGGAGCGCGCCATGTTCACGTCGAGATCGTCGTCCCACGGGATGAATCCGCCGTGGCGCAGCGCGCCCAGCACCGATCCGCCGCCCAGCGAATACGCGATGCCCTCGTCGGAGCATACGGCCACGATGTCGTCCAGTATCCCGAGCAGCGTCGTCTGCAGGGCCCGCAGCTCTTCGTCCGTCAGGTCCCGCGCGTCCGCGGCTCGCATCCGCTTGAAGCTGTCGAAGGTCGATAGGGGCATCGTTCGGCGCGGTTCGCCCGCATCATGGGAATATCCTGGAATAGAACGGCGCCCAGTAGGATATCACCTGCGTGGCGCCGGCGCGGAATATCGCGTATAGGGATTCGCGGGCTGTGGCGTAGAGGTCGCAATGGCCAGCAGCCGCCGCCGCATGGATCATGGAGTACTCTCCGGACACATTGTAGGCCATCACCGGCAGCAGCGAGCGCTCCGACACCTCGCGGATCAGGTCGAGGTAGAAGAGAGCAGGCTTCACCATCAGCGCATCGGCGCCTTCCGCCTCGTCGAGCAGCGATTCGCGTACCGCAGTGCGCACATCCCTGAAACTCGCCTGGTATCCCTGCCGGTCGCCTTCGCCGGGGGCGGAATTCTCCGCGTCGCGGAAAGGTCCATACATCTGCGAGGCGAACTTCGTGGAATAGGATACGAGCAACGTCTGCGCGAACCCCTCTTCGTCGAGGGCATGGCGGATGGCGGCGACCTGGCCGTCCATCATGGCTGATGGGGCTACGCCGTCCGCACCTGCGCGCGCATGGCTCACGGCGACGCGGGCGAGCATCTCGCACGCGGCGTCGTTGTCGACATCGCCAACGGCGTCGCGCGGGCCGCAGTGACCATGCGCCGTATAGGCGCAGAGGCATACGTCGGTGAGGATGACGAGGTCCGGGTAGGCCTCCCGCAGGATCGGGATCGCCCGCTGCACCGCTCCGCCGGGATCGGCGGCGGGGGTGCCGCACTCGTCCTTGCCGTCACCTTCGTGCTGGCCGAAGAGCAGCACCCCCCTCACTCCGGATGCCGCCACCGGCGCAAGCTCCTTCACCAGTTCGTCGGCGGAGAGGCGGAACTGCCCGGGCATGGAGGCGATCGGCTCGCGGCGGCCGGTTCCAGGCACAAGGAACACCGGCCAGATGAACTTCTCCGGACCCGGACGCGGCATGGCGAACATGTCCCGCAGCGCCGCCGTGCGCCGGAGCCGCCTGAGTCTGACTTCAGGGAAACCACTGGACATCCCGACCCTCCCCTGTCACTTGCCTTCAGCCGGCACCTTGATCTTCTGTCCTACGCGCAGGGTGTTCGGCTTGAGGTTGGGGTTGGCCTGTATTATCTTCTGGATAGGCACGTCGAAACCCTTGGCGATCTCGGAAAGGGTCTGGCCGGGCTTTACCTCGTATTCATAGTAGTCGCCGGAGAAGGTTTCGGGCGGAGGAGGAGCCGATGGCGCGGGACGGCGCTGTCCGCGCGTCGTGGACGGCGCGGGCGGCGGAGGAGCCGTCTGAGGTGCGGGACGCGGCAACGCCGCCAGCCGCTTTGCGAGGTCCGCCACGATCTCGCGGCGCATCGCCTCCTGCTCGCGCTTCATGTCGGCGATCTGCACCTTCAACGCCGCGATCTCGGCCCGCAGGTCGCCCACGGAGCTTCCCTGCTCAAGCCTCGCCATGCGTGCGGCTATGGATTCCTGGTTGGCGGCCAGCTGGTCGAACTGCTGCGACAGCCTCTGCACCTCCATGACCGCCTGCTGCTGCTGGTAGGCCGCCCGTGCAGCGGCGGCATCCTGGCCGAGCGCAGACACGGCCGCAAGCAGGACCATGAGGCCGACAAGGCAGTTTTTAGAACTCGTTTCCTTCATTTGCATCTCCTTGCTTGTTAGACGAAAAAGAAAACCACCCACAGCGCGAAGACGGCCGCGCTGAAGTATAGAAAGCGTGTCTGACGGCGAGAGCGCTTCGTGCGGGCACTGGTCGTCGCGAAGGCCCGGATGCCGCCGCCGCGCAGATACCGCCAGAGCGGCTGGTCGGTCGACTCGTCCATGTCCCACGGGAGGTCCTCGCTCGTATAGGCGCGGCGTCTCTTCACAATGGCTGCATGTATCGTCGGCATGTCTCAAACCCTCACGGCAGACGGATCACCTGGCCGGCGCGCAGTCGGCCATCCAGCGATATCGTAGCCTTGTTGAGATCCCTGATGGCGCGCCATTTCGCGGAGCTCCCGTAGAAGCGCGTCGATATCCTGTAGAGCGTGTCGCCTTCCTGGACCGTATACGTCTCGGGACGGCCCGGCATCGACTGTTTCTTCGATTTCCCGCCGAACATCCCGGCGAATGAAGCGGGGGCCTTGTTCGTGGAGACCGCGTGGGCATAGCGGTTTCCGGCATCGCGCTTCTCCTCCTTCTCGGCCTCGGCGCGCAACTTCGCCACCTCCGAACGGTTCAGGCGGCTCGGCGCTTCCTCGTCGTCGTCGAGCAGCTCGGCGTCCGTCGGCCGCGTGCGACGGCGCGCCGACTCCGCCTCCATCGCCTTCAGTTCGGCAAGCGCCTGCTTGGCCGTCACAGGAGCGGCGGATCCGTCGTCGGCGGTAAGTTTGGAGATTATGTTGTGCTGGGATTCGTTGTCCTTGCGCAGGCCGGCGATGGTCCTGTTCGCCTCCGCCAGCTCGAGCTCCAGCTTGCGTACCTTGGCGGTGAGCGAATCGCGTTCCTCGGTCAGCTTCTGGTTCTCCTTCTTGATCGTCTCGGGGCCAACCGCCGCCCGCTTGACGATTTCCGCCGAAAGAAGAGTCTCGCAGAGCTTTGCGCGATCTGTCGCCACCGTCGCCTTGTCCGAGGTGGGCCGCAGCGCGAGATAGGCCCGGTAGTGCGCGATCGCGCCGATGTAGTCCTTGCGGACTTCGTGCAGCAGCGTCGCAAGCTGGAAGTGCGCGGAATACAACTTCGGCGTGTCAAGCACCACGCGCTCGAAGCCCTTGATGGCCGCGTCGAGGCGGCCCGCCCTGTAGTCGTCCATCGCGTTCTGGTAGAGGCGGTCGGAACGTTCCTTCGCCTCCCGCTCGGCGATGGAGACCTCCCGGTCGCATCCGGCGAAGGACATCGCGCAGAAGGTCGCCAGCGCGACCACAGGACCCTTAAACATCCTCATCGTCGTCCTCCTCGTCGTCATCATCCTCGTCCTCCTCATCTTCGTCGTCATCGTCGTCAAACTCGTCCGGGGTATCGTCTATGAAGAAGTCGTCGTCGTCCGAAGAGGAACCTTCGGCCGGCTTCGACTCTTCCGTGGGAGCGTCCTCTTCGGCCGATGGCTCCGCCTCGGGCTTCACCTCTTCCGCCTGCTGTACCACCGCATTCTTGGCCGCCTCCTCCGCAGCCTGCTCCAGCTCCGTCTTCTCCTCCACGATGGGCTTGCGGTATGCAGCGGCGCGTTCGCGGGGGTTGGACCGCTGCAGTGTGGGATCGAGGCCGTTCAGATCGCCCAGCGATGCCAGCCCGAAATGCTCGAGGAACAGCGGCGTGGTGCCATAGAGGAACGGGTGGCCCGGCAGCTCGGAGCGCCCCACGAGCCGTACAAGACCGAGTTCAAGAAGCGTCTTGAGGATGGCATCCACCGCCACGCCACGTATCTGCTCGATCTCGGCCTTCGTGATCGGCTGGCGGTATGCGACGATGGCCAGCGTCTCCAGCGCGGCGCGCGACAGGCGGCTTGGACGGTCAAGCCTGAGAAGCGCGCGCACATACCGTCCGCACGATGGCGCGGTCTGCAGGCGGTATGCGCCGGCCCCGCACACAAGCCTGAAGCCCACGCCGGATCTTTCAAGATCCTTCTCCAGCCCGTGCAGTGCCTCTTCGATCTCGCGCGTGGTGCAGCTCTGGTACACGCCCATCACCTCGGCGTTGTCGCCCTCTTCGGGCGCGACGCCGCGCATGCAGGCGCGGATGTCGCCCACGGTCAGCGGCTGTTCGGAGGCGAACAGAAGCGCGCCGACGATCTCCTGCAGCGATCTCGGCAATGGTATCTTTGTCTCTTCAGTACTCATCTGGGGCCTCGAGTGGCTGGTCTTCCGGGAGTTCCTTCGATGGAAGCACGGTGATCTCGTGGAACGCCGCATTCTGGTAGACTATGACGCGATGCTGGCGCAGCAGCTCCAGCAGCGCGAGGAACGTCACTATCACCTCGCCGCGCGGCGCCGTGTCTGCGAAGAGGGACGTGAAGGATATCTGCCCTTCGGCGCGCGTACGTTCGACTATGAGATCCATCTTGTCGGGCACGCTCCAGCGCATGCCCTTGAGCTCGCCCTGCGGGATCTCGGCGGCGCGCGCAAGCACGTCCTGGAACGCCGTGAGGAGGTCGAAGATGTCCACGTCGCCCAGCGCCCCGGCGGCGTCCGCCGACGTCCTTTCAAACTTTGGCCGCCTGCCGCCGTATCCGAACGACTCCGCCGCGAGCGCCTCATACTCGCCGAGCCTGCCGGCCACGTCCTTGAACTTCTTGTACTCGATGAGCTGGCGCACGAGGTCGAGGCGGGGATCCACCCATTCCTCGTCGCCGCCCTCGTCGACGGTACGGCGTTCCACGGGCAGCAGCATCCGGCATTTTATCACCATCAGCGTCGCGGCCATCACGATGAACTCCCCCGCGACGTCGAGATTGAGCTGGCGCATCAGGTCGAGGTACTGCATGTACTGCTCGGTGATGCGGCCGATGGGGATGTCGTAGATGTCGAGCTCCTCGCGGCGAATGAGGTACAGAAGCAGGTCAAGAGGTCCTTCAAAGACCTCAAGATCGACCTTCCAGTCGTCTGCGAGAAGTTCCGTCTGTGCCATGGCTATGTATTATACCAGATTTCCCCGCCACTATGGGCACATAATCTTCATAGACAACAACCTCGCGCCAGAACCATTGAATTGCAACCGACCATCCTTTATTCTACCCAGGACGCGCGAATATCCATCCGTCTCGACAATCGGCTTTGCCTCTCCTTCCACAGAGACGGTCACCCACCCTCCCTTGTAGATCACGACAAGACGAACACTGCCACCCGAATACGAAAACTTCACCCTTTCGGCGGTGCCCCCGTCCTTCACCTCGCTCCATTCGCCGAATGCGGCCATAGCGCTGTCTTTCGCGAAATCCAGCATCAGGAACGGATAGCTGTCGCGCTTGTTCATGGTATTGGCACCCGGCTTCTGGCAGAAATGGAACCGCCATGCGTCCTTTTTCCCGTTGGGCGCGATTTCGATCTCCATGCGAAACTCGCCCGGCACATCCACTGCCCATTCAAGCGAGCTGGACGGACGATAGGAACCATCGTAGAATGCGTATTCTCCGTTCAGACGCCACACGCCATCATAGGTGAGCCAACACGTCTTGTCCTTGGGAAACGACGCAACGATAGCCTTGCCGCTGGGGAAATCCGTCTTCATCCGGGCGGACACCTCCATCTCGTCGGCATAAATCCGCTCACACTTGTCAAATCCAGCTCCAGCACGTCTGCGCAGTTCCTCCAGTCCTTTGACAAATTCCGAATATTCGTTCGCCACATAGAGTCTGTGCAGACGCTGAAAATCCTTGCGATTCCTGCCCGATATGCCGTCCCATACCCTCCACCACGCGGAGAAACCAGCAATCACCCTGTATATTTCATTCGGGAACGTTTGATGCTCGAATGACCGGAACGTCTCGCCGGCCTTCTCCCAGTCGCCCTTGAGCGAATAGGCGAGAGTTGCGAAAGCGCCGGCATGCTTTCGCCTGGAGGGGAAGGCGTTCGTGTTTGCAATCTGCGGCAGTGACACTTCAAGTATCTTGTCCAGCTCGTCCTGATGGTCGCGGAAGTAGGCCTCGTTCGTCATGTTGGAGTCCTTGACCATGCGCAGCAACGCCTCGGCATATACGAGCGGAATCATTGTGTCGTGTCTCTTCGTATCGTAACACCTTTCGGCGAAGGCCTTCATCTTTGCGAGCGAACCGCGCCAGCGCGGATAGCAGTTGTACCAGAGGTAGTTGACGAAGAGACCAACGTAATCCAGCTGCACCGCCGTCGCGGAGGTGAACACCTCGTCATCGAATGGGCCGAGCTCAGAAAACAGGTAGGATGCTTCCGGGTATGGATACAGTTCCATTGCGCGCTTGAACGCAGCGCGGCATGCATCACCGTGGTTCGCAAACCCCTTCCAGCCCTCTTTGCTCACAGTGTTCGCATATCCACCGCCGCGTGCCCTCCATGCGGCGTTCTTCTCCACTTTTATCCGCCACAGCAGTTTGAGCCATTCATCCACGGAGGTTTTTTCCAGTTTTGCAAGGATGTTCGTGCTGCCGAAATTCACACAGGTACGCAATGTCCAGAATACACATCGTAGGTCTTCGCCAGCGAACCTACCGGACTCGAGCCAGGCAACGGTGGCGTCTGCGGTACCCTTCTGACCGATAGATGCCTTGGTCATGTCGGCAAAAGGCTTCTTGGCCGTGCGCTCCAGAATCTCCACAAGACGTTTACTGTCACGAAAAGACTTGTAGTTGGGCACTCCCCAGATATGATCTATCGCCGCATTGAGGACCCTCCGTTCCTCGGCCGTCGCTTTGCCGTACGGATCCATTTCCCTCATCAAGAATGGGCGAAGTTTCTTGTCGCGGAAGGATGCGCATGTCTCCAGGGCCATGTTCGTTCGAATGTTCTCGCTCCAATCCCCAAGCCATGCGACATGTCCGGGACGTGTGTCCTCCATGTCGCCATCGTCAGCTTTGACACCTGCGGTCTTCTTTGACTTGTAGCCATCTCGCATCTTCTTGAACATTTCGAATTTCTTTTCCTGGCTCTCTATGAGTTCCAACTTCTTCGCCTCCATGTGCGTGGGGACCTTCATCGCGCGCGCCTCGGCAAACGCCTTTTCGCAGAGCGGGATGTATTTGTCGGCGATACGTCCGAACAGGATGTCGCAGTAATGGTCCGCCTGCGCCCGCTGGAGTCTGCGCCTATCCTTCTCATTGGGCGCCCCTTCCGGGTTGGGAAACTTTTTCAAGACCTCCTCCATCGCGGCGGCGGTCTCTTTCTGCATCTCGTCATCGTATCGATTTAGGACAGCCTCGATAGGCCTGATGTACTTTTCCACATCCGGCGCCTCGCGTATCGCCATGGCCAACGTTTCAAGGTACTTCTCCGGCCCACCCTCGACATAGCCGATTTCGGTCACCTTCCTACCCTTGCCATCGAGAACCAGTACTGCGGGAAACCCTCTGACCCCATATTCCCTCGTTATCCGCTCGTTGTTCTTTCTGCCATGCTCGGACAGGACTTCTCTATCTCTCGGATTGTCTATGTATACGAGTTCGTACGCATTCGTCGCTC
Organism: Kiritimatiellia bacterium; assembly: GCA_017525225.1. Taxonomy (GTDB): domain Bacteria; phylum Verrucomicrobiota; class Kiritimatiellia; order RFP12; family UBA1067; genus RGIG6720. The sequence goes on from JAFXTB010000090.1 coordinate 35,974, forward strand.
CCTTGCGGAACACCTCGGTCGAAAGTACTTCCCTTTCGAGTTTCCGACACCACACACACCAGTCGCTTCCGCTGAAGACGACCAAGACGTGACGTCTATCCGTCTTGGCCCTTTCAAGGGCTATATCGAGTTCGTCGGTGAAACCTTCGGGCGTGGACGTTGTCGCCGCCGTCGCCATCATGGCGCAAACAACAGACAAAGCCGCAATCGTACAACTGATATGCGTCATTGTCTTCAACGTCCCTCTCGATACTCCCTTTGCACTCTTCGCAACCGGAAATCCCTACAGCCCCACAGCCTTGCGTACCTTCTCCATCGTGGGCGCGGCGGCGGCGCGGGCGCGCTTCGCCCCGTCCTGCAGGATGTCCTCAAGCGCGGCGGGATCCTTCACCAGCTCCTCGCGCCGCGCCTTGAACGGATCGAAGAGGCGGTGGTATGCCTCAAGGAGCGCCTTCTTGGCGTGCCCGTAGCCGTAGTTGCCGGCGCGGAACTTCGCCGCCATCTCGGACACCTCGTCCGGCGTAGCGAACAGCTTGTACAGCTCGTAGATGGAATTGCCCTCCGGCTCCTTCGGCTCCTCCATCGTCTTGGAATCCGTGACGATACCCATCACCTTCTTCTTCGCGGAGGGATCGAAGAGCTCGATCGTATTGTGGTAGCTCTTGGACATCTTCTGCCCGTCGGTACCGGGGATCGTGGCGACCGAATCAGGGATGTACGCGTCGGGGATCTTGAAGATATCGCCGAAGGCGTTGTTGAACTTGATCGCAAGGTCGCGCGTCACTTCCAGATGCTGCTTCTGATCCTTGCCCACGGGCACGAGGTCGGACTGCATGATGAGGATGTCCGCCGCCATCAGCACCGGATAGGCGAAAAGGCCGTGCGTGGCGTCGAAGCCGTGCGCCATCTTGTCCTTGTAGCTGTGGCAGCGCTCCAGGAGCCCCATGGGCGTGAGGCACGAGAGGTACCACGCGAGCTCCTGCACCTCCGGCACGTCGCTCTGGCGGTAGACGATCGTCTTCGCCGGGTCGAGGCCGCATGCGAGGTAGTCGAGCGCCACCTCGCGCGTCGCCTCCCTGAGCGCGGCGCCGTCGCGCACCGTCGTCATCGCATGGAAGTTGGCGATGAACATGAACATGTCCTCGCCCTTCGCCTGAAGGTCGAACATGGACTTCATCGCCCCGAAGTAGTTGCCCCAGTGCAGCTTGCCCGAGGGCTGGATGCCCGTAAGTATGCGCATGGCCTTTGGTCCTTCGCGTCACTTCGCCTTTGCGTCGGCCTTGAGCGTCTTGCGCTTCTCGGGATCCACCTTCATGACCCTTAGTATGTCGTCGGTGACCTCGAGCGACGGCTTGGAGAACGCGAGCATGGTGGAATCGATTATCATGTCGAATCCGTGCTCGCGCGCGTACACCGAGATCTTCTCGCGGATCTCGTCGGTCTGCAGCTTCATGAGCCGCGCCTCGAGGTCGGCCAGCTCGCCCTGGTAGCGGCGGACCTCAGCCTCCATGTCCTGGCGGGCGGCGATGTACCGGCGCTGCACGCCCTCGAGCTTCTTCTGCGCGGACGCCTTGGCCGCGGCGGAAAGCATCGGGTTGGCGAGATCCTCCTGGGCCTTCTTGCCCTCATCGGCTATGGCCTTTATATCCTCCTGCAGCTTGTCGAGCTTTGCCTTGTAGTCCTTGTCGGTCGATTTCAAGAGCGCCTTGTTCGTCTCGTAGCTGGGATGCAGCTTTACGAGATCGACCATGTTGACAGTGCCTATCTTCATGTCGGAGAGGACCGTCCAGCACGCCATGCAGGAAACCGCGAGTATTGCTTTTTTCATTTTCATTCCTTTTCTTTAACGGCGGTAGATTATATCAAAACGCCGCCTTTGTTCAAAGGGAATAAAAAGGAAGAATCACGCGGCGGCGACGGGACGCAGGAGAAGCTCGCGTACGGCCTCGGGGTCGCGGGCCATCAGGATCGGCTCGCGGATCTCGGGGAGAAGCAGGCGTCTGTTTACTTCGGAAAGGAAGCGGATGTGCGCCTTCGGCTGGTTGGGCGACGACAGCACCAGCACGAAGATGCGCGAGGGCAGGCCGTCGATCGCCCCACAGTCGACACCGCCGGGATGGACGCCTATCGCCACGCGGATGTCGTCCAGCGCCGCAAACCGGCAGTGCGGGATCGCCACGCCGTTGGCGAGCGCCGTGCATCCGCCCAGCACCTCGCGCGCGTATACGTCGGCGAAGGCGGCGTTGCGCAGCTCAGGCGCAAGCCGCCCCGCCTCCACCAGCGCATCGATGAGATGCATGGCTACGTCCACCTTCAGCGTCTCGTCCATGTCGAGGACGATCGGCGCGGTACGGATGATCTCCGGGTAGTCGACCGTCACTTCCATCAATCGGCCTTCCCCGGCGCCACCGGCGTGATCGTCACCGTTCCGCGCTCGCTGTTGGCGTTGACGGACGGTTCGTCAGACTCGAAACCATCCTTCTCCTTTGCGATGCGACGCTCGTCGATCGTGCGCATGTCGAGCCTGAGGGCGTCCGTCGAGGCGTTGGAGCGGTCTCCCGGCTCCAACGCGCGCCTCTCCACGTACTCGCGGCCGCGCACGGCGTTCTTCGGGAGGCCCACGTCCTCAGGCAGATTCGCGGGATCGGCAATGCCTACGGTCACGAAGATCAGAATCTCCTTCTGCACCTTGCCGCGGCTCTTCCATCCGAAAAGCTTCTGGCCGATCCACGGAATCTTGCGCAGATACGGGATGCCGGAATCAACATCGCCCTCCTCGGTCTTGGAAAGGCCGCCAATGACCGCCGTCGCGCCGTCCTTCATGGTGAACTCGGTCGTCAGGCGCTTGAACAGCAGGATCGGGTAGGAGCCGTAGGGTGCGTCTGAACCGCCGGAGATGTGGTAGAAGCCATCCGTGGTCACGGTCTTGTCCGGCTCGCTGATGGAAGGCACGATCTCCACGCTGATGAGACCGTCCGGCGAGATGCGCGGCTTGACGGTGAGCGTGATGCCCCACGAGAAGAACGCGGTCTTCTTCTTGGAGAAGAGTTCGTCCTCGCCGGGGATCAGCTCGAGCTTGGCATCGCTCTTGGTGTAGCCTGACTGCGTATCGTGCTGCGATGTGAGCGTGATGTGCGGGAACTTGGTCGTGCGGTCGAAGAGCGCCTCCTTGCCGTTCGAGACGATGATCTTCGGGTTGGAGAATATCTTGGTGTCCTCCAACTGCTCAAATGCACTCATCGCCAGACGGAAGTCGTCGGCGGAAAGCTGCCCGGAGAACACTCGGGCGTTGCGCCAGGCCATGTCCGCGGTCGAGGAATCGGTGTTGAGCCGCGATGGATTGGTTATCTCGCCAGACACAAGGTAGTTCTTCGTGACGTAGTCCACGGCGGAATGACCGTCGGAGATGTCCTTCCCGTCCGAATTGTATGTCTTGGGCGTGTAGTACGTCGTAGTGGTGCCGGTCCCGAACTTGTTGAGCCGTCCGTTGTTGTACTCGATGCCGGCATTGAGGTCGTGTACCGAGGCACCCCAGCTCTCAAGCTGGTTCCACTGGACACCCAGCTTGTGCATGGCCTCGTTGGAAAGTTCAATGAAACGGGCCTCGATGTAGATCTGCGGCACGGCCTTGTCCACGGCCTTGATGATCGCCTCGCAGTCGGCCAGGATACGGTCGCTCGCCGTCACTACGACCGTGTTCGCGCCGGAGAACGGCGTGGCGACACCGTGGATCAGCTTGCCGTTCTTGTCCTTGACGCCGTAAGACTCGTTGAAGAGCCTGGCCAGTTCGTCCACGGAAGCATGGTTCAGCTGGAACGTCCGTGTGAATACGGGATCGACGAGCTTGTCCTCCTTCACGAAGTGGATGCCGCCCGAGGATTCCACGCGGAAGCCGCGCGAATTGAGGATCGAGCTCATCGCCTGCAGCCATGGCACATGCCTGAGCGACACGGAGACGCGCTGCTGGAGGTTCGTGGATTCGGCATAGATGATGTTCGCGCCCGTTGCCTTGCGGAACTGGCGGAGGATGTCGGTGAGCGTGGCGTCGTCGGACATGATGTCAACAAGCGCCGTTTCGTCCGAAGCGAGGAACCTGGCGGCGATGTCCGTACCCGTCTCCGTCGTGGCCGGGGCTGCGCCTTGCGGGGCGACCGCTTCCTTCACAGGGCCAGCAGCAACAGGCAGCGCCTCGGCAGTAGGCTTCGCATCCGGCGGAGCCAGTTTAACCACAGGCCGACCCTTCGCCGCAACCGCCGAATCATCGGCCGCAGTCAGATCGATCTCATCCGTATCCGACTCGGTAGTGGCAGCAGCCTTCGGCACCTCGGCTACAGGCTTGGGAGCTTCGGCGACAGGTTTGGGAGCTTCGGCAACGGGCTTGGGCGCTTCGGCGGCAGGTTTGGGAACCTCGGCTACAGGCTTTGGTGCTTCGGCTACGGGCTTGGGCGCTTCAGCAGCTGGTTTCGGCGCTTCGGCGGCTGGTTTCGGCGCTTCGGCCACCTGCTTCGGTGCCTCGGCTACAGGCTTCGCCTCCGTCTTCTTCGGCACTGCCAGATCGGCAAGCAGCGACTCTCCACTCGCTACAGCGGCCTTTGGTTCCTCGGCGAACATCGCCAGCGTAAGGAAGGCGCTCATTGCGAGCGCGGTTGCTTTCATTGCATGGTATTTCATTTGCCACCTCCAGTATTCTTCTTCTGTTCCTTCTGTTCCGGTTTTTTAGGTTCCGGTTTTTTAGGTTGTTCAACAAGACGCCACTGCACGCGCTTGAGCCTGAGCTTCTTTTCCTTGCCGTCAAGCCCCTGGATGCGCCATGTGAAGCGTACCCCGTCGTGCGTGAAGGACATCAGATCGCCATCTACATAGATGTTGCCGTTGATGTTTATGGACGCGCGGATGGTTCCGTCATCGGCCTTGAAGAGCGCGGGGTTGCCGAACTTGAGTGCACGCTGCGCCTTCTTCCAGTCCTCGGGCGTGACCTCCCTCGGCTTCGCCGCCTCAGCGGCGGCCTTCTCCGCCGCAGCCTTCTCCGCCGCGGCCTTCGCCTTGGCTGCAGCCTCCTTCGCCGCCTTCTCGGCGGCAGCGGCCTTCTCGGCTGCCTCCTTCGCGGCGGTCTTGGCGGCAGCCTGCTCGGACACCTTCTTCGCATCCACCTTCGGCTTGGGGGCGGGCGGTTTCGGCTTCGGCTTTGGACGTACCTCCGCCGAGATGCGCGCCAGCTCGCCCGTATAGCCTATGGGCCAGAAAGGATTGGGCAAGGCCTTCGTCACAACGTTGGTCGGGACGGAGGTACTCGCCACGGCATTGGTCGGCGCGGCGGCGGCGACCGCGACTCCAACGGCGCACAGCAGGGAAAGGAGGATCATCCGCTTCATCGCTTCACCCCTCCCGGCGCCACCGGGGATGACAGCGCCCCTTTCACTGGCCATTCAAACACGATCTCGGCAAGCTGCTCCTCCGGGTTGCTCTGCACCTTGATGTTGAGCGCCTGCAGCGACACGTACGGCAGCATCTTCTCCACGCGCAGGACGAACGAGGCGATCTCCGCATACGAGCCGTGCGCCGTCACGCGTATGGGTCGACGCGCATAGAGCTGGCGCGGCATGGGTTTTGGAAGCGGCAGCGCGCGCACCGGCATCTCGGCGTAGTCGACCGCCTTCAACCCTACGTCCGCCGCCAGCGGATCGAGCTTGGACTTCGCGCGCATCGCCCACGATTCCAGGAGCGGCGTCAGAAGGGCGTCCATGAACGGCCTTCGCGCAGTCTCGATCTCGGCGAGCATGTTCTTCACGCGCGGGGAATCCTTCAGGTCGCGCGCCGTCACACGCTGCTGGCCTTCCAGACCGTCCAGCTCGCGGCGCAGCTTTGCGATCGAATCCTGGCACGGCTGCACGGCGAAAAGGTAGAGCACCACCGCCACGCCGGCGACAGCAAGGGCGAAGAGCGCGGCGCGCTTCGTGGTAGAGGCGGAATTGTCGAGAAGCGCGCTCATTTCTCGAACCTCCTCTCCCTGCAGCGGTATTCCACATCGAATGCCAGAAGGCGCGACCCATTGTCCTGCGCGCGCGCCTCCTGGCGGAACGAATGGACGCGCGGGCTCTGCCGGGCCGCCGCCCCCGTCTTGTCGATGACAAGCCACTCCTTGAAATTGTCTCCGGCGAGCGTCTCTATGAGCGCCGTCACGGGCGCCGCCTTGACCGTTCGCCCGGTGATGCGCAGCGATACGGCCTCCGTGGTGTTCGTGGGGCCAAGCAGCGGCGGCACCTTGGGGTTCTTCGGATTGGAGAGCATCTGCGGCGGCGGTTCGGGGATCGTAATCGCCGTAAGCTGCATGTTCGTGGGCATCGCCTCGGCCAGATACGCAAGCAGAGGACCGTACTGGCGCCGCCCGCGATCGTAGGCTTTCAGCTGGTCCAGCTCGGCCTGCAGATCGCGCACCTTGGCCATCTCGGCCAATATGGCCGCATGGGCGGACTTCTTGCCGTCAAGATCCGCCCGTACCGAAGCCAGCTGGCCGCGTAGCAGCATCATCTGCATGAAGAGGATCGCCCACCAGATGGCGCAGCCCACGCAGAGCAGCAGGGCCAGTATCGGCAGCATCACGCGCAGGCGCACGGGCGACGACGACATCTTCTCGGTGTCACGCAGCAGGTTGAGATGGAGATTGGGCGCTTCCATCGACTATCCCTCCATCGCGGCGCGGGCCGCCCCTAGCGCGATCATGAAAACCTGCGATGCGGCCGGAGTAAGGTCGGCCGGCATGGCGTCCGCCGACTTCGGCAGCTGGAGCCCCTCGAACACGCCCGGCGAGATGAACGGCACGCCGAGCGTCTCCTGCGCGAACGAGCTCCAGTAGCTCGCCCCCGCCGGAAGCCCCATGAGAAAGACCTTGTCCACATGCACATCATGCCGCTGGGCCAGATAGTCGAGCGACAGCTGCAGCTGCTGAAGTACGGGCCTGACCAGCGGTTCAAGCGCCGGACGCGGGTCGATGAGCGTATCCTCAAGTATCGAGTCCACAAGATCGTCCGTGACTCCCAGCCCCGACTTCACCAGCTCGCGCATCACCTCGTATCCCGCCGCACCAGGGCACTCGCGCAGCAGCAGCAGCGCCCCCTTTCGATAGCCAGCGAAGTAGACGGAGGAGCGCGTTACGAACACCGCCATCGCCGTTCCGCCCGCCGCCGTGAATTCCGGCTGCTCATGCAATGCCGAGAGCATGGCCGCCGGGGCCGTCTGCACCGAACACGCAGTCGGGCGGCGGCCTTCCGGCAACAGACGCGACAGCCAAAGCACCTGGAACTCCGGCAGCCCGGTCTGCAGGATGAACGGCGCCTCATCGAGCGGCGCAGTTACGAAACGGTTGCCGTCACGCGAAATCGGTACGAACGGCGAAGGAGCCGCGGCCTTGGATTGAACGGCAGGTTTCTCTTTCTCGGTCGATGGCGGCGCACGGCGCACACCAAGCTTCTTCTTCACGGCATCGCCCGACGATGCCGCCTTTCCATCGGCAGTCAGCGCATCGGCGGTCGTCTGACGGATGAAAAGATCGGGCGAAAGAACTGCAAGCGCGGCCTGGGGTGACTGGAATGCCGACGGCAAGGACCAGTCCGGAAGAAACTTCGATTCCTCCCAAGACGTAGGCAGCGTGCCGGAAGGCGGCGGAACGAAACCGGCCGCCAGCAGATGAAATGCATCCTTTCGCCGCTGAAGGCGCACTACCGGACAACCACGGGGATCGCCGCTCTCCAACAGCACCCCCGTGACATCGGCGGGACCACCCCGATGCCCCGACGAACCGCCGCCAGCGCCCTTTTCCCATGGCATCTTGACGTCGATCGTCTTGTCTCTTGTTAACTGCAACTTCATCCAAAGGAAACTGGAAGCAGATTTTGTGCCAACCTTCACAACCCTCCTTGGCACAAATTCTGCTATTACATCTCCAAATGGCTGAAGAAACTCCAGAAGCGGTTGCGCGGCGGCTGGCATTGGCGGAGATGCAGGTCGAACGCTCGAAGGTGGTCATGGAATCCCTGGCCGGGTTCTGCCATGCCCTTGGCCAGCCTGCCACCGTGCTTCTAAGTAGTATTGAGCTTCTGAAGATGCCGTCCACCGACCCCGAACTGCAGAAGCAGATACTTGACATCTGCTATGATGCCGTGATCGAGATCCGTTCGCTTCTTTCCGAGATGAAGCAGAAGCGCGAATACGTGGCCGAAGCCTATCTAGCCAACGATGAAAAGGCCGGCCGGATGATATCGTTGCAGGAGTGGCGCGACAAGGCTCCTCCCAAGGCCAGCTGGGATCCGGAAACCCAGGCCTGACGGAAGACTCCTATTTTTGAGAATCGTTTCTCACTTTCGCAAACCGCAGGACATCTGCGGCGACAAGCGGATTCTGGAACGTGAAGGCGAAACGCACGGAGGACATGCCGCCCGCCATCGCGATGTTCTGCTTTGAATGCGTTACCTCAAACACGATCCCTCCAGGCATCACCGTGAAATTCTTGAGTTCTTCCCATGATATGCGGATATCGAGTTCCTTCCCCGCAAAAGCCAGGCGGCGATTCGTCATGTAGCAGTGCGTGCGCTGGCAGACATGGCAATCACGCCTATACCTTGGAAACGCCACGTCGCTAGGTCGTCCTACGGGACGAGCGGCATCACCCTTCCCATCATCCGTCTTTAAATCGCTTCCCTCCCCACTACCCATCTTCTCGACATACAGCGTTCCCTTCTCGTGGAAACAGGCTTGCTCGCCTGGTTCAAGGTCAAGCCTCGCGTTCCTTGCCGGCCTTTCGCAGATGTTGGCGACTCCGCCTTCCGCAAGCCACTGCCTGTAGCGCATCTGGTTCTGCGCCTGGCGGCGGCGGATGCGGAACCATACCACGATCATTGGAATCAGCAACCAGAAGAAGGCGAATGTGATCGCAATCATCCCAAGCGCATGCATGAACCACGGCTTGTCGAGATTGTCCAGATCCTGATAGATGAACCAGAACATCCCGCCGAGGAACACGAATGCTATCAGTTTTCGCAGTGCGTAGATCACAGCCTATGATTATATCATAAATCTGGTGAGGGATGCTATTAGTTTTCTTGCGTACGGCCCCAAAACCTTGCATGGGTTTTAGCCATGCGAAAACCACAGCAAGAACATAGCATATTCTGCAAATGATTTTTATTTATTTCCACCTTCCATCCAGATAAAAAAAATGTTATAATCAACAGCAAAGACCTTGGAAGGTCTTTTTACGGCAAATAAAAGTCTTTACAAAGTCTTTTTAGCACCTAAGAAAAAGACATCGCAAGATCGTATGTGGTCAATGATGATACCGAAATCGGCTTTGACAACAAGATTCCACTTTGGCTGTTCGGATTCATGTATTAAACCCTACCTTGACGCCCTGTGAAACCAGAACGGAACATTATGCTTTCAGTACAATCTCCGTTATGCTATACTTCTTCCCGTTACGGAAATCAGACATGAACATTAATCAACTCGCGTCAAGAAGAACCCTCTCAATGCTCATGCTTTGCATCGGGTTGGTCCAGATTGCAGGATATTACCTTGCAGGGACGCTTGCCTCTCCTGATGGCAGCATGGCTGTGCCGCAACCCGACACCCTGCTCTATTGCCAGGCAGCACGTCGAATTGCCGAGGGGCATCCATTTTCCTTCTCTGAAGGCGCAGATGTCTGTACCGGTACAACATCCGTTCTCTATCCATTCATCCTAGCCATTCCATATCTGCTTGGAGCAAAGGGAGATTCTCTCCTAACCGCAGGGTTCCTCCTAAACGCCCTTTTCTATCTTGCCTTTCTGCTTGGATGGGCACGAGCTTTGCAGATTTGGCTTGAACGCCCTCTCTCCCGCCTTGTCGCCGGCATGCTCATCGCCCTTTCCGGGCAGATCGCGTTCTGTGCAATGGCGCAAAGCGACATAGGCTGCTGGCTGGCCCTTAGCGGGTGGCTTGCCGCAGGTCTAGCCATGCGTAATAGATGGCTGTACGGTTCGCTTCTCGTCTTAGGTCCATGGATTCGTCCAGAGGGGATGATCTGCGTGGTTGCGCTTGGTCTTGTCCTCGCATTCTACGCCCTCTACACGCGCATCCGTTCACGGTCTTTGGACAATGAATCGCTGAAAGGACCTCTTGCCATATTCCTTCTTGGAATCGCCAGCTGCGGCGGCGTCTTTGCGCTCAATTATTTTCTGACAGGCCACGCTCAGTTCGCAAGTGTCGCCAACAAGGGTTATTTCAAGACGCTCCCTTTCGCGGCGGCGGCAGACAAGGCCGCCCTTGATGTGCTCAGGATGCTGAAGGACTACCTTTTCGGGCTGGCGGCATCTTCACCCCGCGACATGTTTCTGATACCACTGCTCTCGGCCATCTTCATGTGGATCGGCATCCTCAGATACCCATGGCGGCAAAAAGGCCTGTCTGGCTTCATGCTGCTTTTGCTTGCCGGGGCAGGCGGATTCCTTTCCGTTGCCCAGAGCGGATGGCAAGGGACGAATTTTGACCGCTATCTCGCCTGGATCGCCCCCATGTTCCTTGTCTTTCTAGCCGAAGGGATTGCCGCCGTCACTGGTTATTGCAAGGGACGATCCGCCATACCAGCCCTTCCTGCCGCGGTCTGCCTCGCATTCTCGTTGTGTACGGCAGGTGTAGCCGTATTCAGGTTCAACCGCTCAAGCGCCAACTCCAATCTACTCCGCCTGTTTGCCAAGGAGATAGATGCACAACTGCCCGTTACGGCCAGCATAGGCGCATTTGGAGGCTCCGGGATCGTCTATGACCTCGGCAAACGCCCGTACCGCCACCTATGGGGCATATATTCCCAGGAATTCTTTGTAAAGACGGAAGCTTCTGCGCTTGAAATTCTAAAGAACGAACCAGAGAAAAGGTTCGACTACTGGTTCCTCACCCCCGACCAGACTGCGATGGCATTCGGCGCCAATATGAAATCCTGCTGCGGCGAGAACATCTTGACAGGGCCAGACGGCATGGAGATACGCGGGACTTCATGGGATGCATTCGACCGGGCCAGGCGTCCACAGGCGGCAGTTCCATCAGGAAAGCGGCTGGTCTGCCGTGTGGATGTTGGATACGAGGCGGATGAAAAAGCCACCGATTATGAAACCATAGACCGCTACGGACGTCCCGCCGCAGATCCCTTCACGATTGTCGACACCTTGAACGGCAAAGCCGCCATTGACGCCGCCCGACTGCTGGTGGGCGGAGATGCCATGACACTGTCCCTGAAACCAGGACAAGATGCAACGGTCGTCATGCGTACCCATCCCAGACATACGGAAAAGCGCACGGACAGCATCGGGCGTAATTCTTCGGACTACACGTTCGCCAACCCCTTGCGGATGAATATCTCCATCGACGGGCAGCTGTCCCAACAGGTTTCGGTGTCATTTGCCACCAACGGTTTTTCCGACGTCACATTCACCATCCCAGGTGCGAAAATACAGAAGACGCCCTGCCGGCTTGCATTCCTAGGCGACCACATCGCCGCCGGCTACTGGTTCTACCAATGAGAAAAGAAAAAGGGAATGGACGAATCCATTCCCTTTCGGCCCAATCTGGGAACCCCTGCTACTTCAACACGTGGTCCGTGTGGGTGGAGGCGTTCGGGCAGGTGACGGTGATCGCTCCGCCTTCCGCCGTAGCGATGACGTACTCGCCGCCTTCAGGACAAATGAACGAATCTGCTTCCTTGCGGATGTACTTCGTCGTTTCCGTGCCCACGAGATCGCTCTTGGCAGGGACTGCCGTCGGATCGGACTGCGTCGTGCGCCAGCTCTCGGCGGCCGTCTGCAACTGCTTCATGTTGCTGACGCAAGCCTGAGAACGGGCATCTGCGCGGTACTTTAGAAAGTTCGGGATCGCAACAGCGGCCAAAATGGCGATGATGGCGACCACGATCATGATTTCTACGAGGGTAAAACCCTTCTTCATCTTCTGCTTCATGGTTGTGTTCCTTTTGTTTTACCGCGGTTGACACCATGCCAACCGCTAAGTGAAAATGTAGCACTTACCATGCCAGAGTTGGTAGTTGATGGTCCTTATTTCCAAGAGCCCTCAATCTCGGCCGCCTGTGAAAACATCAGTGAATTGGCAATAACTGACTTACTTTACGAGTTATAGAGGAAACCGCAAAGGGCGAAAGGTAATAATCAACCCGCAATGCCATCTACACCTGTCCTACCTCAACCCGCCCCATTTTCTCATTTTTGCGAATCTTGTTTGCAGATCTGCGAAACCAGCAAGTAAAACAGGGAAGACTTACCTGGCAGCCCAGGAGATGAGCGCGGCACGCTTGAACGGCGGCAGGGCGACCGAGCCGTCGGACGCGGGTTCGAGGGCAGAGGATGCGGGAGCGTCGTCAAGGACGGATTCGAACTGGACCTGCCGCCCGGACGAGATCTGCACGGAGACGCCACTCACCTCGACATCGGGGTTGTAGTTCAGGAGAAAGAGCGCAAAGCCCTTCTCCGTGCGCTTCAGCTCCGCGAAGACGTGCGGTGGCGCGTTCTTCACGCGGAAAGGCATATTGCAACCCACCTTCCCCAGATCCGCCAGCAGCGCCGCACCGCCGTCCGTAGGCGCCGCGATGCGATATTTCCAGCCGAGTGCGGCGGAGGGAAGCATGTCCGGCCTTTTGCGCAGCACTACGTTGGGAAGTCCCGCGAGCTGCGGCAGCAGGGGATTTTCCAGCCTCTGCGCGTTCCATTCGTCGTAGCGGCCGCTATCGCCCGTGACAACGAGCCGCCCGCCGCGCTTCGCGTAGGCGGCAAGCGCGCCGACCTGCGCATCGGAAAGACAGACCTGGTTCGCCACCACAATCGCTTCGCACCCGTCCGGCACGTCCAGCGGCCGATCTTCCGTCGATATGACGTAGCCGAACGGCACCTGGTTGCGCAGGCATATCTCTTCCGCCGCCGCGAGGCCGAAGTGGGCGCTCTCGGAGAAGCCAAGTGTGTCGGGCGTCCACAGCAGCCGTACCGGAAGGCACGATGGCGCGGAGAGTTCAGCGCGATGCGCACGCACGAAGGCGTTGAACGCGGAGAGCTGCGGCCGCCGCCGCGCGATCATCCCCTTGTCCACGAATCCCGGCAAGGGCTTTGGGGACACTATCGTACGGTCCGTCGGAACGCCGCCCCATATCAGGTCCTCCAGAAGCGGCAGGAGATAGTGCCGTTCACGCGCCTCGGTAAGCATGGCGTCCGAATCGCAGAGCGCGACCACGGGCTTCCCGACCTCGCGGCACAGCTTGAGATCGCGGACGCGGTTCACGATTCCCCCGTCCGGCAGCACTTCCGGGAAGTTGGCGCTCTGCAGCATTATGAGGTCCAGGTTGCGCACGAACCGGTACATGTTCAGCGACATGAAAAGCGGGGCGCTCCAACTGCGGAACGGCTGGGGGTTGGCGCAGACGATCGCGTCCGGCCTTACGCTCCTTATGTGTGCGCGCAGGCGGGCAAACACGCCACACAACGTCTTCTGCCGCCATCGACTCCATTCCTGCACGACCGGATCGCGGATCTCGCCCTTGCAGGCGTTCGGCAATGGACGGGGCAGCCTGACGAACGACAGATCCCTGAATCCGAACCGCTCTTCGGGATTCCCCATCGCTACAAGATGCTCATGGAACTTCCTCTCGCAGCGCTCGCAGTAGCAGGGGCGCGCAAAGGCGTTGTCGAACATGATTCCGTCGAAGCCGCCCTCCGTCAACGCGATCGTGCAGATCTTCTCCAGATATGCCACCCACTCGTCGCACGTGATGCACGGAAGCCACCGGAAATAGCTTCCATTGTAGATGGGCTTCTGCCCGTCGGCTCCCACCTGCGCCCATTCATCGAGATTGGGGATCTCGTGCTTCATCGGCTCGGGGTAGAGCGTGGAGAACTGCACGTACGCAAGCGCATGCACACCGTGGCGGCGGCAGTTCTCGACGAAGCGCTTCACGTTGGGGAAGTCCAGCTTCTCCTCCTCCCAGCCCATGCCCTTGTAGAACCGGCAGTGGAGCCAGTTGAGGCCGAGCTCCTGCATCAGCGCGGGCGATTCGGCGTCGAACCAGTCCAGCCACGGCTTGAGCCATCTGGCGTTGCCGTCGATGCCGCCCGTGCAGTGCCGCCCCACGCGCCGGTACATCGTGTACGGCTCGTGTGCGCCGAATGTCCAGCGCATTTCGAGCGGATCAAGCCCCGCGCCCGCCGCCGACGACGCAAGCGCCGCCATCAGCGAAATGGACACCAACAGATTCCTCATCATCATTCCACCTCTTTACTTTAGCGTTTCAAAGCGCGGCAAGATTATATCAGTTCTCCGTCCCCCATTCCAGCCCCACGTCATGTCCGAAGTATCCGTATATGTTGCACGCGATGTCTGCAAGGGCCAGGAATCCCAGCAGAACGAAATACCTGGACCGCCAGCCAGCTGGCAGCCTTGCGGCAAGCATTCCCGCCAGCAGGGGCAGGATGTAGAACCAGTGTCCCGCATACAGATGGCTCTCCATCAACCCCCATCCAGCCACGAAGTGTATCGCCACGTCAACCAGGAACATCGCACCCATGATCCTCACAAGCAAGGCATGGCGGTTCAACCAGGCCGAGATCGCCGCCACGGCATACAGCATGCAGAGCAGCAGCACGTGCAGGAACGATGGGTATCCGCCCGCTATCATCCGCTCGTCGAACGGCTCGCCGCGCAGGAGGACCGGTTCGCTGAAGAACACCCATACGTAGCGCAGACGTTCCTTGAAAGGCAGGGCTAGGGGCGCGAAATTGTCCACAAGCGTATGCCAGGCCCTCTCGAGTCCCGGCGCCGAGGCGTCGCCGGACGTCCGGATGCGGAGACGCACATAGAACACAAGCACAACCAGGGCGACCACGACGCATCCGCCGAGCGCGCCCAGCACGAGCTGCCTGCGGCTGGGCCGATGCGTCGCGAGGAACGCCAAGGTCGTCTTCGCGCCTTGCGTTATCGTGACTCCGCCCATCAGCACGCCCAGCGCGCACCACCCCAGCATGTCGATCCTGCGGCCGACATTCTCGGAGACGATCCGTTCGCCAAGCAGCCTGATGCTGCCCATTTTCTGCCGTTCGGCGCTGCCCATCGCCCATGTCAGCGCAGCCAGTGAAAGCAGCATCGACGGCCCGTACGTCTCCGGCATCCCGGCCAGCAGCCACACATGCGCGAACGAAAGGAAGAGCGCCGTGGTGGCCCCGGTCTCAAGCGGGGAAAGGCCAACCCTGCGCCGCAGCAGACGGAACAGCAACGCTACGCACCCGACCATCACCAGGCTGAAGATGGAAAGCACGAACACCCAGAACGCCCATTCATTGAGCTCGTATATGCGATGCCCGAAGAGCGCGATCGGGCTCGTGAGCCAGCCCCAGAGCGGATGGCGGAAACGTCCATATCCGATCGCCCTGTAGTCGCAGAACGTGTCCGCATACCCAAGATAGTCGAACGAATATATCTCGGTGTCGCGTACCGTGCCGATTGGAACCGGCATCTGGAAGCGCACCCATATCCCAAAGGCGAGGAACGCGAGAGCCAGCAGCACCCACGGAGCCATCCCTAGAAGCAGCCTTTTCACCAGACGGAGGCCTACTTGAACAGAAGCGTCGTGCCGCGCCAGTGCGCGACCGACAGGATGTTCCCCGAAAGCCGCGCCATCGCCATCGGCAGAGGCGCGCCGTTAGCCGTCACCGTCGCCGAGGAGAGGTTCTGCGCGCCTGTCACAGTGCCGGACACCTCAAGCGCCGCCACGCGGAGCTGGCGGACATCGAACCCGACGGGCATATCCACCGCTATCGAGAGTCCAGTGCCCAGGGAAAGATCGCCCGTCACCTTCAGAGTGTTGGACTGCCCGGACTGGACGCGCAGTCCGCCGCCATCGGCGATCGAGACGTTGTTGACCCTGCCCGTGCCGGCCAGATACGCGCCGGACTCTACGCGCACCGTGTCCGAAAGCGCTATGTCGCCGTCAATCTGCAGGGTTCCCGCCGCAACCTTGGCGTCGCCGTTGAACGTGCGGCACGTCAATCCGGCGTTCGCACTCGACGTCGATGCCTTGATGAGAAGGGACGGAGCCGTGATGCGCATCGTGCCCGCGCCGGTCTTGGTGAAGCCGAAGGCCCAGTCCGAGAGAAGGTGGGCACCCCTGGGAGCCACATCGTTGCGGAAGAATCCCCATGCGATGATGAAAGGCACCCCGAATGTCGCATCGGCAGCCGAGTCGCCCGTGACGTCGTCGATGACAAACACGTTCTCTGGATAGCCGTTCAAGGACAAAGCCTCCTGCGACATCGTGCTGGCAGAACTGTATGCGGCCGGGGTGGGCTCCCAAACGAACGGCGTCGACCCCGTCACGGTGAACTTCTCGCGCATTCTGAACCGCCCATATCCGCCAGCCCCCTGCCCCGGAGCGATCCTGCCGCCGTTCTTGAAGGTGAGATCGGGCAGCATGAAGCCTTGGTTATAGCTGTTCGTCAAGGTGCCGCCATCGAACACGAACGTGCCTAGCGGTGTGTCGTTCGTTATGTCGGACTGCGTACCGAACACATTGCGGTTCGGCAGGAAGAGCGTCCCGCCGGCGTGGACAGTCAGAGTGCGCTGCGCATCGGTCCAAGGGCCAAGATACCTGTTGCCCGAGGCATTCTCCTGTATGTTCGGCCCGACGGACAAGATCCCTTCATGCACGTCTATGTCGCCTGTGAAATCGTTGTACTTGTTGGCCAGCGTCAGCGTGCCCGCGCCCGACTTGACAAAGCCGACCTTTTCGATCCAGATTGCCTGGGATGCAGACCTCTGGTAGAAGAGCATCTGGTGGATCGTGCAGTCGGGCCGGTCGTCGCCCGTGACGTCGGCGATGTCGAACTCCGTACGAGACGGGATGGCGCTAAGGCTCAGACGGGCATATTTGGAGTTCGTGGCCACCCCTGTCGGAACATCGAACGCGACAGGCATGGTGCCGAGCACCGTCACCTTTCCATGCAGCGAGCAGGAGCCGTATGTGCCATCAGGCAGCCAGTTCGACCAGTCGAGCACGGCATTGTCGAGCGTCAGGTCGCCAAACGCCATGTGCGACCTATTCCCGCGGCTGTCGAACACGACCTTGCCGTGATCGATGTCGAATGAGCGGAAGACGTTCGTGTTGAGCGTGCTGGAGGACGTGAACGCGTCCTCGCAGACCTCCAGCGTAGCGTTCGTGTTGACACGCAGCGTTCCCTCGGAGTATGGATTGAACGCATTGGCGCATGTGATGGCGAGCGTCCCTTCCTGCACGTCGATGGACCCGTTCGGCGTGACCGAGCTGGAATCGTCCGTGCACGGAGACGCAAGCACCATCTTGCCCGGCCCCGTCTTCTTGAAGCCGTAGCGGCTGGCGATGCTCGACCTCACCTCGCCATACACGTTGGTCCACGTACTCGCCACCGCGACAGGAAGCGCGAACGTGACGTCGGGCAGATCGTCAGGTTCCACCGCGCCGTTCGCCTTCCCTGTGATGTCTTCAACATGGAATTCCGTATTCGTGTAATCGGCTCCGATCAGCCAGCGTTGCGTTATCCGGTTGGCGCCGTTCGACGCAAACGAATATGCCTCAGGCCCTGCGAACGACGCCCGATGCGTGACCACGAAGACCCCGATATTATGCCCTTTGTCGGGCAGCAGAAACTTCCCACCATCCAGCACCAGCTCTTTGATCGTGTTGATGTTGAAGTTGTCCGATCCCTGCTCAAGGGAAAATATTCCGTTCGTATGGACAAGGATCTTCACGCCGGAACCTGTTTTGGCGGATGCGCTTCCAAGGCAGTTGCGCTCCTTCACTCAGAAGGTCGCGTTGGACATCACCTCGACGGAAAAGCCCTTCATGGCATCGCCGAACGTCCTTGTCTGATTGCCGACACCGCCCGCGTACGTACCTTCCTCCACGATAATCGTGTTGGTGGAGTAATTGGAGCAAAAGGTCGGGTCCAGCGTCAAGGTACCCTTGCCGCGCTTTATGAAGGCACCAAGGGCGGATATCTTGGAACTGGCCGGGTTCGTCGACATGGTCATGTCGCCGGACGCCTCGAAGATGGCACGCCCGGCAGATACCGAGCCGGAGACATCGACGTGACTATCCCCCTCCGCATCGGAGAACGTCACATCGCCGGACGTGGTTCCCGACCATGTATGCGCGGCAAGCCGCATCACGGACGCCACCGCAAGGGCGCAGACCATCGTAGCTTTCATCGTCGTCATTCGCATTTGAGGAATCCTTTCCTGCCAAACAGGCATCTAGACACCGCTACATCAACTCCATGCCGGTCATTATATCACAAAAAGACCCTGCCGTGTTGTAAAAAAAAACATTCCATCAGCGCGGGGCGCATCTCCTATGAGAACAGATGTCAATAGGCAAAATCGCTTTGGCGATTTCCACATTTCCCGCCCGGGTTGCTTGATGCATGTCTTTCTCCTATGCGCAGTGTCGGCACTGTCGTCCGCCTGCATTCTATAATCC
>JAFXTB010000010.1 GCA_017525225.1 Kiritimatiellia bacterium
CGACTTGTCCACAGTAGCCTTGGCGGAGGTGGAAGTCTTGGCGAAGGCGGATTGGTTATTGGAATTGGTACTGGCAACATTTGCACATTGGCAACATTTCCCAAGCGACTTGTCCACAGTAGCCTTGGCGGAGGTGGAAGTCTTGGCGAAGGCGGATTGGTTATTGGAATTGGTACTGGCAACATTTGCACATTGGCAACATTTCCCAAGCGACTTCTCCTCGCGGAGAATCTTCATGACGACATCCTTGATGGAATTCGTCGCCTTTTCCCTTCCCATCCAATTCAACGTAGGCATGTCAGGCCCTCCCGCCGTACACGATGCCGCCACAAGCAGGGCGGCGGACAATATCTGTAGTTTCATTTGTCATGTTCCCTCGTACTCTCACGTAGTCGCTTCTGGATTGATAACGGCCCATCGCACAAAAGCCGCATAACGATTGTCATATTGGATAATAAGCATATAATAGGTATCGTTCCCGTTGTCGATGGAATAGAGATAGGCGATACCTTTTGAGTCATCAAAATTTAGCGCTTCAACGATCGTTCTGCGGCTGACGGCGTATGGGCCATATTCCTCTATGGCGATTGAAATGATTTCACGGAATCTCGTCATGCACTCCTTTCGCTCATCCCGCCCACGTGTCTCATCGACAAATATCCTGCCCAAACGAATCAACTCCGCCCGTATCTCTGGCGGAATCGTCTCGCGCTGCGTCACGCAACCCATCAGCGCCACACACGCCAATACCATCAAGACTATCCTTGCTATCCGCATCTGTCACCTCCGAATCTCTTACGACTCATGGTATACCGTCATTCGGGATTGCCTTCCACACGTAACTTCCCGTCCAGCCGCCAAAGTAAACCGTCAATGTCGCAGAGATTCCGTTTTTGCGCTCAAACTCGTAGTCCAGCATATAATCTTCAAGCAACAATCCTTTAGGTTTTCGTCCATCTACCACAAACGAATCGATGACCGTCTGTCGGTCTACGGATTTCTCGCCGTATTTTGCCTTGGACTCGCGAATAAGCGCACAATAGCGAATCTGTGATTTGCTACGAACCTCTTCCGCTTCGTTTTCATTGATGATGATCCGGCCAAGCCGAATCAGCTCCGCCCTCGTCTCCGGCGGAATCGTCTCGCGCTGCGTCACGCAAGCCGTTTGCGCCACGCAAGCCAATACCATCAAGACAATCCTTGCAATCCGCATCTGTCACCTCCGAATCTCTTGAAACTCATGGTATGCCAGAAACTGGATAAGCGTCCCTCACGTAACTCCCTGTCCACCCACCAAAGTAAATCGTCACTGCTGGGAATGTTCCGTTTCTGCTTTCAAATTCATAGTGTAACCTACCGCCGTCAATCCACAGATCTTTAGGTTTTCGCCCATCCACCATAAACGAATCAATGACCGTCTGACGGTCGACAGATTTCTTGCCGTATTTTTGGATAACATCTCGAATAAGATTACAATAAAGAATTCGAGAATTGTACCGTGTCTCTTCCGCTTCGTTTTCATTTGTGATGATCCGGCCAAGCCGAATCAGCTCCGCCTTCGTCTCAGGCGGAATCGTCTCGCGCTGCGTCACGCAACCCATCTGCGCCACACACGCAAATACCATCAAGACTATCCTTGCAATTCGCATCTGTCACCTCCGAATCTCTATGTTGTACCCGTTGTTCCTGTACCAGTTCTCGTGTGCCTCGTTGGCGCGGCGCGAGCTTTCCTCCTGCGCCTCTCTTTTGCAACGATCATAGATGCGCCGTACCTCGGCCTTGTCGGATTCCGACAGCTTCCGGTTGCCGAACTTCTGAAGTTCCGCCTTGAACTTGGGGATCAAGATGTCAAGATATGCCGACGCATGACCGCGCTCGTGGGCGAGAATGGCACCTCTAATCTGAGGACGCCCTGTGGAAGAACTCGCACCTCCTCCTCTACCCGATGGCGTATGAGGCGTATAAAAGTACGTCGTATTCCTATCGCCTTGGAGATCGAGATCTTCACGCAGCTGAATTCCCGCATATATGATTATTTCACAATCGTCAACGAATAGATCTTTTCCCCTTTCCGGAACTGCTAGATGTCCCCAAACGCTGGAACCTTGTCCTATTGGCTCGATACCAATATCCATGACGTTCTTCACCTCGACTTGCGTGGTTTTCTCCCCGCTCCGCATCCGTTGCCAAATGTTGTTCTCGCGCGTGGTGACGACTTTCACCGTCACGTCGCCAAATCCATCGATGTACGTGACGGCGTTGTTCATCAGGTATTCGTAGAGATTGATGCCCGCCCGTTCGCCGGCGGGGTCGCGCGTCATCCACACGCGAAGGTGCGGTGCGTATGGACGCAGTCCGTAATCCACTATTCCCGTCTCGATATCCGTGTACTTGGTGGAATGTCCATGCGGGAACGCATCGGCCATAGACCCGGTACGGGCAAGCGTCCGGCCGAAATCGTCGTACTCGAAAGCGGCGACCGTCGCGCCCGTTTCGTCAACGTACTTCACGATGTTTCCGTGCGCGTCGTAAACCGGGAAATAGAAAGCCGAGCCGATTGAAACCGCCATCAAGGCGCCCACGCCTCCCGCGCTCTGCAACGTGCCTGCGATATCCAGTCCCCAGAAGAACTGCTTGCAGACGGTCTGGGCTCCGGCTGCGTCCGCAATTTCCTCCTGCACGATGTTCCATCCGTCGTACAGGTAGTCATGCACGGACGCGACTGTCCACGTCGTCCCGTCAAAGATCTCCACCGTCTTCCGCGTCCGTCTTCCAGCATAGTCGTACTCGCTGCGGATGCGGCGGGAGCCGTTCTCCGCGGATATCGGCGCAATCAGAACTGGCTTGTTGTTCAAGTCGTAGGTGTATTGCCACACCCCGTCGGATGCGAGGTTGCCGTTCATCGTCCATTCCAAGGTGCGGCTGGCAACCGTGGATACGATGTTCGTCAACTGGTTCAGCGCGTTGCTGGCGAGGCGGTTGGTTTCGGAATTGACCGCATGGACAAGCTGGTTCCCGGAATCGTCGTAGGCATGTTCGATGCGGTTCGTGCCGACGGTCGCCTCGGCCAGTTCGTTCCGTGCGCCGTAGGCAAACGTGTCTTCGTTGCGCCGCACGGTACGCGCTGCCGCATCGTACATGTAGAAAAAGGCGCCGAGGGGGGTCTCGTTCCAGACCGTCGCGCATACCACGACCAACTCTCTTCGCATACGCTCCCGTGCAACCGTACGCCGCAAGACGCCGCCAGCGTCCGTGACGAGAGTCCAGCCGTTGGGGTACGTGCCCAAATATCCGTATTCAACGGTGAAAGACCGCCCCGCGTGATTCGTATATGCCATGCTGGCGAAACGACCTTCCCGGTCGTATGTGTACAGTGCGCTTTGATTCTTTCCATCGCCCCGCTGCAGGACAAACCCCAAGGCGCGCGCATAGCGGTCGACTGGGCGGACAAAGTTGGCGTCTATGTGCGTGTGTACGTTTTCGTTGGTCATCGTCCCACCGGCGGTAAGCGAATATCGCCAAGCGTACCCAAGCGAATTGGAGACTGCCGTGACATTGCCATAGGGATCGTTCTCGAAAAAAACGCTCGGCGTTGAATCGGTCGAATACGTTACCGACGAGCGGTGCCAATGGGTGTCATAACCTACTTCCTTCCAATTGCCGTCGGCGAAAACCGTCCTTTTCTCCTGCCCAAACGGATAGTATGTGTACGTCTCAAACGTCCCGTCCGGAAATTCTTTGCGACTTGGCAGGATATAGGGCGAATAGTATATCCACTTCGTCTCGTGCCAAGTAACGCCGTCTTTCGTCGTAAAAAGCGACCTCAAATTGCCGCGCGTGTCGTACGAACACCTGATGGGATAGGTCGAACCACGCATTTCAACGATGTTCCCGATAGCGTCGTAGGTTATATGGAGCGTATTTCCAACTTCGTCCGTCTCCTTCGTCTTCCTTCCGAAAGCGTCGTATTCGTATGTGCGTTCGACATATGAAGTGTCATTGGTGTAGCGGCGTTCCGCGACTATGTCGCCGACATTGTTGCGGATGTACTGGATTTTGTAGAAGACTCCAGCCGTCGAAGGAGCGGTCGCCCCCACGAACAGAAAAAGTAAGGCGAAGTGCTTGAAATTATTCTGCATGCCAGGTATTATACCAAAAGTTGGCGCATCCGTGTCGCCCGTAACCGGAAAACTGTGGTTGCCGCAATTCTGCGCGGAGTTGCAATTCTGCGCGGAATGGTGTATACTGTACGCGCTGTCACCGGGAGGGTTGTCCCTGGTGTTCGGGGTGTGTTGCCCCGCAACCGTCCCCGTCGGCGGCAGGATGCGTCGCATTCGGGGGTCGGATGGGATGCCAACGGAAGCAAGTCATGGCAGAAGAAAACGAAGAACCGATGATCAAGACGCCCGCTGAGTTCGGGCATTTCCTGCTTGAGAGGGAACTGGGGCATGGCGGCATGGGTGGCGTATATCTCGGCCGCGACAGGATGCTGGACCGTCCCGTTGGCATCAAGGTCATGCTGAAGTCGCTGGGCGACGACCCTACGTTCGTCGAACGCTTCCAGCGCGAGGCGCAGGCCGCCGCCCGCCTCAACCATCCGAACATCGCGCAGATATATTCCTTCGGTACCGAGCAGGGCATGCCGTACATCGCCATGGAGCTGTGCACGGGCGGCTCGCTCGACAAGGACATGGAGCGTAACCCCGGTTCGCTGGACCCCGTCAAGGTGATGCGCATCGGCCGGCAGCTCGCGGAGGCTCTGGCCCTCGCCGCGGAGCAGGGGCTGGTGCATGGCGACGTGAAGCCCGAGAACGTGCTCTACGATACCGACGGCAACGCCAAGCTTGTGGATTTCGGCCTCGCCGCGATGCAGGGCGACTCCAACGAGATATGGGGCACGCCCTACTACATCTCGCCTGAAAAGGTGCGTCGCCAGCCCATCGACTACCGGGCCGACATCTATTCCCTGGGCGGCACGCTCTACCATGCGCTCACCGGCCAGCCGCCGTTCGAGGGCGTGGACGCGACGGCTGTCGTGAAGGCCCGTTTCGAAGGCCCGCCTCCGAAGCCGAGCCAGATACGTCCGGAAATCCCCAAGGAGATCGACGACATCATAATGCGCATGCTCGAGCTTGAGCCGTCGATGCGCTATCCCACCTACGAATCCCTGCTCGGCGACATGCGCCGGTTCCTCGGCAAGGCCGGGCCGGAGAAGACCGCCACGACGTCCTCGCGCATACGCCTCAAGGGCAAGAAACCCAAGATGCACCTGAGCGCGGAAGGCGGGATTTCCGACGACGTGCCCGAACTGACGCCCGTTGAGGATGGCGAAGCCGAGAAGAAGAAGATGTCCATCGGACTCATCGTAACGCTCGTCGTGGTGGGAATATTCCTTCTCATAGGCGCGGTCGTGGGCGGCCTGTTCTGGTATGTGCACTCCGAAAAGGTGGCCAAGATCGAGGCGGAAAGGCAGCAGATCGTCCAGACGCGTCAAAAGGCCTACAACGCCATTGAGACGACGAAGAAGGCCGTCAGCGATTTCGGGGCCCATTTCTCGGAACTCGTCGCGCGCAGCGAAAAGGAGATGAAGGACGCTACGGCGCAGGTCAAGGCCAAGCTGACAGACGAGATGATCGAGGCCATAGGCGGTTCCATCCAGCCGCCCATGGACAGTTCCCGGGAAATAGCCGAAGCAAAGGCGTACGTCGCCGCCGAGGTGGCGAAGGCCGCCCAGGCAGAGGCTTCCGAGGCCGCCGACAATGCCGCCGAGGCGGCAAAGAAGGCAGAGGAGGCGAAGAAGGAGGCCGAGGCCAAGGCTGCGACCACCAACGCCTCCGAATCAGCCGCCGCTTCGACCAATGCGCCGCCGGCCGATGCCAAGAAGGCCGATGCCAAGGACGATAAGAAGGCAGATGCCAAGAAGGACGACAAGAAGGCAGATGCCAAGAAGGACGACAAGAAGGCTGACGCGAAGGACGCCAAGAAGGATGACAAGAAGGCCGACGCCAAGGACGCCAAGAAGGACGAAGCCAAGGCAGACGCCAAGAAGGACGACAAGAAGGCTGACGCGAAGGATGACAAGAAGGCCGACGCCAAGGACGCCAAGGCCGATGCAAAGGACGACAAGAAGGCTGATGAGGCCAAGGAGGAAGAGAAGGCCGCCGAGCCGGCAAAGCCGCCGGTCGAACTGCCGCCGGACCTCAAGAACTTCATCGAGCTTTGGAACGACGTCTACTTCTGCCGCGCCGCCGAGATCCGTGTGCGCGGACGCGTGGAGCTGCTTGTGAAGCAGATCGACGTCACCCTCGCCAAGCTGACGGGCAACGACGCCGAAACGGCCAAGAAGCTCGCGGACTACTCCACGAAGTTCGTGGACGCGCTTGGCGACATCAAGGCCATGAAGTGCGTGGAGCAGACGCTCAAGAAGGCAGGCGTCATAAAGTCCAAGACGGTCAACCTCGTGAAGGCCATCGAGAAGCAGGCCGCCCGCGCCAAGGCCCGCGCCGAGAAGGCCGCGAAGGAAAAGGCCGAGAAGGAGGCCGCAGAGGCCAAGGCCGCCAAGGAGGCCGAGGAGCACAAGGCCAAGGTGGAGGAGGAGGTCAAGGCTGTGCAGGACAAGTGGGAGGCGCTCGCCATCTCGCTCGTACGGCACCTGAGCTGGGACCTCTGCAAGAAGCAGCTTGCCTCCGTGGGCGTGGAGTTCACCACGCAGGAGGGCCGCGACGAGATCAAGATGTTCCAGAGGCGCGTGGAGATGATGGAAAGCTTCCAGAAGCAGCTCATCGCCAAGGCCAAGGGGACTTCGTACACCACCCACCGCGGGAACGTGAAGACCGAGATAAAGGCGTCCACGAAGGACGGCCTGCAGTGGAACGTCGCTCGCAAGGTCAAGGGCAAGTTCGACAAGGGCAGGGACTTCAAGGCCGACTGGGAGCGCTTCTACCAGAAGCCGGAGAACCGTGGGATGATGAAGCGGCTCATAGTGATGCTTGTCGTGAAGGGCCAGGAGGATTCGCGTACGCGCGTCGGTCCCATGGCATGGGCGAACAACATGATAGGCGCGGCATTGACCATGCACGTGTTCATGGCGGACGATCCCGAGCTGGAGTATGCCAACACGCTCGTCAAGAAGGCCGTGGAGGGCTTCGAGCCTTGCCGCAAGTACGCGGCCAAGTTCTTCCCGGACGTGGAGCTCGGCGCCGCGCCGGAAGACAATTGAGAATGTAGAATTGGGAAATAGAAAGCAAAGGAAACCAACAATGGACGACAAAGTGAAACGGTATGCGAAATTCCTGCTCATCATGGCGGGACTTGGCGGACTTCTGTATGGCGTGGACGTCGGTGTGATCGCCGCCGCGCTGCCGTACATAGAAAGGACGTCGACGTTCACCCAGGACGAGATAGGCTGGATCGTCGGCATGGCGCTGTGGGGGTCGCTGCCGTCCTCGCTCGTCGCGGGGCTTCTCGCCGAGTGGTTCGGGCGCAAGAAGATGATCGTCGCCTCCGCGCTGCTCTTCCTCGTGTCAATCCCGGTGATCTGCGCCTCGGGTTTCTTCGAGGGCGGCAACTTCTGGATGATGGTAGGCGGGCGCGCGATGCAGGGCGCGGCTGCGGGCCTCTTCGGCGTGATCGTGCCGATGTACCTCGCGGAATGCCTTGACGCCGATTCCCGCGGCAAGGGCACCGGCATGTTCCAGCTCCTGCTCACGATCGGCCTCGTATTCGTGGCCGTTATCGGATTTGTGGTCACCTCCTTCATCGGAGACGCCAAGAAGGTCGTCGATGAAAAGGCCATTGCGAGCAACATCATCGTGTTCGAGCAGAAGGTTGCCGCCGACGGCAATCCTGTGTTCGATGCGAAAAAGAACCCGGTCTGGGTGCTTGACGAATCCGGCAAGCCGAAGCCCAAGCTGGACAAGGAAGGCAAGAAGATCGTCGACATGCAGAAGGTCACCTTCGCGATGATCAAGGGCTGGGTCGCGCCGGAGCAGGTAGTCTCCTGGGTCCACGCTTGGCAGATGATCTTCCTTTTCTCGTGTATCCCCGGGATCGTTCTTTTCTTCGGCGCATTCCGGCTGAAGGAGTCGTCCCGCTGGCTCTACAGGAAGGGACGCAAGGACGAGGCTCTCGCCTCGCTCGCCGCCAACAACGGCGAGGAGAAGGCGAAGGAGATTCTTGCCGAGATGATCGCGGCGGACGAGGCGGCCGCGGCCGAGAAGGCGAAGAACGCGGCGGCTACGGACTCGCTGCTGCAGAAGAAGTACGTGATCCCGTTCATTCTCGCGGTGGTGATCCTCGCCTGCAACCAGACGACCGGCATCAACTCGGTGCTGAACTACACGGTTACGATCTTCCAGAAGACGGGCATGCAGGGTGCGTTCGCGAACGTCTCCGACGTCGCGATCAAGATCATGAACTGCGTTATGACAGTCGTCGCGTGCGCGCTCGTGGACAAGAAGGGCCGCAAGTTCCTGCTGAAGCTCGGTACCGCCGGCATCATCGTGGGGTTGTGCGGCGTGGGAACGATCTTCCTCGCCATCTCGAAGACGTGGGTCGCGCCGTCGATGGTGACGGGCGTCCTGGCGACGATCTTCTTCTTCATGTTCATCGGTTTCTACGCGGTAGGTCCGGGAGTCTGCGTATGGCTCGCGCTCACGGAGCTGATGCCCACGCGCATCCGTGCCAACGGCATGGCGATCGCGATGATCATCAACCAGGGCGTCTCGGCCGGCATCGCCACCGTCTTCCCGAAGTGGTGCGCGGCGACGAACGACAACGGCTCGGTGTTCTTCGTTCTTGCCGGCTTCACGGTCATCTACTTCGTCACGGCGGCGTTCTTCCTGCCTGAGACGAAGGGTCGCACGCTTGAAGAGGTCGAGCAGTACTTCACAACGGGGAAGATGCCCGAGAAGAAGTGATGGCGGCGAAGGACGGAAAGCGCCGTACGGTGATGCTTGGCGTCACCGGGTCGATCGCGGCCTACAAGGCGTGCGAGCTAGTGCGCCTTTTCGTGAGGCAGGGCGACGATGTGCATGTGGCGATGACGCGCCACGCCTGCGAGTTTGTCGCCCCGCTCACGTTCCAGACGCTTTCTCGCAACCCGGTGTCGCTCGAGATGTTCGATGCGCCGTCCGGATGGCGTCCGGAGCATGTGGGGCTTGCCGAGGCGGCCGATCTGGTGGTGGTGGCGCCGGCCACCGCGAACATCATCGCAAAGATGGCGCACGGCATCGCGGACGACCTCCTTTCCTCCATGCTTCTCGCGACCAGGGCGCCGATTCTCGTGGCGCCCGCCATGAACGAGGGCATGTACCTGAATGCCGCCACCCAGGCCAACATCGCGGCCCTGCGCTCCCGTGGCGTGAGGTTCGTGGATCCTGCCGCCGGCGAACTTGCCTGTGGCAGCGTCGGTACGGGGCGTCTCGCCCCGGTCGAAGACATCCTCGCCGCGGCGAACGCCCTCTAGGCCATGCAGGGCTGGCTCGTCTATTCACCCGAAGGCTACGCCCGCAATCGCTGGTTCGCCGACCGCATCCTGGATATGGCGGCCGGATCGGGCGCGCCGCTCGAGCTGCGGATCGTGCCGGCTGACGGACTGCCGCCACTCGACCGCCCGCCGGACTTCGTTGTCATGCGCGCGATCCGTCCAGAGCTTTCCGCCGCCCTGGAGGCCCGTGGCGTCCGCGTCTTCAACAATGCCGTTACATCGCGTATCGCCAACGACAAATGGGAGACATTCCGCCTTGCCCGCGAGATGGGGGTGCCCGTCATGCCCACGGCGCGGTTCTTGTGGCCGGACCGCCCGCCGCTCGCGTTTCCGTATGTCTTGAAGTCACTCGACGGCCATGGCGGTGGCGAGGTGTTCCTCGTACGCGACGAGGACGGTCTCGCCGAAGCGGTGGCCAGTGTAGGCAAGCGCGACTTCATCGCCCAGCCGCTTTGCGACGAGCCGGGGGTGGACGTCCGCGTGTACGTGCTGGATGGCAGGGTGCTTGCGGCGGTCCGGCGGCGGTCCCGCGCCGACTTCCGCAGCAACTTTTCGCTTGGCGGCTCTGCGGAGGTGGTAGATGTCGACACCTGGCAGCTTGACGCGGTGCAGCGTCTCCATGGACGGCTGGAGTTCTTCTTCGCAGGCGTGGATTTCATCCGCCATGGCGGCAGATGGACGCTGAACGAGATCGAAGATGTCGTCGGCACGAGGATGCTGTACGCCGCCGCCGGGATCGACGCCGCCAGCGCCTTCGTCTCCGCACTCGGCAACAATCTCCCATTCGCACCTGTTTTATGATATAATGGGCGGCACGGATTTTTCCAACATCGAAACCTGAAAGGGCAAAAGAACAATGAAGAAAGCAGACATCGGCCTTGTGGGACTCGCCGTCATGGGCGAGAACCTGATCATGAACATGGAGTCCAAGGGCTTCACCGTGGCGGCGTACAACCGCACCGTCGAGAAGGTGGACGCCTTCACCTCGGGCCGCGCCAAGGGCAAGAACATAATCGGCTGCCATTCGCTCGAGGAGCTGGCCGCCAACCTCGAGAAGCCGCGCAAGGTGTTCCTCATGGTCAAGGCCGGCGCCGCCGTGGACGCCATGATCGAGAATCTGCTCAAGGTCCTGGAGCCTGGCGACATCATCATCGATGGCGGCAACTCCCACTTCCCCGACACGATCCGCCGTACGCAGCTCGTAGAGTCCAAGGGCCTTCTGTACGTGGGCACGGGCGTGTCGGGCGGCGAAGAGGGCGCGCTCAAGGGGCCTTCCATGATGCCTGGCGGTTCGCCCGCCGCCTGGCCGTTCGTGAAGCCGATCTTCCAGGGCATCTGCGCCAAGGTCGAGGACGGTTCGCCATGCTGCGACTGGGTTGGCGAGAACGGCGCCGGCCACTTCGTGAAGATGGTCCATAACGGCATCGAGTACGGTGACATGCAGCTCATCTGCGAATGCTACCAGCTGATGCGCGACTACGTGGGCATGACCGACGACGAGATGCACGAGGTGTTCAAGGCATGGAACACGACCGAGCTCGACAGCTACCTCATCGAGATCACCCGCGACATCCTGGCCTACAAGGACAAGGACGGCTCTCCGCTCGTGGAGAACATCCTCGACACCGCCGGGCAGAAGGGCACCGGCAAGTGGACCGGTATCGCCGCGCTTGACGAAGGCGTGCCGCTCACCCTCATCGGCGAGGCCGTGTTCGCCCGCTGCCTCTCTGCAATGAAGGCCGAGCGTGTTGAGGCCGCCAAGGTATTCAACCGCCCGAAGCCGGAGTTCAAGGGCGACAAGGCCGCTTTCGTGGAGTCACTCCGCCAGGCGCTGTTCGCCTCCAAGATCATCTCGTACGCGCAGGGCTACACCCTCATGCGCACGGCGGCGAAGACGTACAACTGGAACCTCAACTACGGCGGCATCGCGCTCATGTGGCGCGGCGGGTGCATCATCCGCAGCGTGTTCCTCGGCAAGATCAAGGAGGCCTACGACCGCAACCCGGCTCTCACCAACCTGCTGCTCGACCCCTATTTCAAGGAGACGGTGGAGAAGCTCGTCCCGGCATGGCGTCAGGTTGCCGCCGCCGCCGTCACCAGCGGCATCCCCGCACCGGCGATGACCTCGGCCCTCGCGTACTTCGACGGCTACACCACGGCGCGCCTCCCCGCGAACCTGCTGCAGGCCCAGCGCGACTACTTCGGCGCCCACACCTACGAGCGCCTCGATTCGCCGCGCGGCCAGTTCTTCCATACGAACTGGACCGGCCACGGCGGCAGCACGTCCGCCGCGACATACAACGCATGAGCGAAATCCGCATCATAGCGCTCGATCTCGACGGCACGCTCCTTGATTCGCAGAAGCGGCTTTCGGCGGCGAACCGCGCCGCCCTGGCCGCCGCTGCGGACCATGGGGCGCTGATAGTGCCCACGACGGGCCGTTTCTTCGGCATGATGCCGGAGTGCATCCGCGAGCTGCCGTTCGTGCGCTACGCCATCACTGTAAACGGGGCGCAGGTGTACGACCGCGTTGAAGGTCGGGCGCTCGTGCGCGAGGAGATTCCGCTCGCCGCCGCACTCGATGTGATGCGCTTCCTCGACCGCTACGATGTCATCTACGACTGCTACCGCAACGACTGGGGCTGGATGTCCGAGTCTTTCAAGGAGAAGGCGGCCGGATACGCGACCGACGAGCACTATCTCAGGATGATCCGCGACTTCAGGCGTGGCGTTCCAGAGCTCAAGGCCCATCTTGAGGCGACAGCCTCGGAAGGGGACGTGCAGAAGGTCATGCTCTTCACACGCCTCGATGGCGCGCGCGATGCCGCCCAGGCCATCGCCGCCGAGGCGCGTGGGGCGTTTCCGGAGATCAAGGTGACATCCTCTACATGGAACAACCTGGAGTTCAACGCCATGTCAGCGCACAAGGGCCAGGCGCTTCGGAGGTTCGCCGAGACGATGGGCCTCGGGCTTTCCAACTGCATGGCGTTCGGCGACGGCGGCAACGACCTCACCATGATCGAGGCGGCCGGCGTGGGCGTTGCGATGTCGAACGCCTGCGAAGCAGTGCGGAATGCCGCCTCGTACATCACATGCTCCAACGACGAGGACGGCGTGGCGGCCGCCTTGCGGCATTTCGGGCTGGTCTAGCGATGGCGGGCGGCGAGGCGATACATGCAGGACGCGTGGATGGGCGCACGGCCTGGTGCGTGCGCGCGGCATTCGGTTGCTGCATGGCGTTCGTCTTCCTGGTGACAAGCCTCGGCGTGTTTCCCGATTCACGGACGCTGTACAGGGCGATGCTCAACAACATGGCGCTTGCCTATCTGCCCGTGGAGCTGTCGCTCCACATCTCACGCCGATGGCCGGCGCCCTTGTTCTGGGCGATCTTCTCGCTGTGGGCCATCTTCTATCCCAACGCGCCGTACGTCCTCACGGACTACTTCCATCTGGCCTACGTCGATCCGTACGTCGTGCTGGAGAGCGGCAGGCGGTCGAGCGTGCTGCGTCCGGACCTGCGGCTGTGGATGACCTTCACGGTGCTGTCGGTCAGCGCGCTCGTCAGCGCGCTCTTCGGCACATGGAGCCTCGATCGCGTCGTGGGCGTACTGCAGTCGCGCATCGGCCGCACCGGATTCTGGTGGCGCTTCGTCATTGTGGCTGCGCTCGCCGCGCTTTCATCCACCGGCATCTACCTTGGGCGCTTCCCGCGCCTCCATTCCGTGGATCTGCTTCTGCATCCCCGCCATGCGCTGGGCCAGATGGCGGGCGCATGCAGCCTGAACCAGGTGGAGTTCGTCGTCCTGCTGACGATCGTGCAGATGGTAATATGGTGCTGGATGCAGTTTACGCGCATCGCATCCGCGGACCATCCTGCCGCCACGCCGACTTATGAAAGCGAAAATGAACCTGAAGCGGATGGAACCATCCGCAAGACATAGCCAGTCGCGGGGCATCGCGTTCGCCGCGATTCTCGGCGCTCTTGCCTGCGCCGCCGCGGATGGAGGCGAAATGGCGATAGCGGAGCGCGGCGGCCGCGGCTTCGCGATCGGGATCCCCGCCAGCCCCACGCCCGCCCAGAGAACCGCAGCCGAGGAGCTTCGCCACTACCTCGGCAGGGTGACGGGCTGCGACCTCGCGATCCTCGAGGGGACCAGTCCAGAGAAGGGGATACTCCTCTCGTCCGGCGACGGGACGCTTGGTGCCGACGGCTACCGCCTCGTGGCGCGGCCGCCGATTCTTGAGATCCAGGCCGACGGAATCCACGGACATCTCTTCGGGGTGTACGGCCTGCTCGAGGACCATGCGGGCGTGGACTGGTTCGCGAGCGACTTCACGAACATACCCGTCCGCGCCTCGGTGTCGGTGCCGGCCGG
The DNA here is from genome assembly GCA_017525225.1 of Kiritimatiellia bacterium. GTDB lineage: Bacteria > Verrucomicrobiota > Kiritimatiellia > RFP12 > UBA1067 > RGIG6720. The sequence goes on from JAFXTB010000010.1 coordinate 13,864, forward strand.
TCTCGACCGCATGGAACGCCCGGCGTTCGAGCTGCGCGACATGGGCGAGTACGATGTTACGCGCCATGTGGAGTTCGCGGCGCACCTGAGGCTCCACGGCCGCCATTTCACGTTCCCGAAAAGCCTTGGCGGCGATTCCTTCCGCATGGATGGCGTGCTTGTGAACTCCCACACCTTCGAGCGCATCATCCCGCCGGGGAAGTATTTCAAGGACCATCCCGAGTGGTTCAGCATGGTGAATGGCAAGCGGATCGACATCTCCACCCAGCTCTGCCTCACGAATCCCGAGATGACCGCGAAGGCGATGAAGTTCGTGCTTGCGCGGATCAAGGCCAATCCGCGCGTCAAGTACTTCGGCGTATCGCAGAACGACTGCTTCAACAGGTGCGAATGCCCCAGCTGCAAGGCCCTTGAGGAAGCCGAGGGGTCGCCAGCCGGCCCTGTGATCGCGTTCGTGAACAAGATAGCGGAGGCGGTGGAGAAGGTGGATCCCACCATAACCATCACCACGCTCGCGTACCAGTGGAGCCGTAAGCCGCCGAAGACCATTCGCCCGAGGCCCAACATGGTGATAGTGCTCTGCGACATAGAATGCGACATGTCGCGTCCGCTCGCTACAAGCCGTTCGAAGACGAACATCGCCTTCATGGAGGATCTGCGCGGATGGGGCCGGCTCACGAAGCGCATATACCTCTGGGACTATTTCGTGAACTACCGCCTCTTCCCGTTCGCATTCACCGATATCGACGCTGTCGCCGCCAACCTGCGGATGTTCCGCGAGAACGGCGTCACGCAGGTCTATGAGGAGGGTGACAACAGGGGTCCGCATTCGGACTCCGCCCAGCTCAAGGCCTGGCTTTTCGCGCATCTGCTGTGGAATCCCGGGGCGGACGTGGAGGCGCTCATCGAGCGGTTCATCTCCGGATACTACGGCAAGGGGGCGCCGTTCGTGCGCGAATACTACCGCACATACAGGAAGGCGGTGGAGCTCCGCGACGAACGGACGCATCCGATGCGCTGCTTCGAGGACATCCGCACCGCCCCCACGCCCATGTCCTTCTACGATCGCGGTTCGGAGCTCTGGACGAAGGCACTGGAGGCCGTGGCGGACGATCCAGCCCGCGCCCGCGCCTGCCGATGGGGGCGTTTCTCCTGCGATGCTTCGCGAGTCATCCTCCATTCCCTCCGTCCAGAAGGCGTACGGATCGTGCTCACGCGTCACCCCGAGACGCTTGGCGGTCCGGATGCCGAGATCGTGCGCTCCGCCGCTCGCCGTTGCCTGCCAATGCTGGACGAGAATCCAAAAGTGCTGCTTTCGAATTCCGTGAATGCTTCGCTGAGGTACGAGGAGACGATCCGCCAGTTCGCCACGCGCACATGGCCGCCCGCCGACGCCATGTGCGCTGTTCTAGACGTTAGATCGATCAAGGTCGCATCATCCAAGGAGCGCTACACGATCGTGGAGACGCCGGAGACGGCCTCGGGCAAGGCTGTCTCCATAAACACGAAACGCGACTGCTCCGGAATACAGTTCGACTTCCGCGATGCCTTCGTAGACCCCGACACGCCGTTGTCTCTGCGCGTGCGCCTGAAGATAGTGCCGCTTCAGGGCGGCAGGCCGGACCGCAAGGTGTTCATCGCGCGGGTCGACTCGCCGGGCGTCTCCAGGAAGGCCTCGTCCTTCTCGATAGAGGCCAAGGACGCCGTCCCCGGCGTCTGGAAGTGGTATGACCTCGGGATGGTGCCGTTCGTGGACGGCAAGAGCCGGTTCTGGTGCGGTCTTTCCGGAACCGCCGACGACCCGGTGGCGCAGGAAGTGCAGTTCGACTCCCTTGAACTGCGCCTCGCACCCTAGCGGGACGACGTGAAAGCACCTACAACATCGGGTGTATTACGTTTACGGCGATTCCCGAACAGATTTGCCTTATGTTGTTCCAGTCCTGATATTCCTTGACCAGATGCTTGTACTCGGCAAGGTTGGTATCGTCAAGATCGAAAGGTAGTGGATTGGCCAGCTGGTTTGCAAGTTGCTGCAACGCGGAGGCTCCGTTTGGCTGCGGGTAGAGTTCGTCAAATCGGACGAGGGCATGCCCCGTGCCGTCATTCCCGAGATTCTTAGCCATTGCGGCGAAATCGATATAGTCGCGTGTGGCGTTGCGTTTCAGTATCAGAACGGATTTGACACGCAGCATTTCATCCCTTGTAGGAAGGGTCAAACGTATTCCGTCTGTCTCGATTTCTGCCGTCTCCAGCGGTTCGCTACGGATCAGTTGGCGAATTCCTGTCTCGATGCCGTCAAGCGATCCGAGAATAAGCACAGGACGGCGAATGCGGGCAGTCTGCCATCCGGCGACCGATTCAAGGTCTGCAAGGACGGTGTCGAAGCGTTCGCGCAAATCAGTCAGGGTATGGTCATGATCGACCGATACGCGGTGGTGCGCATAGGTGGCCGCAGCCGTACCGCCAACCAGAACCGCCCCAGGCACGATTTTCTGCAAGTGGGCGGCAGAGGACAACAATGCGTCCCAAGATGGAATGGGCTTATCCGGCATAGAGGCTCCAAAGATGGTATTTCTGGTCGCACGGGTCAGAAACATGAGCCGCGCATACCCTCCTGATCCGCTCCATTACGGAAGGATCAGAACGGGACTTTTCGCGCAAAAACGCCCAATCGGAACGGCGGCCACGATCAATTATGTCATCGATTGCGGCGCTGCTCAACGACTCTGGATTCTGTAGATGCCGATGTTCCATGGCGAGCATTATATCAAAACTCCATGGGGATTGCGAATGTTGTGCATGCAAAATTGGAGGATTCACGGTAAAGATACGATAGCCGGTCGCGGGCCAAGCATTTTCCCCTTACGGACTCCCTATGTTTTTGGTATAATCAATTCGCGTTCTTCAACAGAGGAATCTAGGATGATCCAACGCATTGCCATGTCCGTTCAGGTTTGGTCGATGCATGGAAAAACAGGAAAGGATGGATGATGACAAAGGAACTTATGTCGATAGTGGCGGCGACTGCGGTGGCAGTTGCCGGCTTTGCGGCCGACGCGGGTTCAGGCGGCCAAGTGCACCACGTTGGCCGCTATGTCGTCCATACTTTTACGGAAGATGGCACGTTTACCTTGAACAGCTCGAAGAATGTTGACATCCTGCTCGTTGGCGGCGGTGGTGGTGGCGGCGCCTACCACGGCGGCGGCGGCGGCGGTGGTGGCGTCGTCGTGAGCAATCTCACGCTTGCTGCGGGTACGTACAGCGTAAGCATCGGCGCGGGCGGCATCGGTTCCAGCTCTCCTGGCGTCAACGGTGGAGATGGCGGAAACACGCAATTTGGCAGTGGCGAGGAATGGATGACTGCAAACGGTGGCGGTGGCGGCGCATCGGGCGCATCGACGACATCCACGGCCGTGGCAGGACGATTCGGCGCCTCTGGCGGCGGCGGCTCCGTAACGTATGGCACTCGGCAGAGTGCCGACGGCGGCGCGGGGATGGACGGCCAGGGCTTCGGCGGCGGCAATGGTCTCGCCGGTACAGAAGGGGTCGTCAGCCACTGGTGGCAGTGGGGCGGTGGCGGCGGCGGCGCGGGCGGCGCAGGCGGCGACGCCTGGTGGACTGCGAACGACGACTGCGGCGCAGGCGATGGAGGCCCGGGCTATGCTTGCGGGATCGTCGGCACTAATGTCGTCTATGGCGGTGGTGGTGGCGGCGGTTCGTCCGGGCGGCCTTACGGCTCGGGTGCAGGTGCCAGGCGGGGAAGAGGTTTCGGTGGCTCTGGCGGTGGTGGTACCGGCGGTACGAACCTTGAAAACGAAGGTTCGGCCACCGATGGCACCGCAGGTGTAGACGGACTTGGCGGTGGTGGTGGTGGCGGCGGATCGCTTAGCTATGTGGACGTGGCTGGAAATACAGGCAACTGCGGTGCGGGCGGAAACGGAGGCAGCGGCATCGTCATAGTCCGCTACGCCGGCGAATTCAGCGAGACGTTCGCCAACATCATTTCTACCGGCGCGCAGGTGGCGACGGTTGCCGATGGCAGCTGCGTTTATACGTATCTCGGTAGCGGAACCTTCACCGTCGAAGGAGATTCCTTTGTCGACATCCTGCTTGTGGGCGGCGGTGGCGGTGGTGGAGCCTACCACGGCGGTGGTGGCGGCGGTGGTGGCGTCGTAGTGAGCAATCTCGCGCTTTTTGCGGGTACGTACAGCATAAGCGTCGGCGCGGGCGGCATCGGTTCCAGTTCCCCTGGCGTCAACGGCGGAGATGGCGGAGACTCGCGATTTGGCCGTGGCGAGGAATGGATTGCTGCAAACGGCGGCGGTGGTGGCGCATCGGGTGCGTCGACCATGTCCACGACCGTGGCAGGACGGTCCGGCGGCAGTGGCGGCGGCGGCTCCGTAACGTATGGTACTCGGCAGAGTGCCGACGGCGGCGCAGGCGTGGAAGGCCAGGGCTTCGGAGGTGGCAAGGGCTATGCCGGCAGTGAAACGGCCCTTACCCACTGGTGGCAGTGGGGCGGCGGCGGCGGCGGCGCGGGCGGTGCAGGCGGCGACGCTTGGTGGACGGCAGCCGCCGACTGTGGCGCAGGCGATGGAGGCCCGGGCTATGCATGCGGGATCGTCGGCACGAACGTCGTCTATGGCGGCGGCGGCGGCGGTGGCTCGGCCGGGCGGCCTGACGGCTCGGATGCAGCTGCCAGGCGGGGCAGAGGTTACGGCGGCTCTGGCGGCGGTGGTACCGGCGGTACGTACTTTGGTCAGGCCACCGATGGTACCGCGGGCGTAGACGGACTTGGCGGCGGCGGCGGTGGTGGCGGATCATATTCCAATGTGGACGTGGCTAGAACTGTTGGCAACTGCGGCGCGGGTGGAAACGGAGGCAGCGGCGTAGTTATCATACGCGCGAGGAAGCCGGTGCCAGACGAATTCGCGGAAGTGGCGGTTCAGAACGCCACCAGACGTCGCTTGGACGATGGCAGGACCGCATACACCTTCCTTGAAGACGGCACGCTTTCGGTCAGAGGTGATTCGTACGCCGACATCCTGCTTGTTGGCGGCGGCGGCGGCGGTGGGTCCTTCCACGGCGGCGGCGGCGGCGCGGGAGGTGTTGTCACCCAGCGCGTGTATCTGCTGTCGGGAGAATACGCCGTCACGGTTGGCGCGGGCGGTGCTGGCGGTGCCGCCGGCGGTGTAAACTTCGGCGCGAATGGCGAAGCGAGTTCGATCGTCGGCACGTGCGTGACCTTGGTGGCGCAAGGCGGTGGCGGCGGTGCATCGGCGCAGGATTCGGCGGGCTCGGTTGCCAGAGGGCTTGACGGCGCTTCTGGCGGCGGCGGCGCGGTACGGTTCAACAGCCAGACGACGGTGGTCAACGCCGAGGTGTCGGGTGGCATTGATGGGCAGGGGCATGCCGGCGGGCGAGGTCTTGCCGGCGGCATGTATTTTACGTCCTGGTGGCAGTGGGGCGGCGGCGGCGGCGGCGCGGGCACTGTCGGCGGCGATGCCTGGGCTTCCTCTTCCGACACATCACAGTGCGGGGCCGGCCAGGGTGGCGACGGCATCTATTGCGATTTCAGCGGCGACAGCGTCTGCTACGGTGGCGGTGGGTCCGGTGGCTGCGAGGGCCGTCCCGAAGGCAGCGGCGTCAATCCTCGCATTCCCGGCGGCGCTGGCGGTGGTGGCGCTGGTGGCGCCGTGACGTATGTTTCGGGTGGGGGTACAACAAGGCTCGTTGCCGAAAAGGGCGGTGACGGCGTAGATGGCCTTGGTGGCGGCGGCGGTGGCGGCGGATCCAACCACAACTACTACGATTGGTCAGACGATACGCACGCGCCTTTGACGAACAAGTTCGGCGGTGGCGGCGACGGCGGCGACGGCGTGGTGGTGATACGTCTGCGTTGCCGGCCCAAGGGCCTGAACATCAATTTCAAATGATACGACATGCAGAGAAGGAGGAATCGGCAATGGATGCAATGGGAAGAAGGGGGTTTATAGCCGGGGCGCTGGCCGCAGGAGGTGCCGCGACGCTGCGTGGTTCGCAGACCGCGTGTCCGCAGCTGCCGCCGATCGCGCCTTCAAAGAAGATACAGCACCGCATATTCTGGTCCTGGGACCATTCCACGAACTGGTCGATGAACGTGCCGGGCGAGCAGAACTGCGGCGTGGGAAACGAATACACGAAGAAGTTCGGCATGTTCGAGCTCGACTACCGCCGCGTAGTCGACTGGTGCGCGGAGCACGGCATGGAGGGGGTGGGCATAGTCGGCCTTCTCCGCGACCGCCACGGCGGCGTGGATGCCGCACGGCGGCTCTGCGGATATGCGCGTGAGAAGGGCGTGCGGATCTATCTCATCGCCGGACTCTTTGCCTATGGCGGCATATACTACGAGGGCGACAGCCCGTGGTCCCTGACCAAAAAGCTCAGGGAGCGGCCGGACTGGGTGGGCGTGGGTTTGGACGGTTCCCCGCTAGTCTACCACCACATGGGTTCCGGCGGCACGAAGATCGAACCAATGGGATGCCCGTCCAATCCGGAACTTCGGCAGTACGTGCTCGACTCCCTCGACTGGCTCTTCAAGACGATTCCCGAACTTGGCGGCATACAGATGGAGGCTGGTGACAACGGCGTATGCCAATGCGCGAAGTGCCGCGCACGCCGTGGACAGGCGAAGAATCCGATGAGCATCGAGGACATGGCGCTCATATACCCGCCGGGCGGAGAAGTGATCCGTTCCCGCAGCAAGGACGCCTGGGTAATATGCGAATGCTACCACCACTTCCTGGCCGAGCCATGCGTAAAGACGTTCCGGGCCGATAGTCCGGACGAAAACGTGCATAAGCTCCTGGCGATGCCGTCCTCCACGATATTCCAGTGGGGTACGGGCGACCGTTACAAGGATCCTGCCAAATGGAACGATTCCTCGCGCATGCTGCCGGCCTTCCGGAAGTTCCGCAACATCCTCCGTACCCACGCCGGCACGCAGTGGTCGGACGGCAGATATACCTTCGCCGTCGAACGGATCCGCCGCGAGTGCCGCCTGAGCTGCCTATCGGGTGCCGACTTCATTTCGATGTTCGACGAAAACAATCCGTTCTACGCCAATTCGGAGTTCAACTACCTGGCGCTGAACTATTTCGCGGAGCATCCGCTGGCGGAGATGGCGCATTTCGTGCGCGACGAGATGGCCCCGCGCCTGGGCGGCTGGGAGCCGGCCGAGCGGTGGTGCGAGCTGAGCACCCTGCATAAGGACGCCACGAAGATCCTCGCAGCCGTCGATGAGATCGTGAAGATCGCCTCCGGCCTTTCAGCCGACCGGGAGGCCCGCCGGCGCTGGCTGCAGCTTTCCGCATGGCTGGAATCCTACAGGTTCGAGGCGAAGTTCTGGCCGGACCCGAAGGGCCACGACTACTACTTCAACAGCTTCAACTGGAGAAGGGTCTAGGCGCTGGACGACGATCTGCGAGAGAGGAGAAAAGACATCATGAGAAACATGACAGGGATTGCGAAGATGGGGATCGCGCTGCTTGGCGTTCTTTGCCAGGCGGCGCTTCTGGCGGACGATGTGTTCACCGTGCGCGCATGGGCCGGATTCGCGGCCAAGGCCAACCGCAGAAAGGATGCGACGCTCCTTTTCAAGGGCGACCGCTCGTGCAAGCCGGAGCGCATCCAGTACATACTGGACGTCCGCAGCGGCGTGCCTGAGTTCAAGTACAAGAACGCGAAGGGGGAGTGGCGGGGATTTCTGTACCAGGCCGGCGGCGATGTCTGCGAGCCAGGCCCGGGCGGACAGGTCATACCGTCGGACAAAGTGGTGAAGTTCGACACCAAGGCCACCTGGCTGCATCTTGCCGCCGTGTTCGACCACGGCAGCTTCACGCTCTACATGAACGGACGCCCTGTAATGGTCTCGAAGGGCAGGCATGAGTCGCCGCCGGTGCACGGGGATCCACTGTACGTGGGCCATGGCCAGGCGCCGGGCGGCTCGGAAGCCTTCTATGTCAATGGCTGCGTGCGCCGCGAGGCATACGAGAAGCGCGCGATGTCAGCGGAAGAGATCGCCGCCGTATACGCGGCCGAACTGCCGCTCGTAAGCGCCGAAACGCCGCCAGAACTGAAGTTCCCGACGCCGGTGGAGGGCGTGCTGCCGATGACGGCCGCATATCTCGGTTCGCCCGCGGCGAAGCCCATGCCGCGCGGCTCGAACTGCGTTTCGAGGATCGTGATGGTAAACGGCATTCCGCGCGTGTGTGTGGATGGCGAGGTGGTTTCGGGGATGGCGATGATGCCTTCGCCGCATGTCGACAATCCGGAGGTGACGTTCTCATGCAATGATTTCGCGGCAGCGGGCGTGCGCATCTTCAGCAACATCTTCTGGGGCGGCGAACCGCAGAACAAATGGTGGCTCGGCGAGGGCAGATACGACTGGGCGTACTATGACGCGCGCCTCAAGGCGATGATCGACGCCGCCCCGAACGGATGGGTCTTCCCCCGGATAAAGATGGATCCCCCGCCCTGGTGGCGAAAGCAGCATCCAGACGAATATTACGGCCGGCAGATACGCGCAGACTCGGAGAAGTGGAAGTCCCTGCGCGACCAGATGCTGCGGGATGTCGTCACGCATATCGAGAATTCACCGCTCGCCCCGTACGTGGTCGGCTACCATATCGGCGCGCTGAGCGGTACCGAATGGCTCATATTCGACCCGAAGGTCAACAGGCAGATCGCCGCCATGACCCGCGCCGAACGCCAGACGCTTTTCGATCATAGGTCCAAGGCGGCGGCGGACGCGCTGATCGATGCGGCCGGACTCGTCAAGCGTCTCGTGGGCCACCGGAAGATCGTCGGCTCCTTCTTTGGATATTCGTTCATCGAGCATCGCGACGCGGCGCGCGTATACGCATGCCCGGATCTCGATTTCTTCGCCGCTCCGCATTCCTACGGCCATCGCCGCGGCGGACAGTCGGGCCGCTCGAACGTCTTCGCCCTCGCAAGCGCCCGCCTCCACGGCAAGATATTCTGGATGGAGTCCGACGACCGCACCCTGTATGCCCGTACCGACGAGTCCTATCGGTGCACCACCTTGCAGGAGAGCGTGGACGTGCTCAAGCGGGCCATCGGTTTCACGCTCGCCGAAGGATGGGAGACGTGGTGGTTCCTGCTTGTAGGAAACAATACATTCCACGACGAGACGATAATGCGGACGATTGCGCGCGGCCAGGACGAGGCTGTAAGGTTCGGGCTGAAGGCGCCTGCCCGCACTGAGAGCGACGTGGCCGTGTTCCGCCGCGTCCAGGAGCTCGACTACGGTCCTTACTCCCCGAAGGCCGATGAATACGGGTACGACGCCTTCTGTCGCATCTATCCGAGGAGTGGCGTAGCCTACGACTGCTATATGTTCGAGGATGTCCTGTCAAAGGACCTGCCGGACTACAAGGTCTATGTGTTCAACGACGCGAAGACGATTTCGCCGGCGGAGCGCGAGGCGATAGACCGGCTGGTCAGGCGCAGAGGCAGGACCGCGATATGGATGAACGCCGAGAAGGAGGCGGTCGTCAGTTCGCCGGAAGGCTGGCGCCAGCTTGACTTTACGCGCCCGCCCGTCCCGCAGAGGCTGCGCGCCGTCCTGGCAGAGTCCGGTGCGCATGTCTGGCTGGACAGCGACGACTTCGTGCTGCCGGGTCGCGGCTATCTGATGGTACATGCCGCCACGGCCGGCGAGAAGCACATCTCGCTTCCGCAGGCCTGCGACCTTGTGGAGATCTTCGACCGGAAGCGCGACCGGCTGAATGTGAAGGATTTCACAGAAAGCATGTACAAGGGGGAGACCCTCATCTACCGCATGGTTCACCGCCGTGCGCCCTAGCATCGGCAATGTCCAACCACCAACCGCCAGCAGCCAACCGCCAATTCAGGGAGGTCGTGGCGTGCCTTTCGCCTTGTGGAGTCCATGCTGCGGATGGAAGGAATCGGCTGCGTTGCGACCATGTGTTGTTGGTTGATGGTTGCTGGTTGTTGGCTGTTAGATATTGCCTTGGGGCTTGCAATTTCGGACGGTTTCGGGCATAATATCCACCGTCTTTCAAATCCGTTGCCCCTGGCGGAAGCCACGGGCATGAAACCACAAGGAAAATCCAACCATGCGTTATGAACTGATGAGGCCGTCCCAGATCCGCGAGGCCATCAAGAAGCGTACGCCGGTCGTGCTGCCGCTCGGCGTGCTGGAATACCATTCGGAGCACCTGCCCGTGGGCATGGACACGCTCGCCGTGGAGCGGGCGCTCCGCAAGTACGAGGAGGAGGCGGAGATCGTCATACTGCCGTCCTTCTACTGGGGCGCGTCCTCGCGTGCCGTGGCTCCGTGCGAAGGGCGCGGCTCGATCCCCGTGGATTCGCAGGCGCTGGTGCCGATCGCCAGGCAGATTTTCCGCGGCCTCCTGGACGTGGGTTTCCGCAACATCCACACATTCATCCACCACCAGAGCGAGGACTTCAACGCCGGCATGCCCACGGACCTCGCCTTCCGCCTCGCCTCGCGCCAGGTGATAATGGAGTTCCTGGAGGAGAAGAAGGGCGACGGATGGTGGGGCGACCCCTCGAGCGCGTCGTACTACACCGACCACACGAACCTGGACGCCAACCCGTTCATCTGGATCCAGAACCATGCGCTCATGGACGCCAAGGTGCTCGAGAAGTATCCGTTCGACCATGCGGGAGAGGGCGAGACGTCGCTCATGATGTCGCTCTGTCCGGACACCGTGAACATGGACGAGTTCGACAAGACGGCCTGGTACGCCCAGAGCGCGCTGAAGGCGTCGAAGGAGACGGGCGACGGCGGCGTTGCCATGATACTCGACCATTTCCGCCGCGTGCTGAAGTAGGCCAGCCATGTCGCTCAGCACCACACTGGACAAGATCGCCTCCAACCGGGAGGAATACAGCTGCAACGTCGACACCCTCGGCGAATGCACCATCGCCTCGCCCGTGCGGCACCACGACTTCATCCGCGAGGGCGACAGGGTGTATCTCACCGAGAACATCGCCGAGCTGGAGTACTGGGAGAAGCGCCTCGGGCACAAGCCCAGCTTCGAGCGCGCCGGGCCGCTGAAGAAGATCTTCCACGATCCGTCCTGGACGCGTGTGGGCATCCTCACGGCGGGCGGGCTCTGCCCGGGGTTGAACAACGTCATCAAGGGTCTGGTGGAGATCCTCACCTTCGACTACGGCATAAAGACGATCTACGGCATCCGCTTCGGCTACGCGGGTCTCTCGCCGCGCTACGGATACCAGCCGATGATGCTCAATTCGGACATCGTCGACATGATCCACGAGCTGGGAGGCACGATCCTGGGCTCGTCCCGCGGCCAGCAGCCCACCGACGAGATGGTCGAGACCCTCGTGCGAATGAACATCAACGTGCTGTTCTGCATCGGCGGCGACGGGTCCTTGAGGTGCGCGCGCGACATCGCAGAGGAATGCAAGCGCAGGAAGCTTTCGATATCGGTCGTTGGCGTTCCGAAGACGATCGACAACGACCTGCAGTTCGTAGGCCGCTCGTTCGGCTTCGAGACTGCCGTGGCGGAGGCCACGAACGTCATCCGCTCCGCGCACATGGAGGCCAAGGGCGCCTACAACGGCATCGGCCTCGTGAAGCTGATGGGGCGCGATTCCGGCTTCATCGCGGCATACGCCGCCATCGCCAACCCGGTGGTGAACTTCTGCCTCATACCCGAGGACAGGTTCGAGCTGGAAGGGCCGCACGGCCTGCTGGCGGCGCTCGAGCGCCGCTTCGCGGCCGACAAGACGCATGCTGTCGTGGTGGTGGCCGAGGGCGCCGGGCAGAAGCTCATCGAGGGCGAGGAGGAGCGCCGCGACGCCAGCGGGAACGTGCTGAAGAAGGACATCGGCGAATTCCTCAAGCGCCACATCTCCGAGCACTTCAAGGCCAAGGGCATCCCCTGCACCATCAAGTACTTCGACCCCAGCTACATCATCCGCAGCGTGCCCGCCCGCGGCACGGACGCCATCCGCTGCTACATGCTCGCGCGCAACGCCGTGCATGCCGCGATGGCCGGCCGCACCAACTGCGTGATTGGCAGCGTGGGCGAATGGCATACGCTCGTGCCCATAAAGCTGGCGACGATAGAACGGCAGACGGTGTCGCTTTCCAGCGACCTCTGGCGCAGCGTGGTGGACGCCACCGGCCAGGGATTCTGGTTCACGCCCGACGCCCGCGCCGCCTACGTGCCGTGACGGAATGGCGTGTCGGACAAGGTAGAATGGAAGACGGCGGGATCGTACGGCGGGCCTTCAGGGATTCCATCCCGGTCCTGATGGGCTATGTGGCCATGGGATTCGCCTCGGGCGTGCTTTTGGCCGTCGAGGGCGGGATCTCATGTGCGCCTGCCTGGGCCGCGGCGACAAGCGCCACGTTCGTCTCGGGCCCGCTGCAGTACATCTTCGTAGATTGGGTGCGCACGTCGCAGGCTCTGGGCAGCGTCCTTCTTGTGACACTGTGCGTCAATTTCCGCTATTCGCTCTACGGGCTTTCCCTCATCGACCGTCTCAAGGGGGCGTCCCTCTGGCAGAAGGCGTATATAATCGGCACGATCACCGATGAAACGTATGCCTTGCAGACCGCGTGCCGGCTTGAAGGGCGCTCAGGCGTAGCGTACTGCCTTTTCCTTGCCATGTTCGACCACCTCTACTGGATAGGCGGCGTCACGGCGGGCGCCATCGCCGGCGTGCTGGCGCAAGGCGCGTTTTCCACGGAGAGGGTGGCGGCGGTCACGAAGGGCATAGATTTCGCGATGACCGCGCTTTTCCTTGTCATCTTGACGGATCAGGTGCGCGAACGCGCGAACCGCCTGCCCGCGGCAATCGGGTTCGTGGCGGCGCTGATTGCGTTCTTCGCGTTTGGACGCGCCAACATGCTCGTGCCGGCCGTCGCGGGCATCGTGGCGACGTTCTTTGCGTGCAGGAGGTGGATGGATGTCCGCTGAAGCGAAATACGCTTTCACCGTGCTTGTTTCGGTGGGGGCGCTTTCATATCTTCTGAGGGCTCTGCCTTTCGCTCTTTTCGGCCGGCGCGGTGAGCCTCCACCCGTCGTGAGATATGTGGGAAGGGTGCTCGCCCCTGCTGCGATCGCCATGCTCGTCGTGTACTGCTATGCCGGGGAGGCGGCATCGGGGAGGATGCCTTTCGCGCCGTACATCGCAGGCGCCGTCACCGTGCTTCTCCAGATATGGCGGCGCAATCCCCTCGTGTCCATCCTCGCTGGAACACTGCTCTACATGTTTCTCGTGCGCTAGCATTTGGCGCCACCAGGCATGGTCACATAGGTGTAATTATGTTATACTATCCCTGTTCCTCTAATCAACGGAGATGGGAGGCTCGTGATGGGAAGGCTGCCGGGCTTCGATTACAAGCGGCCGTTCTTTTACATGGTGACGGTGAAGGGTGCGCGGAGCGTACCCGGTAAAACTGGTTTTGTAGCAGCTGCTCCGCAGCTGCAATTCTCCCGGCTTGAAGAGGGCGGCGCGCTCGCCGACACTGCGCTTACGCCAGCGCTCAGGGTGGTGATCGAGCATTTCCATGAGACATGGTGGTGCATAGAGCGGATTCGCTATTATGTGATCATGCCCGATCACCTTCATTTGATCATCAAGATGCGCGATGTGGAAGGGCGCGTCTCGCTGGCCGTGGTGGTGAGGCAGCTGATCAAGGCATTGGAAAGGGCCGCCGGAGGCGCCCCTGCAAAACCGGTTGTGCAAGGCGCGCTCCGCGCGCCAATATTCGAAAAAGACTGGCACGATTGGATCGTGAAGAAGGAAGGGCAGCTTGATACTTTCAGGCGGTATATCGCTGAGAACGGGCACAGGGCATGGCTGAGGCGCGAGAACCGGCGCTTTTTCACCGAGGTGAGGCGCGTGAATTTCGCGGGGCGCGAATGGCGCGCATACGGCAACGCGGCGATTCTCGAGCTGCCGGTGATAGCGCCTTTCCAGTGCTCGCGCAAGTGGACGAAGGATGGCCCTGAATGGCGCGAGGCGATGGGACGGGCGGAACGGCTTGGCCCGGGCGGCGCAGGGGTGGGCACTTTCATGAGCCCGTGCGAGAAGGAATGCGGCAACGCGATATTCAAGGCGGGCGGCTCGTTGATCGTACTTTATCCGGAGGGTTTCGGTGAACGCTGGCACCCACCGCGCAACAAGGAGGCGCTTTGCGCAAAGGGGCGCATGCTCTTTCTTTCGCTTTGGGAGGCGAGTACGAAAAAGCCCGACAACGCCACGCTCTACAAGCGCTGCCATGAGATGGGGACGCTCGCGTCGGTCGCAAAAGCGGGAAAATCGGCTAAGACCCAGAACGTAGCCACATCATGAGGATTGTATAACAGAACCTGTTTTATCAACTCCAGGGGATGTTCTGGGGGCTGTCCCCATTGGATCAGCCGTCCAGCCCCTTCAGCCGGTATTCCCTCATTGAAACGCCGAAGCGCCGCTTGAATAGCGCCTTGGGCGGAGCCGGATTCTTCCATCCGCAGTCGCGCGTGATTTCGGCTATGGGGGTCTTGGTATGCCGGAGCCGCCATTTGACCTCCTCGAGCCTGATGCGCAGCATCGCCTCGTACACGCTCTCGTTCTGCAGCTCCCTGAAACGGAGTTCGAGAAGCGAACGCGACACCTTGAACCGGCGCACCACGTCGCCCACCCCTATGCCCTTGACCGCCTCGCGCCCGATATAGGCAAGCGCCTTCTGCACCAGCGTTCCCGCTTCCGACTGCGCCACCGTCGATTCACGGTGGACCACGGCGCGGATGCCTACCAGCCTCAGCCGCATGTCCGGCGGGATGCGTCCGCCCGCCATCATGCGGTCGAGCAGCTCCGCCGCCGCAAGCCCCTCGCCGATGAAGTCCGGCTGTATGCTGGACAGCTTCGGTTCGGCGTTCTCGCAGAGTATGGGGTCGTTGTTAACGCCAAGGACTCCTACCTCGGCCGGAATCTTCATGCCGATCTTGCGGCATACGTCCAGCACCTCGAATGCGCGGTCGTCGCATGCGGCGAGAATGCCGCAAGGCTTGGGGAGGGAACGCAGCCATTCGATCATCGTGGCGGAGTCCTCTACCTTGTCGCTGTAGTGTTCGATGTCGAACATCCTCCCCGCGAAACCTGCAGCGTCAAGAACATCGTGGAAGGACGTTCCGCGGTCGCGGCTCCAGTCCTCGTCGGTCCTGTATCCCGCATAGCCATAGCTTTTGTACACGCCCTGTTTCATCAGCGCAAGCGCCGCTTCGCGCCCGACGGCCCTGGAATCGCTCTTGACGAACGCGACATTGCCTTTCCGCTTCTCGATGCCGCCGCCCGAGACGTTCATCATCACCACCGGCACGTCATTCGCCGCCAGGACCGCGAGCGCGTCCTCCGTGCCCGGAATGCCCACGATGAAGCCGTTTGTGCCGCGCGCCAGCTCGGCGCGGACGGTTTCGGCCGAGAACTCGTGGCGGGTACGGTAGATGATGAGCTGCCAGCGGCGGCCTGCGCTCAGATATTCGAAGATGCCGTTCAGCTTGTCCTGGCCGGCAATGCCCGCCATCCGAAGCGCCACCACCACGCGCCTGGGCGCGGAGGCGTCCGTAAGACCTGTCCTGCGATGTCCCATGCGCACATTATACCATAATTCCAGATCGGGATGTTGGCGGAAAGATGATGTTTTCTTGTTGGATAAGGTATTTGACTTCATACGATATTTTGGTAAAATGTTGGGCATTGGGAAAGGTGTATCATGGTTTCAAATACTTCGATCAGCTACTATGGTCTCAACTATGTTGAACACGCCGAGGCGGACTTCAAGGAGATGAAGGCGCACGGCGTCACACAGGTCATCCTCGCGGTGACGGAGTTCGATTTCGACTTCTGGCGGCCGAACATCCCGAAGATCGTGGACAAGGCCCACGAGCTGGGCCTGCGCGTCCTCATCGATCCGTGGGGCAACGGCAAGTACTTCGGCGGCGAGCAGGTGTCGAAGTTCCTGCAGGACAACGTGGAGAACCGCCAGGTCTCCGCGCTCACAGGCGAGAGGCTGCCCTTCGCCTGCTTCAACACCAACTCCTACCGCGACTACTTCCGCAACTTCTGCACCACCCTCGCGCGCGAGACGGCGTGCGATGGGTTCTTCTGGGACGAGCCGCACTACGCCTTCCCCAAGGGCATCGCATCCATCACCGGCGGCGTGGCGGACGACTGGACGTGCTTCTGCCCCGTGTGCCGCAAGCGCTTCCTCGACTACTACGGCTACGAGATGCCGCGCTACATGACGAACGACGTC
This sequence comes from Kiritimatiellia bacterium, assembly GCA_017525225.1. GTDB lineage: Bacteria > Verrucomicrobiota > Kiritimatiellia > RFP12 > UBA1067 > RGIG6720. The sequence continues at coordinate 30,188 of JAFXTB010000010.1, forward strand.
AAGCAGTTCCGCTGGCGCGAGGCGCTCGTGGTGCTGAGCGATACGTCGAAGGCGATCAAGGAGATCCGCAAGGACTGCGAGATCACCTGCTGCGTGCACGCCACGCAGAACGGATACTACGTCAGCGAATACCGCGGCTACGACAACTGGGACCTCGTGGGCGCATGCCCGTATTTTGACGTGTTCTCCACCACCATAATCAACTGGGCGCTGCCCGAGGACTTCTACCGCGACATCACGAAGCGCACGGTGGCCATCGCGAAGAAGTACGGCAAGCAGTCTGAACGCTGGCTCATGGGCTATTACAGGCAGCCGAAGGACTTCGCGCAGATCGATCGCTGGGTCGACATCGCCGTCGAGGAGGGAGTTGACCGCCTTGCGGCCTGGACGTACCGTGGCGGCTACGGCACGGTAGTGGGCGCCCCCGACGCGCTCAAGCTGTGGGATGCGATAGGGGCGAATTATAGGAGAGTCATTAGTCGCTAGTCGCTAGTGGTTAGTGGTTAGTGGTTAGTGGTTAGTCGTTGGTTGTTGGTTGTTGATTGTTGGTTGTTGGTGGTAGGGCCCGCTCGCCGAGCGGGCCGCAAGGGAAAGAAGGAGAAGATGGCATGAAGATGGCAAGAAATGCTGTGCTGGCCGGTGTCCTGGCCTTGTGCTGCGGCGTGTCTGCGGTCGTGATGGAAATTCCTGCCAACGGGACCTTGTACGTGGGCGGAGACGGTACCTATGGCGGTCCCTACAACAAACAGGGTGGATTCATCATCTTCAACCCCGGCTCGACGCTTGTCGTCACTCAGACCGTAGCCTTGACCGTGTGGGCGACTCTGATCGTAACGAACGGCGCAGCCACGGTGCGCTATGAGCCCACGACTTCGAGCATGGCCAGCATTAGCAGCCATATGTTCATACGGGGAGATGGTTCCTTGAACGTCACCAGCACCAAGAATCTCGGCGAGGTACGTCTTGGGCACGCGGACTACCAGCCAGTTCTGGAGATCGAGAACCTGACCTGCGACGATAAGGTGGCGAAGATCGGCATTAGCGGCTGCACCTTGCTGAAGATACCGAAGTCCACCAAGAAAAGCTTCACCAAGGAAAGGGGAACCACCTGGCTGTGTGGCACAGACATGTTCCCGGACGACGAGGAAGTCCGTCTACCGACCGGCGGCGCCTGGGTGCTGGCCAACACCAACGCCGTGCCGCCTGAGAAGACCATACATGTGACCCGCCCCGGCATACTCATGCTGGCTCCGCGCAAAGTGCCAGATACGTCCGACATAGTCGCCAACTATCCGCAGGACGTCCGCAACACCTTTACAGCCGCCTTGAATGGTGTCGCCACGAACTACAACAACATCGTCCTGCATCCTGTCGCCAGCGGCGTGCCGCAGCTCATATTCACGAACAAGATGGATTTCACGTTTGCAGGTTCCCTCTCCGGCACCGGCATCGTGGAGGTGACGGGCTACAGAGCGACCTACGACAGAACCACCGCCATTACGGTCGGCCTCACGGGCGACAGTTCGTCGTTCCATGGCACGATTGCCGTGAAGAAGCCTTACATCAACCTGTTCCTCGGCCATCCGCACGCGACGGGCGAGGCGCACATCGTCCCTGTGGCGGAGAACAGCACCATAACGGGCACGGAGGGAGTCTCGGCCTTCATAGAATCCGGAGAGTCCGGCAACGCCGCCGTGCTGGCCGGCGCCGGAACCTTCACCTTCGCAGGTGCCGACAAGACCTTCACCAATTCCGTGACCCACTGGTACGACTTCTCCCGTGCCGACATGTACAGATATCCGGGCGAGGGCACGACAAACGCGCAGCCTAACGCCAAGCTGGACGGCTATCCGATGGTCGAACGGGTATTCGACTGGCGCGGTCCAAACCTGACCTCCCTTTGGAACCGGAGAATGTATGTGAACAGTACCACACTGGAATTCGCAAGTTCGGTCTATCCCTGCCGGAAGAGCGGTACGTTCGCCGGGGAGACGATGGAGTATCTCTCAATCCCTACCGGCGCATCCCGCCGGATGCCGATTTCAGATGGCGATGGGGCGGGATACATCTCATGCAAATCCGTACCGGCACAGCTTGTCGTGATGGTCTTCGGAAGCCAGTATGGCGGCGGCAATGCACTTATCGGTACGGCCAATGGAGTACTCGCGCGTGCCGGGAACACCGTCGCCTACGGCATAACCACCAATACGAGCCATGCCGTGTGGGTGGACGGCGTGCAGGTAGATCCCACCGCGCCCAATACGCTCAACGGCGGCTGGCAGGTGATATCCATCAGCCTGGATGGCGACAGTTGCACCATACTCGGCGCCGTGAAGGAGGTCGCCGCTCCGTATGGCGGGCAGAACTACGGCGAACTCATGATATTCTCCAACCCGGTGACGGAACGCCAGCGGCTTGAGGCGGAGATATATCTTGCGGAGAAGTGGGGGCTTTCAAGCCAGTATGCGGCCGCCTCGCGGACGCGCTACGACGACCTGGTACACCTGTCCCTGACGAACAGGGTGACGTTCTCGGGATCGGTGACGGTAAACACTGGTGAGAATGCATTGCGCCTTGAGGGCAAGTGCTCTGGCTCGGTGGTGCTGGCGGGTGGCACGCTGCTTACGAGCAGATCCCCGTGGACAGCGTCGGAGATTCCGTCCGCAGGGCGCATCTACTGGCTTGACGCCGACGATAGATCCACGTTGTCCTTGCGCGGCGACGTGGATGCCGTGCCGACGAACGGGCGGACGAACGAGGTCTACGCCGTGCGCGACAGGGGTGCGTCGTCGTTCGAGGCGGGCAAGCCGATTCTATACGGCGTGGAATACCGCAAGCCTACCTGGTACGAGGCGTCGTTCGATGGCGGCCCCGTGCGCGGCTGGCTCGATTTCAACCAGTACTACAACCAGTGGGCGCAACATAGCCCTTCGGCGGATCCTTCGGGCAACTGTCTGAGATTCTACGAGTATTCGGACGACTTCAACCTCTCGACCGGCCAGCGTACCTCCACCGGAGCCGCGCCTAGTCTCGCAACGATAAGCACGCGAACGGCATTCTGCGCACACAATACGGTGCGCGGCGGTGGCACGCCGCTTCTCGACAACATCAGCAACCTCGGAACGGTCTGGGCACGGATGGAGGGGCCGGGGCAGTCCCTGTGGCGCAACGGACCAAGCGTGTACGCCAATGGCGAGAATCGGCTCGACGGCGTCGTGATCAATCCCGTCAACGGCTATGACGGCAGGCCCGAAGTGTACACGATACGCGGCACTGGGGCGGTCAACGTGCCGTTCGTCGAAAGCTACATACATTCCGAAAAGAAAACCTACGAAGAGGGACGCTCCACGATCCTTGGCGAAATGCTGTGGTATTCGACGGCGTTGACGGACGATGAGGTCGCAGGCATAGAATCCTACCTCATGAAGAAGTGGTTGAACAAGGTGCCGAAAGGTTTCGCCGATGTGTCCGGCGTTACCGTGTCTGGCGCTGGCGATGTCGCCGTGGGCGATGCGCTTACGGCGCCGCGCTTCGATGCGTCGTTCGCGGGGAACGTCGCGGTCGGCGGAGCAAGGGCGTTCGAGATTGCGATCGACGCTGCGACCGGCGAGGTTGCAGGAGCGCTGAACGCCCCCGGGGCGGTGCTGGATCTTCCCTCCGCCTGCACGATCAACGTGGACTTCACCGCTCCCGTCAAGGTCGAGGCGCCTACCGCGTACACGCTCGTCTATGGCGATGCGATGGCGCATCCCGTGGAATGGACGGTCAATTACGGTGCGAACGTCCCGAGAAACGCGAAGATCGTCCAGGCCGCGACAGAGGTGACGCTCCTGGTGAAGCCGCTGGGGTTGCGGATTTTACTGCGTTAGTCGTTAGTCGTTAGTTGTTAGTTGTTAGTGGTTATTCGTTAGTTGTTGGTCATTAGTTGTTGGTTGTTGATTGTTGATTGTTGGTTGTTGGTGGTTGTTGATGGTAGGGCCCGCTCGCCGAGCGGGCCGCAAGGAAAAGAAAAGGAGAAGAAGAGATGAAGATGGCGAGAAATGCTGTGCTGGCCGGTGTACTGGCCTTGTGCTGCGGCGCGTCCGCGGTCGTGACGGTAATTCCCGAGAACGGAACGTTCTACGTGGGCGGAGACGGCACCAGCGGCGCTCCGTACAACACGCATAACAGTTTCATAGTATTCAACCCTGGCTCGACGCTTGTCGTCACCCAGACCACCGCCTTGACCGTCTGGTCGATCCTGATCGCCACCAACGGCGCTGCGACGCTCGAGTTCGGTTCGGGCACATCCCCCCACTACATCAACAGCCATGTGTTCGCGTGCGGCAATGGCTCTCTGAAGGTCAAAAGTTCAATCGACGTGTCATTGGGACACGCTTTGTACTTTCCTACGTATGACATTGAGAACCTGACGATCGAGGGGGGAAGCGGAAAATTCGTTCTCCAATCGTGCACCATGCTGAGCTTCCCTTCTTCCAAAAACTACCTGATATCACGGGACGGGGGGAACATCTGGCTGTGCGGCACGACCGACATGTTCCCGGACGACGACGAAGTGGTGCTGACCAGGGCGCGTTGGTACCTTGCCAGCCCGACGGCCGTGCCGGCATCCAAGCCGATCCACGTCACCGGAGAGGCGGGGTACTCGCCTGCGAAATTCACGCTGTGTGCGCGGCCGCTACCGGATACGTCCGACATAGCGGCCAACTATCCGGAGGATATAAGGGCAACCTACAATAAGAAGACCGTCATCACGAACAGCAACAACATAGTACTGGATATTCCTCCTCGCGGTACATCGACCATGGTTATATCGAACAGGGCCGACATCGTGTTCGCGGGGTCGCTGTCCGGTACCGGCGTCGTTGAGGTGACTGGCTGGGCGGGCGCCTTCAGTGCGGCGGCGCCGCTTACGGTCGGGCTTACGGGCGACAGCTCGTCGCTGCACGGTAAGATTGTCCTCGCGCAGCCCAACATCGACCTCAAGCTTGGCCATCCGCACGCCACCGGTGAGGCGCTGGTCATACCCGCGACGTCAGGCAGTACAATATACGGCACGGAGGGCGGAACGGCGAAAGTCGATGCCGGCCAGGACGGCATCACCGCGACGCTGGCCGATGCGGGCACGTTTGAGCTTGTATCGCCGGACTGGGCTTTCACGAACCATGTGGCCCACTGGTACGACTTCTCGCGGGTTGAAATGTACAGGTTCCCGGGCGAAGGCACCAGCGAGCCGCATCAGGATTATCTGGACGGCAATCCGCTGGTGGAACGCGTGCTGGACTGGCGCAGCCCCGATCTTACCTCCATGTGGAATAGAAGGATGTACAAGAACGATGGTACCTATGATTATGTCGCATCGGTCTACCCCTGCCGCAAGACTGCCACCTTCGGCGAAAAGAGCATGAGCTACTTGTCGCTGCCTACCGGCAACTTCCGCCGTCTGCCGATCTCCCCGGGCAGTGGATCCAACACGAGGCTGGCGGTACAGGTGCAGATGGCGGTAATGGTTTTCGGAAGCCAGTATGGCGGCGGCAATGCGCTCCTTGGCACGGACAACGGTTCGCTTGGTCGGACGGGCGCCACGATAGCGGACGGCATCACCACCAATACGAGCCATGCGGTGTGGGTGGATGGCGTCCAGGTCGATCCCACGCAGGGCAACGTGCTCAACGGCGGGTGGCAGATCATTTCAATGAAGCTGGACGGCGAGCCCGTGGATGCCGTGGGCTGGAACAACTGGATAAAGGACAATTCCGGCGGCGGACAGAACTACGGCGAACTGATCCTGTTCACGAAGCCGGTCACGGAACGCCAGCGGATCGAGGCAGAGATGTACCTTGCGGAAAAGTGGGGGCTTTCGAGCCAGTATGTCCCAGGTGCGGAAGCACGCCACGATTGGCTGGTCCAGATGGATCATACGAACAAGGTCACGGTAACGGGTTCCGCGACCGTCAAGGCCGGCGAGTATGCGATCATGATGGATGGTGCCTGCTCCGGGTCGGTGGTGCTGGAAGGCGGCACGCTGCTCTCCGGCAAGCGTCCCTGGAAGGAGAGCGAGATTCCGTCCGCAGGGCGCATCTACTGGCTGGACGCTTGCGACAGATCCACGTTGTCCTTGCGCGGCGACGTGGATACCGTGCCGACGAACGGGCGGACGAACGAGGTCTATGCCGTGCGCGACAAGGGTTCTCAGGCCTACGAGGCGGGCAAGCCGATCGCGTATGGAGTAAACTGGCGCAAGCCGACCTGGTACGAGGCGTCTTTCGATGGCGGCCCTCTTCGCGGCTGGCTGGATTTCAACCAGTACTACAAGCAGTGGCCCGCAACGGCCGGATCCCCCACCGATGGCAACTGCCTCAGGTTCTACGAGTATGCGGACGACTTCAGCATCAAGGACGGAAAGCGGTCTTCCACCGGATCGGCGCCCGGCTATGCCACGTTGGATACGCGTACCGCCTTCGTCGCGCAGAATTCCGTACGAGGCGGCGGTACGCCGTTGCTGGACAACCTTAGCAACAACGGCTCCGTCGCTAAAAGGCTTAATGGCCCCGGACAGTCGATTTGGTCCACTGGGCCTGCGGAGTTCTCCAACGGAGTGAACCGTATCAATGGCGTCGGGATAGATCCGACGAAGGGATATACGGGCAAGCCCGAAGTCTTCTCCGTGCGGGGCACGGGTTCCGTCAACCTGCCTTTCATCGAAGGTTTGAACCATAGCGAAGGGGCAAGCTATGGAACGACCTACGAAAGTGGCAAGGCCGCGATCATCGGCGAGATGCTGTGGTATTCCACGGCCCTGGATGACGATACGATGGTCGGCATAGAATCGTATCTCATGAAGAAGTGGCTGGACAAGGTTCCGTCGGGCTTCACGGACATATTGAAGGTCATTGTGGAAGGTACGGGTACCGTGTCCGTCGTGGATGTCGAGTGCAGGCCCATGTTCGACCCTGCCTTTGGAGGGACGTTCGCCACGGCAGGTACCGGTGCGTTCGAGATGACGGTGGATCCCGCCACCGGCAATGTGGCAGGCGCGATCACCGCACCTGAGGCCGCGTTCGACATCCCGTCCACCTGCACGCTGCAGGTCGGTTTCACGGAGCTGCCTGCGATATCCGAGGGTGGCGTCACCTATACGCTTGTGGACTGCGCGTCGCTCGCGCGTCCGGTTGAGTGGAACGTCGTTCTGGATGCCACGGTACCGCGCCGCGCGAGAGTGGTGGAGTCGCAGTCCGGCCGCAAGGTTGACATCGTGGTGACGGCTCCGGGGATGCGCGTCCTACTACGTTAGTCGCTAGTCGCTAGTCGTTAGTTGCTAGTGGTTAGTGGTTAGTTGTTAGTGGCTAGTGGTTAGTGGTTAGTTGTTGGTTGTTGGTTGTTGATTGTTGGTGGTTGGTGGTTGTTGATGGTAGAGCCCGCTCGCCGAGCGGGCCGCAGATGAAGGTGAAAAGATTGTGAAAGTTATGAAGGTTGTAGTGGCTGGGGTCGTTGCGTGTGCCATTGGTGGCGCATGGGGCGGCGTTCCGCTCTTCGATTTCGAGAATGCCTCCGAGGCGCGAATCGTGCCTCTGCCGAGACACGGGGACACGCTCGTGACGAACATCTGCGCCACTTCCGGTTCCAGGGCGCTCTGGATGGGTCCGCACGGCGAGACCGTCCCTGACGAGTCGTACGGATTCGCCACGCTGTACTGGACCGATCCCGCCATGAACGACTGGTCGCGGTTCGAATCTCTCGTGTTCGATGCCACCAACCTTTCCTCCGAAGATCGTACGCTTGTCATATACCTTTACGACGCCGCCATGAAAAAGCGTAAGGGTGCGCGTTACTCCTTCGAGCTTCCGAAGTCGTCCACGCGGCGCGTGGAGATGCCGCTTGAACGCGCAAGAGGCCATGTGCGCATGCAGGACCTCCGCGCCATCGCCCTTGTGCACTGCTCTCCGCGCTACGGACAGATCGTGCTCGACCGCTTCACTCTGCTGGCGAAGGGCGAGACACCGCCGCCGGTGCCCGCCGCCAAGGCCTTCGCTGCCGAGATCAGGGCTGTCGCCGCCATCGAGGATAGGCTCAACAGTGAGCTTGACCGGAAGTTCGCGGAGCAGGATGTGGTGCGCGTCGCCGAAATGAAGCGGCGCATGGATGCCGACAAGGTGGCGCAGGCCGGCAGGCTTGCGGCGTTCGTCCAGAGGAAGGGCGTGGCGCAAGGCCGGATGGCGCTGGCGCAGGCGACAGGCATGGACCAGATACGTCCGCGCTGGACCGACTTCTCGCGTCTGGCCCCTGCCACGCATGGCATCAGGCTGCGTCTTGCCCAGGGCGACTACGAAGGTGCGCAGCTTGCCGTGGCCTCGGCCGACGGTCTGCCGCTCAAGGGGGTACGCGTGGCCGTGGTAGGGGATGTCGCGGCCAGGCTCAAGGTGGAGGTCGCTCCGGTCGGATACGTCTTCGCCGACGCCCCCACCGCGCACCGCCAGGCGTATTGCGTGCCGTCCGCAACCAACATGTGCGGCTATGTGCGCCTGACGCGCGAGACGCCGCTCGGCTGGTATGCCGACCCCATCCTGCCGTTCCTGGATTCGGTGGACGTGGCGCCGGGCGACGTGCAGAGCTTCCATGTGCGGGTGCATGCGCCGGAAGGGTGCGCCGCAGGTTCCTACTCCGGCGTGCTGAAGGTCTCGGCGGCGGATGCGCCCGGTGCCGCGGTTCTATTTCGGTGCGGGTGGATGGCTTCAAGACGGGTAAGGTATCGGAGCTGCCGCTGCTCGCATCGTTCACGCCATTCGTGCAGCCGCTGTCGCTTTCGTGGCGTCCGGAGCAGGCCGAAGAGGTACGTTCCGACCCCGAAGCCCCTGTGAACCTCTGGCGCCGCCGTCGTCTAGAATGGGCCGACTTCCTCGTGGAATACTTCATCATGCCCTCCACCATCTATCCGGCACGTGGCGACAAGATACCGGACTTCGATCTCGTCGAGAGGGCGGCGGCCAAGGGACGGTACGGCTTTTTCACGGTGGGTCCCTGGACAGAATGCAGGGACGAGGCGGCGTGGCGGAAGGGGATCCTCGAGCCGCTGAAGAAGCGTGCCGCCGTTGCGCGGGCGGCCGGGCTGGGCCGCTGGATGGTGTCGTATGGATGCGACGAGACAACCGAGGAGCGCTTCCCCGCCATCCGCCGCGCCATCGACATACTGAAGCATGAGCTGCCGGACGTGCCGCTCGTCACGACCGCGGTGGATCCGGAGCTTGGCGTCGGCTCGCCGCTCGCCGGCATCGACTGGTTCGTGCCGCTCACGAAGGCGTGGAATCCCGCGAAGGTGGCCGCCGCCCGCGCCGAAGGACGCAAGGTGTGGTGGTACGTGGCGTGCGGTGAAAGGCCGCCCTACGCGAATCTGTTCGTGGAAAGCCCGCTCAGCGAAGGACGCCTCCTCATGGGCGCGCAGGCGATTAGGATGAAGCCGGACGGCTTCCTTTACTACGCAGTGTCGAAGTGGAACCAGCGCCGTCCGATAACTTCGGGGCCTTTCACCGACTGGTCGCCGCACGGCATACGCCATCGCGGAGGAAAGGCGTTCGATGGCGACGGCGTGTGGGCGTACTGCGGACCGGGTGGCACGCCGGTGGCGACGCTGCGGCTCGAGAACTTCCGCGACGGCGTGGAGGACTACAACTGCGCCATGACGCTTGCGAGGCTGCTGGAGAAGCATGCCGACAAGACCGATGCATGGTCCGTAAGGGCACGCGAGCTGCTGGACGTGCCGCTCTCGGTGATGGAGACGATGTCGAACTTCACCGACGATCCGCGCCGGGTCTACGCCTGGCGCGATGGCATGGCCGATCTCATCGAACAGGAACTGGCGGCGGCAAGCCGCGTCAATAAGGAGGCTGAATGAAGGCACAAGGTTTTGCGATTGCCGCGTTGGCGGCGGTCGCCGTTGCGACGGCGGCGGATTTGGACTTTCTGCGTCCGGAGATAATCCCCGAACCCCGCGAGCTCAGATACGAGTCGTCGGTGGCGGTGCGGATCGACGGCTCCACGGCGTTCGCCGTGACCTGTCCGGACGCGGCGGCCGCGCAGTGGGTGAAGGACAAGGTCGCCGCCTGGTTCGGCGCCAGGATCGGCGATGTCGCCCTTGCGTCCGCCCAGGGTGCGCCCGGCGGCGGCGACGAGGGCTACACGATCGAGGCCAAGCCGGGGCGCATCGCGATCGGCGCCAACTCGATCAAGGGCGTGAAGCACGCCATGCACGCGCTACGCCAGGTGGCGGAACGCGAGAGCGTGGGCGTCAAGCTCAAGGGCTACTGGCTGCCGGCCCTCTCGGTGAAGGATTCTCCCGCGTTGGCGTTTCGCGGCATCCACTTCTGCTGGTTCCCCGAATGCCCCGTGTCGCTCATCGAGCGTCAGATACGGGTGGCCGCCATGTACAGGTTCAACTATGTGGTCCTGGAAAGCTGGGGCGTGTTCAGGAGCGAGCGGCATCCGTTCCTCGCGGTGCGCGACGCTCCGCTGACCGTGAAGGAGGCAAGGCGCCTGGCGGGGATCGCATCCGACCTCGGCGTTACGCTCATCCCGCAGGTGAACGTGTACGGGCACGCCGCGATGCAGCGCGCGAGGGGCGGCAAGCATACCACGCTCGACATGCATCCTGAATGCCAGCCGCTCTTCGAGCCAGGCGGATGGAACTGGTGCCTTTCCAACCCCGATGCGCGGCAGGTGGTGCGCGACCTGGTGGCGGAGATCCACGAGGCGTTCGGCAATCCGCCGTTCTTCCACATCGGATGCGACGAGGCCGATCCGCCCACGTGCGCCATGTGCCGCGCCGCGCGCCCGTACAGCGGTCTAGTGATGGAGCACATCAAGGACATCGCGGGCCTCCTGCGCAAACGCGGTGCACGCGCGATGATGTGGCATGACATGCTTCTCGAGAAGGGACGCTGGAAGCCGTTCTACTCGCATGGCGACGAGAACGCCCCGCAGATGCTCGACGCCCTGCCCCGCGACATCGTGATCTGCGACTGGTACTATGGCAGCGACTCCGGCGGACACGACAAGACCGCCGGCACGTCCGTGACAGGCAACTACCCGACGCTCGAGCATTTCAAGTCCAAGGGGTTCGACACCCTCACCTGCCCCTGGCGCGAGCGCAAGGGCATAGTGGCGCAGGCCAAATATGCGCACGAGCATGGGCTTTTCGGCATGCTTGAGACCATCTGGCACCACTACCGCGGCATGGAGTTCGGCAGGATGGTGGAGATCGCCGCATGTGGCGCGTGGGGCACCGAGCGCAGGGACGCAGGGCGCCGCGGCAGCCCGTTCGCCACCAACTGGCGCAGGTGCGGCTGGGATGCCGGCATCACGGAGTTTTCCGAGACAGGCTTCCTAGACCGCCAGGTCACCCGTGACGTGGATGACTAACCAACAGCCAACAGCCAACAATCAACAGCCAACAGCCAACAGCCAACAATCAACAACCAACCACTAGCCACTAACCACTAACGACTAGCGACTAACGACTAACCTTCAAAAAGGACACTCAAGATGAACATCAAAGCAACAATCATCTCCACGACGCTGTGCATCGCATGCGCGGCCTGCACGGGGCCGCAGGATGGTCTCAAGGCGTCCGATGGGTGCAAGCCTGCCGCAGCCGGGGTGCAGAAGCCGTTCGAGACGCCCGGGCGGCACGGCCCGAAGCTGGTGATGGGACGTGAATACTGGTCCTATCTACATGCCGGCAGCATCTATACCGATCCCTACATCGCCGGGGTCGTGCTGGAGAGCGAGAAGAAGACGAAGAAGAAGAATCCCTGGAACAACTTCGCGCTCACGAACCTGCCCGTCTTCCGCGATTGCGCCCTGGTGCGTCCGTTCAACCGTCCGCCGCCGGACGCCAATGGCACGAGCGCGAGCTGGCGCACGGTGAAGGAGAACGCCTACAGGTCCAACCTCGAATACGAGTCGCTCGAGGCCGATTCCAAGAAGGACAAGCCGATGGTGCTGGTGTTTGGTTCCAAGCGGAACGTGCTGGCGATGGTGGGCGATGTGGACCTCGACCATGCCGACTGGGCCGCCTTCAAGAAGGCGCATCCGAACCTGGTGGGCACGCGCACGATGTGCGAGTGGGGCAACGACATGCTGATGAACAAGATCCGCACGACGAACGTCCTCAACCAGGTGCGCCGCGACGAGCTGATGTCCGTGTGGAAGCGCTTCGACATGGCGAACCGCTACGACCGGATCAAGATGTGCAGATGGTACACCGACCGCAAGCTCAAGCTGCACTACGACGACATGGACACCTTCATGGCCTTCAGGGCGATGTACCATCTCGACCATGTGGCGGCGGCGTGGGGCGCGAAGGCTCTCACGGTGGAGACGACGAACTCGACGAGCGGCGACTCGGAGTACCGCTGGGACATAATGGGCATGTTCACGCGCGGCGCGGCGCGCCAGTTCGGCCTGCCGTGGTGCTGGTACGTGGCCGTGTACTTGAACGGACCGGCCAAGGACGGCAGCTGGAAGAACGACAGCGTCTGCAACCTCCGCCGGCCGTACAGGAACGCCATCCCCGAGGGCGGCACCTCCGCCTCTGCGCAGAGGCGATGCTTCTACTACGCCTATCTCAACGGTGCGAACGCGGTGGAGCCGGAAAGCTGGGCCACCAACTTCTTCACCACCAACGACACGCCGGACGGCATCGCGCAGCTTTCCGTCCGCGGGAAGAACTTCAGCGACTTCCACGACTTCACCGCCGCCCATCCGGACCGCGGCGTCACGTACGCGCCTGTCGCGATCCTCACGCCGTTCGCGCAGGGCTACAAGGCGTGCGGCGGCATGGCCTGGGGAACGTGCCCCTATACCGACGGCGACTATGCCATCGACGCCGTCATGTTCTCCATCGCGCCAGGCTGGGAGCGTGCGAAGGCGCTCAGGGCGGGCATACAGGAGGGGAACCTCCACAACTCGCGCTTCGCCATGATGTACGACGTCCTGGTACCCGACTCGCCGCAGCCGAAGGAGGAGTTCAAGAAGGCGCTCTTCGCCTATCCCGCGGCCATACTCGTGGGCGACTATCCCGATCCCTCCATGTTCGAGGACGTACTTGCCGAGTACGAGAAGGCCGGCGGACGGCTCATCCGCATCACGGCGGCCGACCTGCCGCCCCGCAAGCCGCGCGCATTCCTGGACATCTACTCCGGGAAGCTGCGATTCCCGTCCGTGGAACGCACGCTCGAGGGGCTGCAGCGCGACCTCTTCCCGTTCGCCGTCGAGGGCGACTGCCAGTTTGGCGCGAACAGGACGAAGGACGGCTGGTGGCTGTGGGTGTTCAACAACAAGGGCGTTCGCAAGTACGCCGACACGTTCGAGACCATCGACGCGACATGCGCCAGGGACATTTCTGTGAAGTTCGTCCATGCGGCGGTCGCCCCTGTGACGGAGCTTGTCTCCGGCAGGAAGGTCGACGTCAAGGACGGCCGCTTCTCGTACAGGATCCCCGCCAGCGACTTCGCCGTATTCAAGATCGGCCGGTAGGGCGGACGGGCGCATCTGTGTTTTTCACCCATCACGGAGAGAAACTCCGAAGGCTGGCAAAAAGGCTTCACTAACATTACGCCTGACGCTTCGCTAAATTCAGACACCAGCAAATGGCCCAATGGAATATGTTTTTAGCGGCATCTGCGATGCCGAGGTGCGGTATACACGGCACGCTCCTGCCTCCTGCGGCGAAGCCGCAGCCAAAAACATTCCACTCCTAGTGGGAAGCGGTTCTATGGCGCGAAGCCCAGGCGAAGCGTTAGCGGAGCCCCTTTGACAACCTCGGAGTTTGATTTCATCTTGAACAGAAATGGTGCGTGGTGAATTACGCAGATGCGCCC
>JAFXTB010000011.1 GCA_017525225.1 Kiritimatiellia bacterium
AGTCCGCTTCTCGTGGACGACGAGCTTCTAGGCACAACCAAGTGAAGGAGATGGAAACATGAAGACAATAGATGCATCAAGACATGCCGCAATACTGACCGCGATAGTCTGCGGAATTGCGGCGGCGGGGCTGGCGGCGCCGGAGAAGATACTCTGCGATGGCGACTACAGCGGCCATCTGCAGGGTGTCGATACGGACGGCACGAACATCTACTGGAGCTTCACGACCGCGATAGTGAAGACCGATCTCACCGGGAAGCGGCTTGTGGAGCGGGCGGCCCCCAGCCACCAGGGCGATCTGTGCTTCAGGGACGGAATTGTATACGTGGCGGTGAACCGCGGAAAATTCAACACCGCGAACAGGGCCAAGAGCCAGGTGACATCCTACCGCGCCGACACCCTCGAGCCTATCAAAACATGGCTGCTGCCGGACATGCCGCACGGAGCCGGCGGCATCACGTACTCGGGTTCAAACTTCTATGTCGTGGGTGGTCTTCCCATCACCCACGAATGCAACTACGTGTATGAATACACGCCGGACTTCCAGCTCGTCAAGCGGCACGTGCTCGAGACTGGTTTCACCTGGATGGGCATACAGACAGCTGCCTGCATCGACGGACGCTTCCTGTTCGGCATCTATGGCTGTTCCGGCAATTCGCGGGGCATACTGGACTGCCCGCTGGATCTCTCGTCCTTCATCCGCCGCACGGGGCCTGGCAACACGGGCCTGCTGAAGCTGGACGGCGCATTCTACGCGGGCGGCACGTCCCTGGTGAAGGGGACGGATGCCGTGAAGGGCAAGCGCCGCTATACCGGCCTGATCAGGCGCGAGCCAGGCCTTCTCGATCCTTCGACGGTGTACAAGGTGTCTCGTACCGGCAAGGGCGAGATCCGTCTCTTCTTCGAGGGGCGCGATGCAACGGGCTGGAAGGATGGCGGATATGAGATGCAGCCGGACGGGAACCGTCCCCTGAACGCGGCCGATGAGCTTTTCGTTCCACGTGCGAAGGCAGCGGATGCGAAGATTCTCCCGGCCCTGGGCATAGGCGGCGGACGGCCATTCCTGCCGAGGGATCTTGTCCGTGCGGTACGGCGTGCCGCCGTCCGTAACGAGGTATTCTCTGTCCACATGCCGGGCACGCCGGCGACGCTCAAGGACGATCCGGCGCTGGCCGCCGCGGTCGATGGCATGGTCAGCGAGGCGGAGAAGCTCGGTGTCCGCGTGACAGGTCGGTGAGCCATGAAGATCGTCCTGGCCTTTGCCGCGGTCTGCCTGGCGGGAACGGCGCCATGCGGAATCGAGGACTCCATCAGGAAGATACAGGATCTTTCCGAAACCTCCGGCGCCGTGTTCTCGCCTGACGGCAGACGGCTCGCCTTCGAGAAGCAGGACGGCTGGAGCCGCCACCTGGGCGTGTGCAGCCTCGAGGACGGCAGGATCGAGTGGATAGAGAACGGCCCCGGCCTTGCAGGCATGGCGAGCTGGGGGGCAGACGGGTCGCTCGTCTATATATACGGCAACCGCGAGGAGCATACCGCATACGAGGAGTTCCGCGACAACATCCGCACCGGCTACGGCATCAGGATATGGCGCGACGGCAGGAAGACCGATTTCACCAAGGGGCGCAGGCGCGATTCAACGCCGGCCTTCTCGCCCGACATGAAGTGGCTGTACTATTCCTCCAACGAGGGTGTCGCCGACAGACGACTCGGGCAGGTATGGATGTGGCGCGCGCCGGTGAACGACCCCGGCGAGCGCAAACGCATCTTCTTCAACCAGTACCACCATATCGATGCATGCGTCAACCAGGTGCAGCCTTCGCCTGACGGACGATTCCTCGCCTGGGCCCAGCTCGACTGCATACAGGACCGCTGGTCGATCAGATGCGCACGCACGGAGAACCCCGACAGCAACCTGCCCATGACGTCCAGCGACATCATCGCCTACGAGCCGCGCTGGAGCTCGGACGGAAGATATCTCGTCTATACGGGCTACCGAGAAGGCGACAGGAGCTGGTCATGCTACATCCAGGAGGTACAGTCCGGCGCGGAAGTACGTATCTGCACCGGCCGCGAACCGTGCCTCTCGCCCGACATGAAGTGGCTGGTCTACACGGACTTCGACGCGAAAAGCATCCGCGTGCGTCCGATGGGACGCAAGGACTTCATGGGCGGCGCCGATCTCCCGCGCGGCAGGCGCGAGGCGTTCTACCGTGTGGACGCGCCCTCCCCGGCCCAGAGGAATGAGAAGGTCGTCTTCGCTACGGACAAGGAGAGCGCGCTGCCTGGAAGCTGCGCGTTCGCAGACCTCGACGAACCATGCTTCGTCCGTGCGAAGATACGGTGGAGCGGCGACACTACCAGGCTTCTCCAGCGTGCGCTCTGGGCCAAGTACGGCCCCGGCTCGCACGACGGCATCAACATGATCTTCTACATGGGCGTGCCCACGCTTGCCATCTGCGACAGCTACGACTCCGATCTCCTGGACAGGACCATGCCCGAGCAGACGCGCATGCAGATCGAGATGCCAAGGCCGCTGCCCCGCGGCACCTACGTGGTGACCGGGATCCGCACGAAGAACATGGTCTATCTTTCCGTGGACGGCTCCGTACCGCTGGCGAAGATCCCGCGCTCCGAGCATGCGGATCTCTCGAAGCCCGAGCGCGTGGTGTTCGGGCAGAGCATGGGCGGCGCGGCGGAAGTGCTGCATGTCGAGTTCGGCACAGGCTGGCCGACAAACGTGCCGCCGCCGCCGAGGCGCATCGACTTCTGGCCCCGCCAGGGTGCGAAACCCGGCGAGGCGCGGCGCGACGGCATGGAGAAGATCGCACTCATAGACTCATTCGACTTTGCGCCGATCTTCGACATCGAGACGGAGAAGGGTGTGGAGAAGATAATCGACTACGCCATCAACGAGGTCGGCGCGACATCGCTCCTCTGGCGGAACCAGGGCGGCGGCGTGCCGCGCTACGATTCAAGGGAGGAATACAGCCGCCGCAGGGTAGCGCCATTCGAGAAGCGCATCGAGGGCGGCATCGCCACGATCTGGTCATGGGTGTGGGAGGCGCGGTACGGCATGATCCAGTTCGCTCTCGGGAAGATCAAGGAGAAGGGCTCCGCATCCGGAATACACATGACATGGGAGGAGAACCACCATCAGTCGGCATCGTATTCCCAGTGGAACCTTGAACATCCCGAATACTCATGCATGATGCGCGACTCCATCGCACGGCCCGGCGCCACAAGCTCCCTCGCCTACGACGAAGTGCTGGAGCACAAGCTCCGCCGCCTGGACGAACTTCTCGCGATGCACCCCGACACCATCTATCTCGACATGTGGCGGCAGGGTGGATGGTACGCATGCTGCGAATACACTCCGAAGATGAAGAAGGAATGGCGCGAGACATACGGATGCGAGCCCCCGCCCGCGTCGGACGACCGCTGGATACGCCTGGTGTCGAAGTACGTCCACCGCTACCTCCGCGCGATCCGCAGGCGGCTTGACGACTCGGGGCGGCATGTGGACTTCGTCCTCGCCATTCCGTACCTGGACCTAAGGGACCGCGGCGTGTGGGAGCGCTATGCGATAGACTGGAAGGAACTTGCCGCCGAGGGCGTGTTCGACGCCATCTCCGTGATGAGCGTCGTACCGGAGAAAGGGCGCGAATTCGAGTCGACCGGGGAGATATACAGGTATGTCGTGGCGCACAAGGGCAGGGCCAGGAAGGTCTATTTCCCGCTCGCCGCCTACAACTTTACGTACGGTCTGCCGTCGTACGCGCGCGCCACAGGCCTCTCGCAGGAGGAATGCGCGAAAAGACTTCTCGACATCGCCAAGGTCTCCGGCGGCGCGGGCGTGACGCTCGAATGCCTGGACTTCGACAACTATAGCGATGAGATCCGCAGGCTGCTCAGGAGCTATTGACGCACGCCACGGAATATTCGCCAGCCCATAAGGATGTAAATACAGTGAAGGATGAAGATGCGATGAACTACCTGAATGCAAGTTCTGGATGGAATGCGATGCCATGCTTTCTGGCAGCGGCGCTTGCCGTGCGGGCGGCCTTCCTGCCGATGTCGCTGGCAGCGGCGCCTTTCGAGCACTGCCTCTATGATGCGGTGCCGCTGGACGGCGCATGGGAGATGGCCTACCAGCCGTACGAATGGGAGACCGTGGATTGTCCGTCCTTCAAGGGCGTGCGCGTGGACAATGCCGTGCCCGGCTACTGGGAGGACATGGTTCCCGCCTTCAGGGCGGCGGGGATGAAGGACGAGTTCCGCATCAATCCGTTCTACTCAAGGCAGAAGTTTCCGATTACGCAATGGGCGGACGACACCACGCTGCCCAACATCAAAGGCTGCTTCCTGTACCGCCGGACGGTGACGCTCGACCGTATCGGTCCGGCAGTGCTCGCGTTCGAGGGTGTGCGCAACCAGGTGCATGCATGGATCAACGGACGCTTCGTCGCCTTCCGCGCCGGTTTCTCCACGCCGTTCGAACTCGCCGTGCCTGAAGGCTGTCTCAGGAAGGGCGCGAACGAGATCGTGCTTGCAGTCTCGAACAATCCCAACCTCGGATACGTCGACTACGTGTGCGGGCTTACGACACGGTCGATCTTCGGCGTCACCGGCGGCGTGAACGGAAGGCTGGAGCTGCGCTTCGTGAAGGGCGGAATCGGGGATGTGCATGTGACCACGGCCAGGGACCTCAAGACCTTCACCGTGCACGTAGCGGGAACCGATGATTTCACGTACGAGATATCCGATGGCGGGCGCGTCATGGCGAAGGGGAAGGGCAAGGGCGACTTCACGCTTTCCACGGATGGGTTCTCGTTCTGGTCCCCCGAGTCGCCGAAGCGCTACGGGCTTGCGATCACGTCGTGCAACGGCACGTACCGCCAGATGTTCGGCATCCGGCGCCTTGTGGCTGACGGCGAAAGGTTGCGCCTCAACGGACGGCCCGTCTATCTGCGAGGCGTCACCGAGCACTGCTACTTCCCGCTTACGGTGCATCTGCCGCGCGACCTCTCGTACTACAGGATGATAACCAAAAGGCGCAAGGAGCTGGGCTTCAACTTCGTGCGCTTCCACACCTTCGTGCCGCCGGTGGAATATCTTGAGGCGACCGACGAGCTTGGCATGCTCGTGCATATCGAGTCGCCAAACTTCGTGTCCGTGCCGGAATACGCCGCCATCATCGCCTTCGCCCGCCGCCATCCGTCCGTGGTCATATACTGCACCGGCAACGAGACGCGCATCGACCGCATCGCAGAGGCGTATCTCAGGGACGTGGCGGAGATGGTGCATGAACGCACCGACGCGATGTTCTCACCGATGAGCGCGCTGAGGGGCGTGGAGTACGCGCTCTACTCCGGGAAGGATCCCACCGTCCCCCGGCCGTTCCGTCACAATGCCGAGCGCATCGCGAGGCTCGCGCCGTTCTGCGACCTGTTCACATCCTACCAGCTCGGCGTGACGAGCTACGAATCGCTCAACAACGGCTCCTCCGCCGTTCTCGACGCCTGGGGCGACGCCTACCTCGGGAAACCCCGCCTTTCACATGAGATCTGCATCGACAGCAGCTATGTGGACCTCGACCTTGAGAAGCTCTACCCCGCCGACTCGCCGCTGCTTGCGACTGGCCTTTTCTCCGAACCGCGCCGGATGCTCGCCGAGAAGGGGCTTCTCGACCGTGCCGACACGTACTTCCGCAATTCATGCGAATGGATGTGGCGCATACGCAAGCACGCCTTCGAGAAGCTGCGCGCCGCAGACCGTGTGGCCGGCTACGACTTCCTTGGCGACATCAACACGCATTGGCACACGTTCGGATATTCGGTTGGTATGATGGACGAGTTCTATCGCCTCAAGCCCGGCGAGACGGTGGAGAACGTGCTGCGCTACAATTCCGCATCGGTGCTGCTGTGCGATCTTGGCAACGACTTCAATCTGCTGGAAGGGGCGTCGAGGCGTATCGCCTTCTCGATCTCCAACTACGGGGCCGACATGGCCCAGGCCCGTCTGGAGGCGCGGCTCGTGGCGGCGGATTGCGGAAAGTGCGTATGGTCCGCCTCGCTCGACACCCTAACCGCGCCTTGCGGCAGCGTTTCGCGGCTCGGTTCCGTCGACGTGCAGATCCCGTCATGCGGTATGCCTCGCAAGTACCTGCTCCAGGCGAGCCTTTCCAGCGCTGCGGGAAGCGTAGGGAACGAGTGGGAGATATACGCCTTCCCGAAGGCGCGCAAACGGGAAGTGCCGTCCGGCACGAGAGTGGTCGACAGCATTTCCGAGGCCGATCTCGCAAAGGCCCTCGCCGCCGGCGAGCGGGTGTTAATCCTCGGCGCTGGACCATTCAATTCGCTTCCCACGACATACCGGATCGGCATGGCCGGCCGATGCTCGGGGAATTTCGCCACCGTGATAAAGTCCGGGCATCCCGCGCTCGAGGGAATGCCGCACGATGGATTCTGTGGCTGGCAGTTCCGCCGCCTGATGGAAGGCGGCGCGGCGGTGCAGCTCGAGGCCGGAGTGCCGTTCGATCCGGTGATCGACATCGCCTCTGCCGTGAAGTTCCCGATCCGCCAGGCAGGTCTTTTCGAGTACCGCGTGGGCCCTGGCAGGCTCATGGTCTGCTCGTTCCGCTTCAGGGACGACGATCCTGCGGCCGCCTGGCTGCGCTCGCGTCTCGTAGAGCATGTGTCCGGCCCGTCGTTCGAGCCTGCCCTTAGCCTCACACCGGAGCAGCTGCATGCGGTCATCTCCGCCCCGAAGCTTACGGGTGCGAAGAATTCCAACCGTGCGCGCAACCCCAACGACCCGTCGTCCGCCGTCCGCGCCGGCACCAACGCCCAACCATAACATTCACCACCCTCACAACCTTCCCAACCTTCACAACCCTCAAAAGGACAATATCATGAGAAGACGCGAATTCATCAAGTCTGCCGCCCTAGCTGGCGGATGCGTTGCACTTGGCGGATGCCGGAGCTTTGGCGGGTCCGGAATCGACCGTGTACCGTATGGCGATACGATCGGCGATCGTCTCTGGATGTGGGGACATCATGCGATGTCGTTCGCGTCCATGAAGGGCGCCAAGGAGGGCTACAATCTTCCATACGATCGCAGGATCGACATGGCCGACGCCTGCCGCGACATGGGCATCCCCGGATGCTTCGTGGTGCGTTGGCGCAATCTGCCGGTGCATGCGGACGTGCCGGAATACATGAAGCAGTTCAAGGACATGCGGCGCGTCGGCTTCTCCATCACCGACTCCGCCCCAGAGAGTTTCGCGGACAAGGTGCGTCTCGGTTTCGAGATGGCGGAGCGCATGCCAAATCTCACGACGCTGATAATGGACGACTATTGGAGCTGCGGCGGCAGTCTGAAGCGGCCGTTCTCCGAACTCGTGGAGCTGCACGAGAAAATGTCGGCGCGCCGTCTTAAGCTCGGCGTGGTGCTCTACTCCGATGCGAACGGCGTCAAGCCAGAATATCGCGAGGTGCTCGATCTCTGCGACGAGGTGACGTTCTGGTTCTGGCACGGCAAGAACACGGGCGGCATAGAGGGCCAGGTGGGCCGCCTACGCGAGATGATCGGCAGCGAGAAGCCCGTGCTGCTGGGCCAGTACATGTGGGACTTCGGCGGCAAGAAGCCGATGCCTGCGGCGGCGATGGAGAACCAGCTCGCCCAGACCTCGCGCCTGCTGGCGGCAAAGGCAATCCATGGCGTCATATTCCACTGCACGCCGCTCGTCGACATGGGCCTTGACGCCGTGAACGTGTCGCGCGAATGGATAAAGACGAATGCCGGCCGCAGATGGGGCTGCTAGCGGTCCGGCGAAACTACCTTCCGGTGAACTGGCCGGCGATGACGATGGTGTCGGTGTTGGCGTCCCACACCATGAACACGAACGGGTGGTCCATGCTGAAGCTCTCCTTGGCAGGCGCGGGTTTGCTGTCCTCGTCGTCGTAGTATCTTGCGCGCCTGGAGCGGGTGTCCTTCTTGTCTGGCTCGGGCGGCCTTGCGCCGGGCGTGAGGGAATAGCCCGTCTCGGAGACCTTCACGTATGCGTACTGGAGCACCTCGTCGATGGTGGCGCTTTCGCCAAGGCGGGGGTAGCCTTTCTTCGGCACCTTGAACATGGAGATGATCGGCGTGAGTTCCCAGCGCGAGAGCATCTCGATCCTGGGCATGGCAAACCTGAGCCTCACGGATGCGGACTGTGCCGACACGAACCCCTCGCCGGACGCGGCGCGGAAGCGGGACTTCAGTTCGTCTATCGAGATGCCTTTACCGAACGAGGCGCGGAAGCTGTACACGTCGACGCCTTTCGGAGGCAGCAACAGCAGCATCGAGAATCCCTTCACGGCGAAAGGCACGCGTACGGCGGTGTATTTCTCGTCCTGCAGGCGCTGCACCTCCATCTCGCCATGCATCATCTCCACCTGCCTGACGCCGCCATCGGCGGAGTGGAAGGGTTCCTTCTTCGTGAGCGAGGCGTCGAAAGGAGTCTGCCAGGCACCTTCGAAGGCGATGGCGTTGAGCAGAAGCACATCGGTGCGATGGTCGATCGTACCGACGACGTTCGTCACGCGTCCGTCGGTCTTGGCTTCGGTCCAGGCGTTGATCGGCAGCGGGGTCGACAGCAGCCCCGTCTCAGCCTCGAAGTTGCGCATGAGGCTATGGCGGTACTCCGTTTCCATCTTCTGGATCTTGCGCGACCAGATCGACGGCGCGATCGTGAGCGATACGGCGTTGGACGCCGTGGATTCTGCGTAGGACTTCAGCACGTACGAGAACGTACTTCCGAAGTCGCTCAGCAGGCCGAACGATTCCATGATGTTGGCTCTATCCACGCCCGTGGTCCCCTCGCCGAGCATCGCCACGGATATGGCGAGCCCTATGGGCGAGAACGCGCAGTCGCCGGTCTTCTCGGCGGCGATGCGGTTCCAGGCGCTGATCTCCGCGTCGCTCGGCCGCCATGCCTCTGAATGGAGCACGGCGGGCAGCGCCAGGGCCGCCAGGATTAACGCTGTTTTTCTCATGTCGGGAATTATACCCTATAACATCCCTCTTGACAATGGCGGAATTTGCGCTATCATACTTCGTCGCAAAGGAGAGTTAGCGTAAAATGGAGAAGAAGAACCATCTTTTCAAGGCCGAGATTAGCCAGATGCTCGACCTTGTGGTCAATTCGCTGTATTCCAAGAAGGAGATATTCTTGCGCGAGCTGCTGTCGAACGCCTCCGACGCGATAGACCGCGCGAAGTACCTGGGCCTCACCCAGCCAGAGCTTGTGGCGGACAACCCGGCCTGGACAATCGGCATCGTGGTGGACCGGGACGCCAAGACCCTCACCATCTGCGACAACGGAAGCGGCATGGATTCCGACGAGCTGGAGAACAACCTCGGCGTGATCGCCTCCTCCGGCACGAAGGCGTTCACGCAGGCGCTCAAGGAGAAGGGCGACGCCGCCAACCTGCCCGAGCTCATCGGCCGCTTCGGCGTGGGGTTCTACGCTGCCTTCATGGTGGCCGACCGCGTGACGGTCGTCTCGCGCAAGCGTGGCACTGATACGGCCGCGGAATGGTCCTCCGAAGGGACCGGCAGCTACACCATCGGCCCTGCCGAGCGCGCCATGCCGGGCACGGACGTCATCCTGCACCTGCGCGAGGATCAGCAGGGGTTCCTTGACGAGTGGACGATCCGCGACCTCGTGAAGTCCTATTCCGACTTCATCGCCTATCCGATAATGTTCAGAGAGCTGCCGGAGAAGACCTTCGAGAAGGAGGAGGACCGCAAGGCCGCCGAGGAACGCGCCGCGAAGCCACTCAACACGATGGTCGCGCTCTGGAAGCGCGCGAAGAAGGACGTCAAACCCGAGGAGTACGCCGAGTTCTACCGGCACACCCTGCACGGCTACGACGACCCGCTGGAGACGATCCACTTCTCGGGCGAAGGGCAGGTGGAGTTCAAGTCGCTCCTGTTCCTGCCGAAGACCGCCGGCATGGACCTCTACATGCCGCAGAAGAAGATGGGGCTTTCGCTCTACGTGCGCAACGTCTTCATCGGCAACGACTTCGACATGCTCCTGCCGCAGTACCTCCGGTTCGTGAAGGGCGTGGTGGATTCGTCGGACCTGCCGCTCAACGTCTCGCGCGAGATGCTGCAGGACGACGTGGTGATAGGCAAGATCAAGAACGCCGTGACCTCGAAGATACTTTCCACCCTCGGAGAGATGAAGGAGAAGAAGGCGGATTCGTACCTCGAGTTCTGGAAGGTGTTCGGCCGCATCCTCAAGGAGGGCGTGCATACCGACTACTCCAACGCCGACCGCATCAAGAAGCTGCTTCTCTATCCGAGCGCGAAGACGGATTCCGGTAAGCTCATATCGCTGGACGAATACGTGAAGGCGATGCCCAAGGACCAGAAGGACATCTATTTCCTCACCGCAGAGCGCATCGAGGACGCGCGCTGCTCGCCGCAGATCGAGCAGGCTCTCAAGCACGGATGCGACGTCCTGTTCTTCACGGACCCCGTGGACGAGTGGCTGGTCGATTCCTTCCGCGAATACGAAGGGAAGAAGCTCGTCGACGTCGCCAAGGGAGACGTCCTCTTCGGTAGCGAGAAAGAGCAGAAGGAGGAGAAGGAGGCCAACGAGAAGGCGGCCGCCGACCTGAAGCCGTTCCTTGATGCCGTGAAGGAGCAGCTCAAGGACCATGTCGCCGACGTGCGGGTATCGACGCGCCTGGCTGATTCCCCATGCTGCCTCGTGGCCGGGGCGAATGCGCTCTCCGCCTCGATGGAGCGGATGCTGCGGGCGATGAACCAGGACGTGCCGCACGAAAAGCGCACGCTGGAGGTGAACGCCTCCCACCCGCTCGTCCAGAAGATGAAGGACCTTACCGGCGACGGTCTGAAGGACGCCGTGGAGCTTCTCTACGACCAGGCCCTCATAGCCGAGGGTTCGCCTGTGCCGGATCCGGGGCGCTTCTCGAAGCTCCTTACGTCGCTCATGCTCAAGTAGCAGGGGAATGCATTCCATGGCCTGCGTCCGGACAGTCCTTTTCGCCTGCCTCGCGGCATTCGCAGGCTGCACGTCGTTCGAGCCGCTGCGCGAGAACCAGTTCGTCGACGAGAACCGCCGGTATCTGCTTGTCGAGTACGGCAAGGGAGATGTACGCGAGACCGAGTTCACCACGCCCACGGGCGTCAGGCTGCCATTCAAGAGTGCGCTCCAGGTGCGCGTGACGACGCCCAGCGGCGACCAGTTCGTTGCCTACCAGAACATGTCGGTGGAAGGCAATGTCTACATCACCGAGGATCGTAGGTGGGAGTACTTCGAGAAGGGGACGGGCTGCATACTTGCGGAGCTCGCGCCTGAGGGCGATGGCTACCTGATGCGCTTCCAGGGCGTCCTCTGCCGCAACGGGAGCACAAGGAAGCCTGCAGGGGAGCGCAAGCCGCGCATACGCGAAGGCGGCTCTACGCCGCGCGGGTTCGGGCGCGATTCGTCCGGTCCGCCCACCGTGGAGGAGAAGCGCTAGTGGCGGCCGCGCTCGACAACATCCGCGTTGTGCTTGTGGGCACGCTCTACTCCGGTAACGTAGGTAGCGCGTGCCGCGCCATGGCCAACATGGGCATAAGGCATCTGACGCTCGTCGCGCCGAACATTCAGAACGGATGGGACGAGGGCGAGAAGATGGCGGTGCACGCGGGTGACATCCTCAGAAACCGCCGCGAGACGGCCACCTTCGAGGAGGCCGTCGCGGATTGCGTGGCGGTCGTAGGCACCACGGCGCGCGGCGGACTATACCGCCAGCACGTTAAGGCTCCGCGCGATTGCGCGGCGGATATCGTCGCCCTGGCCGAGACCGGACCCGTGGCGCTTGTCTTCGGACGCGAGGACAAGGGGCTCCTCAACGAGGAGATCGCGCAGTGCACGCATCTGGTGAGGATTCCCGTGGACGAGGGCTACACCTCCATCAACCTCGCCCAGGCGGTGCTCATCGTGTGCTACGAGCTTTTCACGGCGACAGGCCTGTACCATCCGCCGCACGAGAAGGCCCCGCCCGCGCCGCAGGCGCAGAAGATGCAGCTCATGAAGAACTGGCAGATAATGCTCAACGACATCGGCTTCATGGACGAGAAGCAGACCGACCACATGATGCAGGGCATCCATCGGATATTCTCGCGTGGCGTGGTGACCAAGGACGATGCCGCCATCATGCTCGGCGTCGCCCGCCAGGCCCTCTGGGCGCATCGCAACCCAAAGCTTGAAGGCAGAAAGCCGTCCATCGCCTGAAAACGCACCATGACTCCCGAAATTATGGTATACTATACGCCGTGAAACGAATTCTCTCACCAGCATTCGCAGCGCTGTGCTGCATCCTGTGCGCCGCATCGCCATGTGCCGCCGATGGCGGCCTGGAGGTGGAGTCGGACGGCTCCGGCTGGCACCTTGGCGCCGGTGGCGGCATCCTTCTGCCGGGGAACGGCAACTCGCTGCACCGCGCGGCGGAGGCGGCAGTGCGCGGCGGCTACACGTTCTCCAGCTTTTTCGACCTCGATCTTGAGGGACTCTGCGCGCCGCATGCCGTCTCCGGCGCCGGCGCTACCACCGTCTCCGGGGCCTCGCTCATGGGCACTCTGCACGCATCGGCATGGGACGAGTTCGACAGGCTTTTCGGCTGCGAGCGCTTCGATCCGTTCGTGTCGTTCGGTGCGGGCGGGCGTCTCGCAGGGCGGCACGTGTTCGCGGACAGTTCGCACCGCGCCGCCTTCGGCCCCATCTTCGCCCTGGGCGCGTTCTACCATCTCACGGACGCATGGAGCCTCCGGGCGGACGTCCAGGCACAGCTCTGCTGCGACACGCCGTGCGGAATGCTGTATGGCGCCACGGTGGGCGTCCAGTACGACTTTGGCGGAGGCGGCGAGTGAAGACGATCGAACGCTACGTGTTCGGCGCATTCCTGTCGTCGTTCCTGCTGGCATTCCTGGTGCTGTCGTTCGTGCTCACGATCGGGCTGATGGTGCAGATCGTGAGCTACATACTCCAGGGGCTGCCCATGCCGCTCGTAGGCCGTTTCGCGCTCGTCTCGTTCCCTGAGACGATGCAGTGGACGATCCCGTTGGGGCTTCTGGTGGCGTCGATCCTCGTCTTCTCGCGCCTGTCCGCCGATAGCGAGATCGCCGCGATGCGCGCCTGCGGCGTGAACCTGCTCTCTATCATACGCTGGCCGATGGCGTTCGCCGCGCTGTGCACGTGCGTGGGGCTTTTCATCAACAACGAGATAGTGCCGCGCGGACACGAGGTGCGCCGCCACCTGGCGAAGCAGATATCGGTAGGCTCGGGGCTAGACCTCCTGGAGCCGGGCAAGGTGATCGACGAATTCCCGAAGATGAAGATATACTTCGACCGCAAGGAGGGCAACTGGCTCTACGACCTCATCGTCATCGACTATTCAAACCCGAAGTTCGACCGCATGGTCACGGCGTCGAAGGCGCTCGTCACCGGCGAAGGGCGCGACATCCTCCTGGACCTCCACGACATGACGGTCGACCCGATGGACGAGAACCATCCAGGCATGGCGCGGGCCACGCGCTTCCAGTATCGCGTGCAGGATGCCCTCAAGGAGTCGAAGTACAACCGCAAGGAGAAGGACTTCCGCTTCTTCGAGATGATCGCGGGGATCCGTCAGGCGAAGATCAACGCCCGCAACCCGGAGGCCGTGGCGGCGCGCTGGAAGGCCAGCGGGCGCGGCGGCGAGATCGTCCACGAGGTCAAGATGCTCAAGCGCTACCTCAAGCGCCATCTGAGCGACATGAAGACCGAGTTCATGAAGCGCTGGGTGTTCGCGTTCGCGTCGATCTGCTTCGTGCTCATAGGCGTGCCGCTGGGCATACGCGCCCAGCGCCGCGAATCCACCGTCGGCATGGCCATCGCGCTGGTGACGGCGCTGTTCTACTACATGGTGGTGATCCTGATGACGAGTCTCTCGAAAAACTCGGCAGTCCATCCGGAGGTGCTCATCTGGCTGCCCGTGGCGGCGTGCCTGGCTCTCGCGGCATACCTCATTCCAAGGAACCTGTAAACGCGCAAAAAGGAGAAAAGGAAAATGGCGAAGATACATCCCACGGCCATCGTCGAAGATGGCGCGCAGCTCGGGGAGGACGTCGAGATCGGCCCCTATGCCAGCATCGGCGCGCACGTCAAGATCGGCGCGCGCAGCGTCATACGTCAGGGGGCGATCGTCGACGGACACACGACCATCGGTGAAAGCTGCCAGATATTCCCGTACGCCTGCGTGGGCATGAAGACGCAGGACCTCAAGTACAAGGAGGGCAGCATCTCATACGTGGAGATCGGCAACCGCACGGTCATCCGCGAGTTCGCCACCGTGCACCTCGGCACCGCCGACGGCGAGAAGACGATCATCGGCGACGACTGCCTCTTCATGGCCTACTGCCACGCCGCGCACGGGTGCGTGCTGGGCAACCATGTGATCTGCTCCAACTCGGTGCAGCTCGCGGGCGACGTGCACATTCAGGACTGGGCCATCATCGGCGGCTGCGCCGCGGCGCACCAGTTCTGCACCGTCGGCCGGCACGCGATGGTGGGCGGCATGTCGAAGATCCGCCAGGACGTGCCCCCGTTCATGCTCTGCGACATGCAGGACAGCTCCCAGAAGGTGATCGGCCCGAACGTCGTGGGCCTCACGCGGCGCGGATTCCCACGCGAGACGATCGCCGCGCTGAAGGAGGCGTTCCGCTTCATCTACCACAGCGGCCTCAACAGGACGCAGGCGCTGGAGCGTGTCGAGAACGACGTCGAGCAGATCCCCGAGGTGCAGGAGCTCGTCCAGTTCTACCGCCATTCCACCCGTGGCGTGTGCTGAGGATCGCGGCATGTCCGAGTCAGCAGGCAGCGACGCGGTCGGCGTGGTGATCGCCGGAACGGGGCTGATAGCGCGGTTCCATGCCCAGGCGGTGAAGGATTCGGCCGCCACGCGGCTCGTCGCCGTGTGCGGACGCGATGCCGCCCGTACCAAGGCGTTCTGCGCCGAGTCGGGCGGCGAGGCCTACACGGATCTCGATGCCGCGCTGTCGCGTCCTGACGCAGGCCTTCTGCTCGTGGCAACGGCGTCCGGCGCGCACGACGAGGCCGTATTCGCCGCCGCCCGCCACCGCGTGCCCGTGCTTGTGGAGAAGCCCATCGCCATCACGGCCGCGCGCGTAGACGCGATGATCTCCGCCTGCCGCGAGGCGGGCGTGCCGCTCGGCTGCATCTTCCAGACCCGCTGGAGCGAGGAGTTCGAGGATGCGCGCCGCAGGATCGCCGCCGGCGAGCTGGGGCGCATAACATTCGCCCGCGCCGACGTGCCATGGTGGCGCGACGACTCCTACTACACCGGTTCGTCATGGCACGGCACGAAGACGATGGACGGCGGCGGCGCACTGATCAACCAGGCGATACACGCCGTGGACTGGCTTGTCGCCCTGATGCCGCCCGTCACGGAAGTCAAGGCGTTCACCGCGACGCTGGCGCATCCCATGGAGGCGGAGGACACGGTGTCGGCGGCGCTGCGCTTCGAAGGTGGAGCCCTCGGCCAGATCTATGCCACCACGGCCAGCTATCCCGGCCGCCCGAAGCGGATCGAGATCACGGGCACCAAGGGCACCCTCGAGATCGGAGCCGCCTCCGCACAGGGCACAAGCCGCCCCGACTCCATGCCGTGTGACCAGCACCGCCTCGCGATAGAGGCGTTCGTGGAGTCCATGCGCGGCGGCAGGCCGTATCCCATAGACGGCGCGGAGGCGCGCAAGTCCGTGGATCTCATCGAGCGCATCTACAGGTCTGGCGAGGAGACGCCCCCGGCATGATGCGCCTGGCGACAGCCCTGGCGCTCGTGGCGACGGCCATCTCTGCCGCCGAAGCGCCGCGCAGCGAGTGGCTGCCCGGAAAGTATTCGGCCTGGGCTGAATCCAAGACGTATTCGCTAGTCCTGCGCGAGGATGGAGTCACGGAGTTCCGGCACAAGGGCAAGGGCGGCTGGGCCGTCAACGGCTTCAACCGCATCGCCGTGAAGCCGGGCGAGGCATTCACTTTCTCCTGCAGGTCTGAGCAGGTGACGGACGGCGCCGCCTCGCAGCCGTTCCGGATCGGGGTTGTACTCTACGATGCGAAGGGGGAGGTCATGTCCTGGGGATGGGGACGCAAGGAGGTGCAGCCTGGCGATTCGGGCTCCACCACGTTCCTCGTGCCGAACGGCGTGGCCTCGCTGATGCCGCGCTTCTGGGGCGATGGCAATTTCGCCGGCTCCTTCCCGATGGCAAGGTTCACGCGGGCGGAGGGCGTGGAGAACCTCACCCGCGAGGCTGGGCTGGCGCCGATGCTCAGGATATCCTCCGGTCCGCTCACCGTCTCGTTCGACACGTCCAACGGAGTGTTCTCCGTGGCGGATTCGCGCACCGGGCGCACATGGGCCTCGCCTGTCGCCGCGCAGACCGCCTCGCGCACGATCGTGATCCAGTCCGCCATACGCAGGACGATGTTCGCAACGCGCTTCGTCGATGCCGAATCCCTTCTCAGGTACACGGTCGTCTGCCGCCTGGCGGACGATGCGCCCGAGTTCGAAGTGATGCTCTCCGCCGACCCTGGTTCACGCCTCGGCGCCGACCTGCTGGCCTTCCCTCCGCCGTTCGCCTCGAAGGCCGGCGACCGGGTGGTGATCCCGTACAGCGAGGGGATAGGGGTTGCGGTGGACGATCGCAACCGCTGGCTTGGACGCTACGCGGCCTTCAGCGGCGGAGGGCTTTGCATGCCGTTCTTCGGCATCGCCGAGGATTCAACCGGCGCAGGGTGGATGGCCATCCTTGAGACGCCCGACGACGCCTACGCCCTCTGCTCGCGCGTGGGCGCGGACAGCCTCTGGACCATCAGCCCGGGCTGGTGCGGACAGAAGGGGTGCTTCGGGTACACGCGGCGCATACGCTATGTGTTCCAGGATCGCGGCGGCCATGTGGCGATGGCACGGCGTTACAGGGAGTACGCCGCCGAGAAGGGGCTTGTGAAGACGTTCCGCGAGAAGATGAAGGAGCGTCCGCTCGTCGAGCGCCTGCCGGGCGCGGCGAACGTGTGGTACTTCCCGCGCAAGGGCGATCCCGACCATGCGGCGATGGCGAAGGAGCTCAAGGACGCGGGGATCGACCGCTTCCTGTGGAGCGCAGGGCCGTCCGAACGGGCCGTGCGCGCCATCGCCGCGCTTGACAACGTGCTCGTGGGCCGGTACGACGTGTACCAGGACGTATACCATCCCGAACAGCTGAAGAAGCTTGGTTGGACATCCGGCTCCAACATGGAGGCCTGGCCCGCCGACATCGTGTGGAACAGCACGAAGCCCGGCGACTGGCGTCGTGCGTGGCATGTGAAGGCGAAGGACGGTACCACCACCTGGTGCGCCATGATGTGCGACATGGTCGCCCCCGCGTACGCCCGCAGGAAGATCGCTGCGGACCTCTCGCGCAACCCGTTCACCGCCCGCTTCATCGATACCACCGTCGCCGCGCCCTGGCAGGAATGCTTCAACCCCGCCCATCCAATGACCCGGTCCGAAAGCCGCTACTGGAAGATGGAGCTGCTGCGCATCGTCGGCGACGACTTCCGGCTCGTCACCGGCAGCGAGCAGGGCCACGACGCATGCGTGCCGTGTTGCGACTATCTGGAGGGCATGCTCTCGCTGAGCGCATGGCGGATGCCGCACGGTGGACGCTACGAGAACTTCGACCAGCCCGAGACGCCCACCAACGTGCCGCCCGCGCGGCTTGAGATCGTGGCGAAGAACGAGCTTGGTCCCGACATCCGCCTGCCGCTCTGGGAGCTGGTGTACCACGACTGCTGCGCTGCGCACTGGTACTGGTACGACTATTCCAACTGGCCGCTATCGCTCTGGAAGAAGCGCGACCTGTTCAATGCGCTGTACGGCACCGTGGGCATGCTGGTGTTCGACGGGGCGCTGTGGAAGCGCGAACGCGCCCGCTTCATCGCCAGCTACGGCACGTGGGCACCTATCGCCCGCCGCACCGGCTTCTCGCAGATGACCGACCACCGCATCCTCTCGAAGGACCGCCTCGTGCAGCAGACCGCCTTCGCCGACGGTACCACCGTCACCGTCAATTTCGGAGAAAAGCCGTTTACCCTGCCCGACGGCTCCGTCCTGGCCCCGTTCTCCGTGGATTCAAGGAAGGGAAGTGGAAGATGAAGGGATTCCTGGCCTTGGCCTGCGTATTGTCCGCCGCCACGCAGGCGTTCGCATGGAAGGTGCCGAACTGGACTACCATCGTCACCGAGCCGGGTGCCATCCAGGAGTGGATCGGCGATACATGGTGCGGGCATGTGCAGGGGATGTGCGTAAGCTCGAACGCGATCTACTTCTCGTTCCACGACCAGATCGTGAAGACGGACTGGTATGGACGACTCCTGAAGCGCCGCCAGACAGCGGTGCACGGCGGCGACATCTGCTTTTGGAACGGCAGGCTCTACACCGGAGTGTGGCTCACGGGTGGCAAGGAAAAGCCGTGTGCGGCAATCTGCATGTACGACGCTGAAACACTGGAGTTGCTCAAGACGCGCAAGATACCATGGAACGATGGCGCCGACGGCATCACCTGCCTCGACGGCGTGATCTACTTCGCGATGGGCGTCACCGGCGAGTACGACCAGGCGAGGAAGTGCGGCCGCCTCAACTGGTACTGCAGGTTCGCGGCCGAGACGCTCGAACAGATCGGCCAGCCGTTCAGCGAAGACCACGGCGACGATTCGGGCTGCGGGGCGCAGAACATGACGACCGACGGCAGATACATCTATGCGAGCCACTATACCGCGGACGAGGCCGCGAAGACGCCGAACGTCGTCGTGCACGACAAGGATACCTTCAAGGTCGTCGCCAAGTACAGGTTCGGGCACAACAACGGGCTGGAATTCGTTCCGGGCGGCAAGGACGGTGCCCTGCGGTTCGCGTGGTGCTGGACGCCCAACTGGACCAAGCGTCGCCTCAAGCCGCCGCTCCCCGTCCATGGAATCGTCCAGTTCGTGGAACTCAAGGATGGCAAGGTCGAGGATCTCACATCTTACGGCTTCGGCTACAGGAAGGTCCTCGAGCGATGACCGCTTGCAATTTCTGACGGGAATGATATAATGTTGGCGTCTGGCTTTCATTGGAAGGAGTTGCTGCCATGATGGCTTTGAAGAATCTTGCCTCCATACTGCCGCTGGGGCTTGTCCTCGCATGCGGTCTTCCGGCGCACGCGGTAGACATCACCGCGCTACTGCGCGAAGCGGGGAACGGCAGCTACGTGGCCGCGCTTGACGCAGGGACTACCGCATACACCGGTGAAGGCAACCGCGGACTCACCAACGCGTTCGACGGTATAACGACCCATACCGACGACGCATATCGCCTTCTGATCACGAAGGGGACGGGCGTGGTTCCATGTGCGATTACGTACACGATTCCGGACTCCGTGATGCCGGACTACGATTTCAGGCTCAACACCATCGTGGTCTACCCCCTGTCGTGCGGCTGGGGTGCGACAAATCGCAGCGTCTCGGCTTTCAGGCTGGAAGGGCGTAACGGCATGGATGCCTGGAAGACCATCTACGAGACGCCTGAACCTGAGCTATGGGCGTCGAACACCGCCCCTCGTACCTTCACCATCCCCGAGGCAAACCGCAGATGCTATCGCAGCTACCGTTTCGTTGCCACGCACGTGGCGGATGGAAGCTATGTCGGCTTAGAGGAGCTCCAGCTCTGGGGCGACGTTGAGCGTCGCCTCATCTGGAACGGATCGGACGGCGCGACATGGAACGCGACGGATCTCAACTGGGTGGATGCATCTGGCGTGGCGACGAACTGGATTCCGGGCGCTAAGGCCGTATTCGGCGAAAGTGGTTCCACCAACATAACCGTGCAAGGCACGAACGACGTAGGCGGAATCGTATTCACGGCGCCCACCGCCTGCACCGTCTCGGGCGGCACGCTGGCGGTGGCACCTCCGGCGGAGATACTGCTAGGCGGAGGCGAGGATGTCCTTGCCACCGAGTTCGCCGATGCCAAGTCTGTCGATGTATACGACGGCACGAGCTACTTCCCGGCGGATCCCGCGAACACGAAGCAGGGACGTCCAATCCTGCTCTGGCGCAACATGAGGCTTTCCTCCATCACTAATTTCACGGGAGCCAGGATCCTGCAGTCGGGAACCCGCCGGGAAGCGACACCATACCACTTCGTCAACAACGGCAATGCCGCGAGTGCCCAGTTCCAGACCTCATATTATTCTTCATCAAACGACAAATATGCTACGTTGTGCATCAAGGTGATCCTCACGCAGGAAGGGGCGGATATATATGGACGCGTCGCCTATGTCTACTACTCATGGTCAGCCGTCGGCGGATCATCGCAGATTGGATCGGACTACGACCAGGCGGTGTCGGGGCGTGGCTCCATGATGGTCTATGACGGCGTCATATCCACGAGTGGATACGGATTCTACGGGATCATGCAGGAGGGCGGTGAGATGTTCGATGCGCAGCCGGTCGCCGTACGTGCCGCCTATACCCAGGTGGACTATACGATGGAGTATGGTGCCGGCTACCTTCCTACGAACGAATCCAATCCAAACACCGGCGATCCCGTGCTCTATTTCCCCGGCTTCAAGGTCAAGGACATGAAGTCCGTGTATACCGGCGAACTGTACAACGTAGAAGTCCTTCGGCCGACCTCGTACCATTACTTTACCAACGACGGCACCACCGCATCCGTGCAGCTCCAGGGCAATTCCGATGCCCGACTGTGCGTCAAGGTTGAGTTCACCGATGGCGAGGGTGGCGTATATGCGCGTGCCGTGTATGGGGACTACAATTGGGACAACAAGAATGCGCAGGATTTCGACGAGCGGCCCTCGCATGCCCATGACGCCCTGATATATTCGAACGGGCAGAAAGCTCCTGCGTACGGCGTGAAGAAGCTTGGCGCACTGTTCACGGGCGGTGATCACCTTACGCTCGGGACGCCGTCGCTTACGCTCGATCGCGAGTTCGTTGGCGACGGCACCATCCGCTTCGCGCCGCTTTCCGGCTCGCAGACGGTTACCGTTCCCGAGTTGCGCACATTCGGCAAGGTTGCCTTTGGTGGTGCGACGGCTTTCGCGTTCGCCGACGGGGCCTCCATATCCGCAGATTCCGCCGATGTGGAGGAAGGTGCCACCGTCTCGCTCATGGGCGCGCTTGGCGGAATGTTCATGCGCATTGGCACGGAAAAGTGCCTCACGGCGGCGGAGCTGGTACATTTCACCGTCAACGGCTATGAAGCCGTTCAGAAGGCCGAAGGATGGATCATGCCGAAGAAGGGTATATCGATCCTACTGCGCTAGAGGGTCTGGTTATCGAAGGAAGGAGTTGCTGTCATGATGAAGTTGAAGAACTTTGCATCCACACTGCCGCTGGGGCTTGTCCTCGCATGCGGTCTTCCGGCTTTTTCGGCGATAGACATAACCGCGCTTCTGCGCAATGCCGGCGGTGGCAGCTACGAGGTCGCGCTAGAGTCAGACACGGAGGAGCTTGCAACGGCCATGCACGATGGCAACCGAGGCATCACCAATGCCTTCGATGGCGTTACGAGCAGCGCCGACGACAAATACCGTTTTCTGATGAGGCGCTTGACATCGGCAGGCAGTGGACCTGTGCCGACTGCGGTGTTGTACACGATTCCCGCCTCCGTGATGCCCGACTACGATTTCCGCGTTACCGCCCTGACGATCTACCCCGTCTCGTCCGGCTGGGCCGCGGTGAACCGCTCCGTCACAGGGTTCAGGCTGGAAGGGCGCAACGGCATGGAGAATTGGACGACCATCTACGAGACGCCCGAACCGCAGTCCTGGGAGGCGAATACATTTTCGCGCACCTTCTCGATCCCCGCCGCGAACCGCAGATGCTACCGCAAGTATAGGTTCGTGGCCACCGCCTCGGACGATGCCTCATGGGCCGGTTTCGAGGAACTCCAGCTCTGGGGCGACCTTGAACGCCGCCTCACCTGGAATGGCGCGGACGGGGCAAGCTGGAACGCGACGGATTACAACTGGGTCGATGCCTCCGGTGTTGCCACGAACTGGATTCCCGGGGCGAAGGCGGTCTTTGGCGACCAGGGATCAACCTGCATCCCCGTGGAGGGTACGAACAAGGTCTGTGGAATTGTCTTCTCGTCGTCCAACAACTTTACCGTCGCCGGCGGCACGCTCGAGATGCCGTCGCCGGCGGAGATACTGCCGGGCGCCGGCGGCGATGTGCTGGCATCCGAGATCATCGACTCTGCACCGGTCGATGCATACGACGGCACGAGCCTCTTCCCTGCGGATCCCGCAAACACCAAACAGGGGACGCCGATCCTGCTCTGGTACAATAGACGCCTCTCCACCATCACGAATTTCACCGGGGGAGTGATCTTGCAGGGCGGTCAGCGCCGCCAGGCGGCTCCATACAACTACGTCAATAGCGGGGATTTGGCATCCGTCCAGTTCCAGTTCGCATACAAGTCGGGTGAAACGTACGCCACGCTGTGCGTGAAGATCATCCTCGAGCAGGTCGGTGCGGATGTCTACGGCCAGGTCGCGTACACGGCCTTTAAGTGGGCAAACGAACCGCTCCTTGGCCAGAACTTCGACAACAACTCGTCAAGCCGCAACAATGTCTATGACAACAACGTATGTACCGACAACGCCCACGGATACGGTTTCTACGGCATCGAGCAGGAGGGTGGGGAACCGTTCGGAAAGCAGCCTGTCACCGTTGTATCCACGCAGAAGACTGCGGAATATAGCATCGGATACGGCGATGGATACCTCCCTGCAAACGCCTCCAATCCCCAGACCGGCGATGCGGTTCTCTATTTCCCCGGCTTCACGGTCAGGGAGATGAAGGCCGTATGCGCGGGCGAACTGTACAACGTGACGAGCCAGAGGGCTGCCTCGTACCATTTCTTCACGAACGACGGCACGACCGCGTCCGTGCAGATACAGGGCAATTCAGACGGCAGCAGCGGTGCGCGGATATGCGTCAAGGTCGAGTTCACCGATGGCGAGGGCGGTGTATATGCGCGCGCCGTGTATGCGGACTACAACTGGGACTGGAAAAACTCGGATGCGCCGCGGGATTTCGACGAACTGCCTTCGCATCAATCCAACGCCAAGATATATTCGAACGGGCAGGCAGCCCCTGCGTATGGCGTGAAGAAGCTCTGCGCAGTGTTTGCGAGGGGCGAGCGGCTTACGCTTGGCGCGCCCTCGATCACCCTCAACCGCGAGTTCATCGGCGACAGCGCCATCTGCTTCGCGCCGCTTTCCGGCTCGCAGACGATTGTCGTTCCCGAGCCGCGCACGTTCGGCAAGGTGGCCTTCGGCGGCACGACGGCTTTCGCTTTCGCCGACGGGGCCTCCATATCCGCAGATTCCGCCGAGGTGGAGGAAGGTGCCGCCGTGTCGCTCATGGGCGTGCTTGGTGGAATGTTCATGCGCATCGGCACGGAGAAGTGCCTCACGGCGGCGGAGCTGGCCCATTTCACCGTCAACGGCCGCGATGCCGTTCAGAAGGCCGAAGGATGGATCATGCCGAAGAAGGGCGTTTCCATCCTCCTGCGCTGAGTTAACGGCCTTAACGGCCTTAATGGCGCTAATGCTTTTAATGGCTTTGTTTGCGGCTTGCAAACGCCGCCTGGCTGTGATATACTTCCGTCCATGCTGATTCCATACACATACTTTCCCGCTAAGGAAGGCGGCTTCATCGGATACTGGAACGACTATCCAGACTATCTGACCGAGGCTGATACTTTGCCCGAACTTCAGCGTATGTTACGTTCCCTGCGGGACGACATCGTGGCGATGATTGCCGACGGTACCATTACCGCTGCGCCTCGTTCCGTCGCTTCGATGGAGTACGCATGAAGCTTCGCGTTCTATTACGCCGCATTGCCGATGAAGGTGCTGTTTTCGTCAGACACGGCTCTGATCACGACTAGTATCGGAATGTCATTACCGGCAACATGGCTTCCATCCCTCGGCACCGCGAGATAAAGGAAACCACCGCGCACGCGATCATCAAACAACTTTCCGCTCCAGATCCAGAAGAACCACAATGACGGTATTACTCCGTGGTTGAATCAACCTAACAGAATTTGTCCGTACCGCGAGGGCGTATCTGTATTTTTCACCCATCACGAAG
This sequence comes from Kiritimatiellia bacterium, assembly GCA_017525225.1. Classification (GTDB taxonomy): domain Bacteria; phylum Verrucomicrobiota; class Kiritimatiellia; order RFP12; family UBA1067; genus RGIG6720. The sequence continues at coordinate 24,266 of JAFXTB010000011.1, forward strand.
AGAAACTCCGAAGGCTGGCAAAAAGGCTTCACTAACGTTACGCCTGACGCTTCGCGCGATTTAGCCACCGGCAACGGTCCAAAGGCTAATATGTTTTAGCGGCATCTGCGATGCCGAGATGCTGTATGCACGGCACGGTCCAGCTCTCTGCGGCAAAGCCGCAGCCACAAACATCGCTCTCCAAGTGGAAAGCGGTTCCATGGCGTGAAGCGCAGGCGAAGCGTTAGCGGAGCCCTTTGGTAACCTCGGAGTTTGACTCCGTCTTGAATAGAAATGGTGCGCAGTGAATTACGCAGATGCGCCCGCACCGCGAGAAATGCAAGGAAGCGGCTTGCAAACGGCGGAGGGTTATGATATACTGATGAGCGTTTCAGGGCGATTCGGTACAGTTGCGATACAAAAATTTGTCAAAATTTTGGCAACAGTATTGAAAAAACCTTGGAAAGCTGAGCCTCTGTAGCTCATCTGGACAGAGCAGCTGCCTTCTAAGCAGCGGGTAGCAGGTTCGAGTCCTGTCAGAGGCACCAGTATGGACCCGTAGCTCAGTTGGTCAGAGCGGGGGACTCATAATCCCTTGGTCCTGGGTTCAAGTCCCGGCGGGTCCACCAATTTTTTCCCGAGGAAAAGGGAGTATGGCAATGAAAAGAAGAGAGTTCCTAGGTGGATGCATCGCGGCCACGCTCATGCCGCGCCTGGCGGCGGCGGATGCCGTAAAGGGCGAATACCACGCCTTCTCGCGAGTGTTCGAGTTCTTCAAGGACATGTACAAGGCTGCGGACTTCCTGCGTTCATGCGGATACGACGGCGTGGAATGGACAGTGCGTCCAAAGGGTTTCGTGGATCCTGCCACCGCCACCCTTGCCGACCTCAGGCGCGCGAAGGCCGCTGCCGACGCGGCCGGTCTGAAGGCCGACAACATCGTGGTGGGCTTCCTGCGCGGAGACGATCCCGGCGCAGAACGCCTTGTGATGAACGCGGCCGAGGCCGGGTTCAAGAGTTTCCGCGGCAACTATTTCCGCTACGACCGCTCGAAGACGCACCGCGCCAACATGGACGCCTTCAAGAGCGGCTTCGATTCGCTCGTGGCGCTCGCCAGCAAGTCCGGCATGAAATGCTGTTACCAGAACCACTCCACGTACAACAAGTCCGTGCCGCTCTTCGGCAGCCTGGTGTGGGACCTCGCATCCATCCTTGCCGACTACGACCCGAAGCTCGTGGGCGTGCAGTACGACCCGATGCACGTGCGCGCGGAAGGCGGTCCTTCGTGGGACCATACCCTTGGCGCTATCGCCAGATGGATCGACATCGTATGCCTCAAGGACTTCTATTTCGCGCTGGACGCCTCCGGACGCGACTGGAAACGCGTACTGGTGCCGGCCGGGCAGGGCATCGTGGATTTCGGCGAGGTGAAGCGGTTGATGGCGCTCGAAGGCGTGGCGCCGCGCTTCACGATCCACTATGACTACAAGTTCCCGACAGACGAGGCCGGCGCGCGCCGCTTTGCCACGGACGACCTCCGCCACTACCGGTCGATATTCGGCTAGGCTGCCGCCCGCGCTGCGCAGGAGAAGGGGATGATGCTATGAAGACGATGATGTTGGCCGCGGTGGCGGCGTTCGTGGCAGGCGTGGAAGCGTCGTTCGGGCCGCTCAACCCGTCGGCGAAGCCCTATGAACGCGAATACATCTGGCCGGAAGGCAGGATACCCGACTTTCAGCCGCAACAGATCGCGGCCAAGACGGGCGAGGTGAAGTCGCCGGGTTTCAACGCCGACGCCAGCAGGCGGCCGTACATCGAATGGTATGCGCCCTGCGAATCCAACCGCACGGATCTCTGCGTGGTGGTGATCTCCGGTGGCGGCTTCGGCTGCTGCTGCGACGAGGAACGGATGCAGCCGATGATCGACAGGTTCGTACAGGCAGGGGTTACCATCGCAAATCTCACGTACCGCACGCCGCGCCCGCAAGGACTGCCGATCCACCAGTCCGGCTGGGAGGACGCCCAGCGCGCCGTGCGCGTGGTGCGCTCGCAGGCGGCGAAGCGCGGGTTCAGTCCGGACAAGATCGGCGCCACCGGCATCTCCGCCGGCGCAAAGCTCGTGCTGCTCCTGGCGACGAGTTCGCGGACGCCTGCGTACAGTCCCGTGGACGAGATCGACCGGCTGCCGTGCAGACTGCTCTTCGCCATTCCACAGGCGCCCGCGTACGTGCTCACTGACGGCGACGGAACGCGCAACGAGCGCGATGGCGACGCGCCGGATGTGAGGATCGTCCCTGAACTCAGGTTCGACCCAGACACCTGCCCAATGTGCTTCTTCCAGGGCGGACGCGACGAATATTCGCCCAACGGCTCCACGCAGCTCTACCGCCAGCTGCGGCGGATGAAGATCCCGGCGGAGCTGCATCTGTTCGGGGGGCGTCCGCACGGATTCCATGGCGACATGAACAAGGGCGACGACGCCACCGGCTACGACCACTGGTTCCACCGTGCGCTGGAGTTCATCCGCCAGATGAACTACGACGGTCGCCTCGGCGCGGAGGTGAAGCTGTTGGACCGCTTCCCGAACGACGACGCCCGCGCCTCGTACGAGAAGGAGGAGATATGGCCGAAGGGCAGGATGCCGTCGGCGCAGGCGCACCAGTGCGTTCCGTATCTCGAGTGGCACATTCCGCGCAACCTTGTCACGAAGGCCGTGCAGATAATCTATTCGGGTGGTTCGTACCAGGGCAATTCTCCGGACGGTTTCGAGGTTGCGCCCGCACGCCGCTATCTCAACGCAAAGGGTATGGCGGTTGTAACGGTGAAGTACCGCACGCCGCGTCCGCAGGGCGGCCTTGCGAAGCACACCACGGCGTGGCAGGATCTGCAGCGCGCGATACGGATCGTGCGTTCCAAGGCCGCGGGGAAGGGGCTGGACCCTGACCGCATCGGCATCATGGGCTCCTCGGCCGGCGGCCATCTTACGATCATGGGCGCAACCTCCTCGAAGCACCGCTGCTATCTTCCCATCGATTCCGTGGACTCTCAGCCGTGCAACGTGCAGTGGGCGGTTGCGATCTATCCGGCGTACGCGCTCACGGACGGGCTGGAGAAGGGCAACGCCAAGGGCGGCAATGAGGACGACGCCCGTCCTGCGCCCGAGTTCTCCTTCGACCTTGCGAGCTGTCCGATGCTCTTCATCCATGGCGATGCCGATGGGTGGGCGGCGATGAACTCGGTGAAATGCTGGGAACAGCTTCGCCGCATGGGCATACAAGGCGATCTGCACACGCTCGCCAGGCGCTCGCACTGCTTCCAGCGCGCGGCCGCGCCGGGGACGGGCAGCTACACATGGCTCGACCGGATCTGGGAGTTCATGAATGCCCAGGGCGTTAGTCGCTAGTCGTTAGTGGCCATTCAAAGTTGCGTAGCGTGGTAGGGCCGCCTCGCCGAGGCGGCCGCAATCAATGTTGAATCGCGTGCAAATAGTTCGCGACTGCGGCCCGCTCGGCGAGCGGGCCCTACCATCGTAGGTACTTACGCGGTTACCTCAATGTCGCGGGGCATGGTCATTCAACGCTGCGTAGCGTGGTAGGGCCGCCTCGCGCGGCCCC
>JAFXTB010000091.1 GCA_017525225.1 Kiritimatiellia bacterium
CCTTGAAGCGGTGGCGGACGGCCAGCCGCTATTTCCCGCGCTTGCCACCACGCCGCCGGAATGGCTGAATGTTCGCCGATGCGATCTCATACGCCTTACCGGACGCGGCCTCGACAGCCACGGCGAATCGTTCGACGTCCGCACTACCTCCGATGCCATCGCCATACGGTTCAGGTGATCCCGCCCTTGAGATTCGCTACTTCGCCCCGCCGACCGTCGTCGAGATCAGGTGACATCCCAACTTTGAGCACATGTACTGTTGATCGCTGTGGGCAGAGAATCACTTCCGCGCCCTGCCCCAGCAAGGATGCATGGGATATTTCTGTCTTTCTGTCGCGGTGAAATCGCGGGTTGACATGGCGGGGGGCAATATTATAAAATCTCACCGTTGTTAAATCCTTTACAGGCGGTTTCACGAAACGGAGCATGAAATGAAAAAAATCTCTGCATTGGCGGCCATCGTTTTCACGGCATTGAATTGCCTTGGTGCGAACTACTCGTACCTATGGAAATGGACCGGTGCCGGCTCCACTCTCGACTGGTCCAATCCCGACAACTGGTCGTGCACTCCCGCCGGCGCAGACCATTCATATCCGCAGTCCGTGGAAGACTATGTCAATTTCGACCAGGACCTTGACGCCGGGCCTGTCGTCACGTCCCGCCTCGATGTCGCCGTCACGCTCTACGGGCTCACCATCAAGGGCTCCACGCCTGTCCGCATCACGGCCACCGGCCCCGGCTCCATTGCCTTCGATCTGGCTCCCGACGCGCAGAGAGAGTCCAACCTGGACGGTCTCACGGTTGCAAAGGACTCAACGCTCTTCCTAGATGCCCCCGTCTACCAGAATCTCCGCTTCGACCGCTGGGGCGACGGCACGATCGTGTGGGGGCATTCCTGGTCCAACGGTGTTCCGGGCAACGTGGACTGCGGCTCCTACATCGGCGGCGGCGGCACGAACATCTTCGCCGAGGGCTTCCAGTTGCTTCTGGGCAGAGGTACGTTGCATCTCGGCTTCAACAATTCGCCGGACGGCCTTACGGCGGAGCTCTTCCAGTGCGACCGTAGCAATGTGAAGGCGACGGGGCTCACGTTCGGTTCCTCGCGCAACGCCGTAAACTGCATCTGGCACCAGAATGGCGATGATTCCGTCACTGAAATCGGCGGCGTCGGCCATGTGCTTGGCGGCGATTTGAATACCGATGCCTGGTCGACATCCACATACCACCTTGTGCGCGGCACGCTCTCCTCCCCCACCGGGCCGCTGAGCATCGGCAAGAACCGTCCCGGACGCTACGTGCAGGATGGCGGCGAGGCGACGTTCAACAAGATAGAAAGCGGCAGCCATGCGCGCTCGTACGGCGAGTTCATCCTCAACGACGGCCGGTTCAAGGTGAATGGCAGCATCGACCATGGCACGGCCGGCCGCCTCGAGTTCTACATCAATGGCGGTACGTTCGCGGGCAAGGCCAACAACTACATAAACGCCCGGCTGCACTTCTCCGGTTCGCCCAACATCGAGGTCGAGCATGTCAACAACAAGGATTTGAAGCTCATGTACACGCCGGTCATCGCGCCCGGCACCACGCTCCACAAGACAGGCACAGGCACGTTCGCCATCGCCGCCGACTTTCCGGCGACGGCGGCGATAGTCGTCGAGGAGGGCACCTTCATGGTCACTACGGACACGACGATCCACAGGGCCGGCGTGTACGGCGCCCCCAACGACTACACCCCCTGGCCGATCACGATCAAGAACGGCGCCAAGTTCTCCCTGGGCACCATCCGCAACCAGGTATACCAGACGCTCGATCTCACCATCGAGGATGGCGGCATATTCAGCATAGGAGGTTCGCGTTCGATCGCGTTCGCCCATTCGGCATCTACCGGTGGAGTGGCGCTTGCGCGCGGCAAGTATACTTCCAGTAATGTTTCCGGCCCAATCCGCAATGAGGGGACCAATAATGGACTCGGCTGCCTGGCCGTGGTCTATACTTGGATCGGCGGCGGCGACGGGGTCTCATGGTCGGACGCGAACAACTGGGAGGACGGAGCCGTTCCGCCCAACAGCGCCAATTCGTATGCGGACATGTCCCGCGCCACGAACGTGACGTTCTCCTCCAACATAACGATCGGCGGCATGCTGTACGCCCCCAACGGCGCGAACAAGGAGCTGGTCATCTACAGCGAATCCTCCTGGTGCAAGCTTGATGCCTCCAGCTTCAGCCCGTCCTGCGTGATCCGCCCTGACGCCACGCTCATCTTCGACTGCGAGATGCGCCGCGGCGCCACCTGCGCGCTTCTGGGCGGTGGCACATACGTATTCAAGCGGTATGTGCTGGGTGCCAACGCAGGGCCGACCACAGCTCCCCTCGACCCCATCCACTGCATCGACGGCACGCTGATATACCGTGATGTCACTCAGTTCATCAAGTACAACAACGATGCCAGCAAGGACACCTGCCTTTCGTTCTGGAGCGGTGGGGACGGAACCGATGCTACCGTGGTGTTCGAGGGCCAGGATACCGACATTGCGTTCAACAGGTTCGTCTGGGCCCGTGGTGGATATTCCGCGTTCAACCGCCTCATACAGCGCAATGGCGCCAAGGTCACCATTAACAACCTCTACATCAATCCGCACCGCAACGACAACCAGACGCCCCTCTACTACTATCTGCAGGATGGCGATCTCGTATGTGTGCAGGGAATATATCTCAACAAGTCCCTCACGAGCGGCAACACGTCATCCTCCATCGGCAACTGGAAGCGCTATGGCGGCGGATCGTTCCAGATGAACGGCGGCACGCTCACTACGCCGCTGATGACGAGCGAGAGCTACAGCAACTGGTACTGGCTCGATGGCGGTGACGTGTATCTCGGCGCTGGCGGCATTGTGCGTACGGACGACTCTGAGAACAGGGAACCACACAAGAACTACGGCGGCTACAACACGACCCCGTCGCTGCAGCTGGGCGGCGCAACGCTGCACGCCACGGACGATTTCACCGTCACGCTCGACACGGCCTTCAGCGGCCGGGGCGGCGGCGCCACCATCGATACCGCCGGGCACGACATCGTGTTCGACGAATGCTGCTCCGTATCCGGCTCCGCCTCCTGGCGCAAGACGGGCGAGGGCACCGTAACCTTCAACGGCACCAACAGCTTCACGGGGCTGCTGACCGTGGACGAGGGAAGCGTGGTGATAGGCGGCTCGGCTGTCGTGACGGATGTGCCGGCGCGCCTGGATCTCGCGTCCGCCAGCTCGCTTTCGCTGCCGGCCGGCGCGAACTGGTCGGTCGGAGCGCTCACGGTGGGCGGCGTTCCCGTGGCGGCCGGGTCCAGCCAGTCGTTCGGCGCCGGCACCGTGACCGTGGCGACGGCTCCTTCCGCGTCTGCCGGGCACTGGATCGGCCCTGCATCCGGCGGCTCCTGGCTTGCCTCCGCCAACTGGGTGGATGGCGGCGTGCCGAACGGCGAGACCGCCGCCGCCGTCCTCGACGGCGCGTCGCTCCAGGATGGCGCGAACATTTCGTTCGACGGCGTAGTGGCGCTCGGCTCGCTTTCGGTGGACGTTCCCGGCACGATCACGCTATCCGCCTCCAACGACGCGTATCTGCTTCTCACCAATGCCACGGTCACGGTGTCGCCGCAGACGACGCTGGTGCTGGATTCCACGGTGGTCGTAGGCAAGGCGCCGACGAACGGTACGGCCTATGTCGTCACGCCTCTCGTGGTGACCGGCGGCGGGAAGGTGGTGTTCGCCGGCGACTTGGTGAACCAGGACCGCTCCTACAACCTCAACAGCGCGCACGTGATGAGCGTTCCATCGTCCACGACGCTTGAATTCCGCGGGCTTCTCTGGGGCATCATGCTGCGAAGCGATTCGATCTCCCGCCATGGCACCACCCCCGCCTTCATCGCCGCCCCGGGCGCGAAGATGAACTTCGCCGCGTCCCCGCTGTCCAGCGGGCAGCTCGTCGTGGAGCAGACCGGCGGCAACATCTCGTTCACCAACTCCGTCAAGTTCACGTCGTCCGGCGGGCAGATCTACACCCACACGATGAAGTCGGGCGAGCTGCTGGTGTCGTGCGGCACGACGTTGCAGCAGGGGTGGTCCACTGCGTCGCTGCGGCTCGAAGGCGGCACTGTGAGGACGTCCGGCGTAGGCACGCCGTTCGCGTCGGATCTGCCCGTGACGCTCGCGGGCGACATCACCTTCGCGCAGAACGAGCCTGGCGACATATCGGTGTTTGCGAGCCCGATCCACGGCGCGGGCGGCATAACGCAGACCGGTCCTGGGCGCGTATCGTTCCAGGGCACCGTTCCCGGCGTGCCGCTCTGGAAGGCCACCGGCGGCACGCTGGAGATCGACTGCGCCACGCCCGCCACCAACATCTTCGTGACGGCCGGCACGCTCGCCATCGGCGGCAATGCCGACATCCCCGCCGCCGTGGATCTGAACATGACGCATTCCAGCTCGCTCGAGATCGGCTTCGACGGCGAGTTCACGGTGCGCACCCTGCGGATCAACGGCCATCCCCGCTCTGCCGGCCTGTATGACGACGGCACGCGCTACGACACGTCGCTTGCGCCGTACATCACGGGTCCTGGCGTCCTTCGCGTGCTGGAGGGCGTGGGTCCGGGGCTCAGGATATTCTTAAAGTAGAGGATGCAATAGATGAAGCTTCGCATTTCCGCCGCCGTGCTGGCGTTGTCGGGGGTGGCCGTGGCCGCTCCGTGGATCAAGGGCGAGACCGACAAGGATCCTCTTTCGTACCGTGCCGGCGAGACGATGACGTTCACCCTGTCTCTGCAGGAGGCATCGGCGGAAGGTCGTGAGATCGCCTGGCGCCGCACCGGCGACGACGGCAGGGTGGAGACCGGCCGCGGATCCGCCGCCGGTCCGGTCGTGGTGAAGACGTCGCTGGCGTGTCCGGGATTCGTCAGGCTCGTGGCCGAACTTGTCCCGGTCGGCGCGCCGCAGCCCGTGCGCAGCACGCGCGCATCGTGGGCCGATGCCGTGTATTTCGAGGGCGGTGCCGCGGTCGATCCGGGGTCGCTCCGTCAGACGAAGCCTGAGCCTAAGGATTTCGATGCGTTCTGGAGCCGTCGGAAGGCAGAGCTTGCGGCGGTGCCGATGGAGGCGACATTGGAGGAGATCCCTTCCCCGACCGTCGGAGTCAGGCTCTACAAGGCGTCCATCACGTGTGCAGGGCCTCGTCCCGCGACAGGCTACCTCTCCGTGCCGGAGGCAAAGGGGAAATATCCCGCTTCGATCCGTTTCTACGGCTACGGACACAGCTGGAGCTCCGATGCGACCGATCCGCCAAAATCCGTGCCGAGGGAAAGGATGGAACTTCTTCTGAGCGCACACGGCTTCGAGCTCGGGCGCGACAGGGCGTACTACAGGGACTTCGCGAAATCCGTCCGCAGCAACGGCTACGGACACGCTTTCGACCCTGTACAGAACGCGAAGCCCGAAACCTCCTACTTCGGCGCCATGGCCTGGCGCGTCATGCGCGGCACGGAATACCTCAAGTCGCGTCCGGAATGGAACGGACGCGACCTGACCGTCCAAGGGGGCAGCCAGGGTTCCTTGCAGGCCATGTGGGCGGCGGCGCTCGTTCCCGGAGTCAGCAGGGCCGTCATCCACATACCCTGGTGCTGCGATGTCGGCGGCTACGAGAACGGTCGCGAATTCGGCGACTGGCACATCGAGTGGGCGCCAGGGCTCGACTACTACGACCAGGTGAACATGGCAAAGCGCGTTCCATCTTCATGTACCGTCGAGATATCGCGCATCGGGCTAGGCGACTACGTGGCGCCGCCGAGCGGAGCGGCCGTCATGTACAACAGCCTCACATGTCCCAAGCGCGCAACATGGGTGCAGGGGTCGCAGCATACCTACGTGCCGCCGAAGGCGCGGAAGATCAAGTGGTCCGCGCCGGCGGCAGGGGCCAGCGCCTCTTCCGGCGGCGATGCCGGATGGGAACGTCCGCGGACGACCCGTCGATACCTCCATCCTCCGTTCGCGGAGCGGATGTTCGTGCTGTGGAACGACGCCAAGATATCGTTCGCGGAGGTTGGCCACAGCAAGGACTGGCGCAAGCGTCACTATTTCACGGAGGAGTCCGACGCCTGCTGGTTCTTCCACGGCGATGGCGGGGCGCTCTTCGACTTCAAGGCGGCAAAGAACATCGTCCCTGCGGACGGCACGCCTGTCCATGGGCTGGAATGGGACCTTGCCGGCGTGAAGGTAAGGCTTGAGGCCTGCTGCGACTGCACTAGAAAGTCCACGTGCTTCGGGCGCTTCTCCGTGGAGAACGGGTCCGGCGCCGGATTCAGCGAGAAGTTCGCGATCCGTCTAAGGCACGGCAGGGAGGTGGAGCTGCTGGGCGGCCATGACAACGGCCTGGGCGCCCCGGACTTCTACGGTCCATACGCTTCGCATCCCGAGACGTGGGCGAAGATGCCGGTGGACTGGAAGCGCTGCGCCGACGGTCTGAAGTCCGACGGCGGGCGTTTCATGGCTTTCGCGCCATGCCCGGCCGGCGCGCAGTGGGATGCCGCGAAGGGTGAACTTGCGTTTGCCATCGACCTGAAGCCGGGCGAGAGCCGGTCCTTCGACTTCACGCTCGGGATGGGGGATGCGGTCCGGCCGGACTTCGCCTCCGCCAGGACCGCGACCGAGCGCTGGTGGCGGGAGGAGCTTTCGAAGATCGACAGGCTGCCGCCGGCACTGGCCGCCGATCCCGGCAGGCTGCGCCTGGTGCAGAATCTCACTGTGCAGATGCTCCAGTGCTTCAGCAGGCCTGTCGGCAAGGACTACGCGCTGCCGCGCCAGGGCGGGCTGCAGAGGTGGGTGTGGCCCTGGGACAACATGGAGGCCCTTGCCGCGCTGGTGAAGGTCGGTCGCTTCGACGACTACGTCCGGGAGGCAATATCGTTCTACTTCGACGAGTATGGCAACGTGTACGATGGCGCCGAGAGCGGGAGGATCGGTCCGTTCGGCATAGACTGGGACTGCAACACCGCGAACGTGCTGGGGATACTCGGGCGCTACTGCCACGACTCCGGCGATGCCGCCACGTGGAACCGCTACCGGGCCAGGGCGCTGGAAGGGTTCAGGTGGGTCATGCGCCATCGCGTGAAGCCCGGGGCGGCAGGGGGGCTTCAGCCCGGGCTGTTCCCGCCCGGCCGCGCCTCCGACTACAAGGGCGCCGCGCAGGTATGGGCGTTCACGGACGGCGAGAACCTTAAGGGGCTTTCGTTCTACCTGGATGCCGCCGAGCGTTTCAGCGACCCGGCGCTGGACGAGATACGCGCCGGCATCGCGGACTACGCCAAGGCGTTCGGCGGCGTGATCGAGCGCGCCAGGCGCGATTGCGAGAGCCGGGACGAGCTCTACCTGCCGCTTACGCCGGACGGTACCGACGGCGCGAACCTCAAGAAGGGATACCCACGCCTCTACCATGGGCTTGTGATGGCGATGGGCCTGCGGTTTGGGCTTGTGGACGCCACGGACGTGGTGAGGGTGTGGCGTTCCTGCTGCCGCCTTGGATACTGCAATGCCGAGAGGGGCCTCACCGCCAACCTGCCACCATACAACGATCTCGACAGCACGCACTACTGGTACACCACCTCGCAGGACAAGCTGTGGCACAAGGTTTTCCTCGGCATCGGGCAGAAGGCACTCGCCGACAGGATCCTAGCCGGTACGATCCGCAATTCGATGAGCGAGGAGTTCTACCTGGGCGAACGCTACCGCGACGACAACCCGTGGTATCTGCCGTGGAGCCCGAACTGCTCCGGATCCGGGCGCGTGATCCAGATGCTGCTGGAGGACGCGGCGTGCAAGGCGGGGGCGAGTGACGAGGCGAGGCTCGCCGCCGCGGCGGCGGCCGACTACGCGGTGCCTGTGCGTCCGGGCGGGGAAGGCCGGCCGTTCTGGAACGGGCACAGCGTCCGCTTCCTCTATCCGCCCGCGTTCGATTTCGCCGCCGTACCAGGCGCGGCGAAGTACAGGTTCGACGTCACGGACGGTGCTGGAAGGCGGCATTCGTTCGAGGCGTCCAGTCCGACCGCCGCGCTTTCGCCCGTGTGGAATGCCCTGCCCGTAGGTTATGTGGAGGTGTCCGTCGCCGGCGTGGACGCCCAGGGGCGCGTTCTTGGCGAGGCCGGCCGCCGCCGCTTCTGGCGCGGGGCGGGCTATTCGCCCGGCTCCTACCGCAAGCGGCCGTGGTCGTACATGGAATGTGTGCGGCGCTACTATCCGGTCCTGCTGGCGCACGGCAACACCAGGCACTTCCTCGAGCATGGCACCCCGGACGGCGTGACCGACCTCTTCAACATCTATCCGTCGAAGATGAACTCCGCGCTCATCACCGGGATGCTGCGCTGCGCCAAACTCGACCCGGCGCACCGCGACGACGCGATGAAGATCGCCATCGCCGCCGGGGACTACATGATATCAATATCGCAGAAGGCCGATGCGCCGCTCGCGTTCTTCCCACCGACGTACTGGAAGATGGAGGGCCAGAAGACGAATTTCGCATCGGTACGGTACGCCGGGCAGAACATGCTCGTGTACCCGGCCGTGATGGGAAGCGCCTACCTGAAGCTGTACGCGGCATGCGGCGAACGCAGGTTCCTCGATGCGGCGCTGGGGATAGCCGCCACGTACAGGAGACTGCAGCTGCCGGAGGGGACGTGGTACCTCAAGATGTGGGAGAAGGACGGCGCGCCGTTCATCGGCGGCGATGGCGACAGGCCCGTGCGGCTCATACCGATACAGGTGTGCGAGTTCATGGAGCAGCTCGCCGACGCCACAGGCGATGACGCCTGGCGCGCCGTGGCGGCCAGGGCGTTCGCCTACATCGAGAACGGGCCGCTGCGCACGTGGGACTGGGCCGCGCAGTTCGAGGACACCAAGCCCTCCGCCGGCTGGAGGAACCATTCCTCGTGCGACGCGATGCGCGTGGCGCACTATCTAATGACGCACCACCCGCACGACGCGGCAAGGCTCAGGATCGCGCGCGACCTCGTGCGCTGGGTGGAGGACCAGTTCGTGTTCTGGCGCAAGCCCAGCGACCCGGATGGACGGTGCGTACTGGTTGGCGGGGACAACGAGTTCGGTCCGTGGGTGCCGAACGAAGGTCGGGCCGATTTCTCCGAATGGCCGGAGGATCTTCCGGGCGTCACGGAGAAATACCGCTGGATGATGATGGAGAACGCCCTTGCCACGATGATGATGACGGTATATGTGGACCTCTACCGGCTCGAAGGCGACGAGCTGGCGCTGGCGAAGGCGCGTACCCTCGGCGATTCCATCGTGCGCGTGCAGCAGATGGGCGGCGACGGCGAGATCGCCTCGGAATGGCGCAAGCCGTACTTCGTCGGATCGCGCTGTCCGCACATCTGGATGAACTGCAGCGTCCACACGGTAACGCAGCTCGAGGACCTGGCGCCGCTTCTGGATGGCGATTCAAGATAGGCAGGGGAGGTACGGCATGGAAAAGGAACGCGCAAGGGCGACGCCGCTGCTGCTGGCGATTGCGGGGCTGGGCGGCCTGCTGTACGGCGTGGACTTCGGGGTGATCGCGGCGGCCGAGCCGTATATGAAGGCCATGGGCACGTACTCTGACGCCCAGATAAGCCATATCGTCGGAGCGGTGCTGCTGGGTGGACTGCTTTCGTCGATCACGGCGGGATGGCTGTGCGACTTCTTCGGGCGCAAGAGGATGATAGTAGCGTCGGCCGCGATGTTTCTCGTCGCGATCCCAATCGTGAGCCTTTCGCTCGGTTCGTATCCCGCCCTCTATGTCGGGCGGATCCTGCAGGGGATGAGCGCGGGCTACATGGCCGTCGTGATGCCGATGTACCTCACGGAGACTCTGCCGCCCGAGATACGGGGACGCGGCACGGGCGTGTTCCAGTTCTGCCTCGGGCTGGGGCTGGTGGTTGCCGCCGGCGCGGGGTGTCTCGTCGCCACGTGGTATGGCGCGTCGGACAAGGCCGATGAGGCTGGGAGGGTTGCCGCCTGGGGCGCAAACTTCTGGTGGACCATGGTGCCGGTGGCGGTGCTCTTCCTCGGCAGCCTGCGCCTGCCCGAAAGCCCGGTCTGGCTTGCCAGGAAATCACCCTCTCAGCCAGAAACCAGAAACCAGAAACCCGAAACCCTCAAACCATCACTCTCCCGCACCCTCCTCCAGCGGCGCTACGTGCTGCCGTTCCTGCTGGCGTGCCTTGTGCTGACGTTCAACAAGACCACGGGCATGAGCTCGTTCACCAGCTATCTCGTGACGATCCTCCACAGCGCGGGTTTCGAGGGGATCTTCGCCAACTGGGGACAGCTTGCGGTGAAGCTTACGAACATGCTCGTGACGATCGCCGCCGCCACGCTTGTCGACAGGAAGGGCCGCACATGGCTTCTCAAGGTCGGCACCGGCGGTATGACGATCGGCCTTGCAGCCATAGGGTGCGTGTTCCTCGCGATCGAGCGCTTCGGTGTGGAGGCGAGCAACTCCACCGGTCTTCTGGCCCTGTTCGCGTTCTTCTTCATGCAGGTGTTCTATGCGCTGGGTCCGGGGCTTTGCGTGTGGCTCGTCCTTTCCGAGCTGATGCCGTTGCGCATACGTGCGAACGGCATGGCGATAGCGCTTTTCATGAACCAGCTCGTCGCATGGGGGCTTGCCTCGTGGTTCCGTCCGTGGGTCGCGGCGTGGGGATGGTCGTCCATGTTCTTCTTCTTCGCGGTGAACGGCGCGCTGTACTTCGTCACCGTCCTCTTCATCCCCGAGACGAAAGGCAAGACGCTCGACGAGATAGAGCATCTCTTCGACCGCGACGATGCGCGGAGGCGAGGTCGCGCATCGTCCATCTGAGCTCGCGTATGACGGCATTGCCATGGATCCGGCCGACAAGAAGGGCGCATCTCCGTAATTCACCCATGCGTTTTGAGATTGGAAACAACCAGAACAACTGGTAAAAACAACTTTGAGAGAGGTGCGCGGGCTAACTCGCCCGCGCTTTTTCTGCCTTCTGCATATCGTCTTCGATGGATTTTTGACATAATTGCGCCACCACAACCGTGAAGGAGACTCCATGAAAGATGCAGCAGAATTGAA
>JAFXTB010000092.1 GCA_017525225.1 Kiritimatiellia bacterium
CCGGCCTGATCGCGCCTGTGAACGCCGCGAGCCTTCATTCTCCATGGCAGGCGTACAGGCTCACGCCCAAGGGAAGAAAGGTGCTGTCGTGAGATTACTCCACCACTCTTACTCCACCAATGGGGTCAGACCCTCTCCTCCTCAAACTAAGGGCACCGATGTTCTACATATTTAACAAAATGGACGAATGGGAAGAGCGACATCTCGCTTTGGTTTGGGCCTTTGAAACATTTTTGTCTGGATATTTCTTGGAGTACAGAGTTCACATATGTGAATTATCTCGTTTTTGTGCCATATTAACGATATGGCGACAATGGCGATATTTTGTAAACAACATGAGTGCTGCGGACTGTTTTAATATGCTTATGAAGGAGAAAACTTTAAAAGCGCACCTGTTTTTACTGTTAAAAGAAAGCTTCGTGTTCTGGTCGCATGTTGCTTGTGAGATACCATCAGAACATCTCCTTAAAAAGGACATATTGATGAAATGTATACGGAATAGTGAGATGTTTAGGAGGGCAATTCCGAATATTTTTGAGGCTGGGGAGGGTCTGATCCCATTGGTGGAGTAAGAGTGGTGGAGTACAAGGTTCTTGTAGGAGGTGGGAGGGGGCCCATTGACGGGGTGAAAAACGGTGGAACGGCGCGACGAACCATGAAGGAGCAGCCATGCGGACGGTTGCGGCGGTCACGCGGGACGCGTGACCCTACCTGTGCGGCGGCTGTCACGTGGGCCGCTGCCCGGCCCGGACGATTCGCCCATTATGAGCGTCACGTGCATCGGCGCGGCGGCGCGACCTCCCGCCCAACGACATCGCGCTCTTGATGGCGTATGTCGGCTCGACCAACGATGTGCTTCGCGCAGAGCGAACCGCCTCGCTGAAGAACGATGTCTTGAACTTGCTCCGTAGCCAGAATCCCGTTCCAGCTGGTTTGACGGAGCTTCTGGTCGGGATGTTTCGGACGGGCAACCATCCTCCGGCGGTGTTGGACTACTGTCTCCAGCATCTCGGCGCGATGCAGGATGACGTGGTTGATGTGACCCTGCGCGACCGCATCCGTGCCGTGCTGGTGGGAGCGGCGAAGCGCATCCGCTTCCCCTACGCGGGGACCGCACTGTACTCGCTTGCGGCGTGCCGGATGTGGCGCGTCATGTCATGTCGTGATGTTGTCTGCGCTGGCTCTCGCGTTGTCGGTGCAGGCCGCGCCACGTCTCGTGGCGCCGCCGGAAGGGATTGCGTTCGGTGAGATTCCGGCGGGTATGAACGTGTCGAATACGGTCGAACTGCGCAATGCCGGATCGGTTCCGGTGCGCATTTCGCACCTCGAAAACTTGCCATTCCGATTTGACTCACTTGATTGTACAACTTTCGTTTCAATATTCCAGTGGGTTGCGCCTTGCGCCCGGGGGCGGAATGTGCTACAATTAACGCAGTCAGGACACAAGGAGAATGGTAAAAGATGGTCAGCTATGAATACAAGGGTGTCGTCGAAGAGGTCGGCGAGACGAAGAGCTTCGGCGCGAATGGTTTCACGAAGCGTGAACTAATAGTCGGGAACGACGTCGATTCCACGAACAAGTATCCCAACCCGGTCCTTTTCACGTTCAAGAAGGACAACTGCAACCTGCTCGATTCCGTCAAGAAGGGCGACAGGGTCAACATCCGCTTTTCAATCGATGGCCGCCGGTGGGATGGTCCCAACGGCGTGCGCTACTTCACCGATCTCACCGGCTGGAAGATAGACGTCATCAACGCCGACGGCTCTTCCACCGAGCCGGTGCCGCAGCCTGCCGAGGCGCCGGACATCCCGGCCGATGTGGGCGATGCGGACGATTTGCCGTTCTGATCCCACGGACCGGCGCATGGCGCGATCGGAATGCGGCGGGCAGCCTAGGAGCTGGCGCGAGATACTCGACCTGGCCGTCCGGTATCTGGAGGGCAAGGGCGTGTCCGATGCGCCGGTTGCTGCCGAACTGCTTGCGGCGCGCCTTCTGAAATGCGGCAGGGGTTTTCTGGCGCCGCACATGTCCGAGACGCCGTCCGAACGGTATCTCGATGCCATGCGGCGCGGCATGGCGCGGCTCGCGGGCGGCGAACCGGTGCAGTACGTGCTGGGCGAATGGGACTTCCGCCGGCTCACCCTCGCATGCGACCGCCGCGCGCTCATACCGCGTCCGGAGACGGAGGAGCTGGTCACCCGCGTCCTCAGGCATCTTTCCGCACGGCCGCCGGACGCCGAAAGGCCGCTCGTGGTGGATGTTGGCACGGGCACGGGCTGCATAGCGCTTGCGCTCGCCTCGGAATTCCCGGCGGCGGACTACCTTGGGCTCGATATCTCCGCCGACGCCGTGGCGCTTGCGCGCGAGAACGCCAGGCGTTGCGGGCTGGAGGAGGCGGTACGTTTCGAGGTGGCGGACGGCCTTGACGATTTCGACGAGCCGCAGTCGGTGGACGTGATAGTATCCAACCCGCCCTACATCCCCACCGCGGAATGCGCCAAGCTCGATCCGCGCATCCGCAACTTCGAGCCGATGGGTGCGCTTGACGGCGGCGTGGAGGGGCTCGACTTCTATGAGCGGCTTGCGATGGATGCGCTCAACCTGCTGAAGCCGGGCGGCGGGCTGTTCCTCGAGATCGGCGACGGCCAGGGTCCGGCGCTCCAGAAGATCCTGTTCGACGCAGGCTTCAACGACATACGCATAGAAGGTGACTACGCCGGGCACGACCGCTACGCCTCGGGCATCCTGCCCTGAAAGCTGGGTCCCGGCATTGAAACTGGAAAGGAAAAGATGAAGACAACCCTGAAACTCGGCGTGCTGGGATCTGGCGCCGGATCGAACATGCAGTCCATAGTGGACGCGATAGACCGGGGCGAGCTGGACGCGGAGATACGGCTCGTCCTTTCGGACGTCAAGGACGCCTACATCCTCGAACGCGCCGCCAGGCACGGTATTCCCGCGCGATGGATAGACTGCTCGCCCTGGAAGACGCGGCTGGATACGACCGGCGAGGAGGAGGCAATCCGCCTGCTGCGGGAAGCCGGGTGCGACACGGTGGTGCTTGCAGGTTTCATGCGCATAGTGAAGCCCAGGCTGCTAGCGGCATTCCCGATGCGGGTGTTGAACATCCACCCCGCCCTGCTGCCGGCATTCCCCGGAATCGAGTCCTGGCGCCAGGCGCTCGACTACGGTTGCAAGGTGGCGGGTGTGACGGTCCATTTCGTGGACGCCGGCACGGATTCAGGTCCCATAATAGTGCAGAAAAGCGTGCCGGTGATGGAGGACGACACTCCCGAGACGCTCCATGCCCGCATCCAGGTGCAGGAGCATGTGGCATTTCCCGAGGCTCTGCGGCTGCTTTCCGAGGGCAGGCTGAAGGTGGAGGGGCGGCGGGTACGCATAGCCCCGCCGCAGGCATAGCCGCGGCGCTGGGAAAAGAAATTTCTGCCGGGGTGTCCCGAAGCCCTGCGATTGTGGTATAATAGTGGCACTCTTCAACAAGAAAGGAATGGAAACGACATGCACACATCAGCATCACGGCGGCAGTTCCTCAAGACCGCCACGGCGGCCGCAGGGTTCTCCATCATACCCGCGCGCGTCCTCTGGGGCGCCAACGCCCCCTCCAACCAGCTTACGCGCGCGCTCATCGGCTTCGGCGCGATAGCGCACAGCGCCAACCATCTGCCATACGACGGGTCGCGGCTCGTGGGCCTCTGCGATCCGTTCAAGAGCCGCGTCGCCGCCGGCCTGAAGGCCGCGGAGAAGAAGTGGGGCAAGATCAAGGGCTACAAGAACTTCATGGAGCTTCTGGCCGATCCCGGCGTGGATATCGTGCACATCTGCACGCCGCCGCACTGGCACGGTTGCATGAGCGTCATGGCGGCGAACGCTGGCAAGGACATCTGGTGCGAAAAGCCGATGACGCGCACGGTGGGCGAAGGCAAGCGCGTGATGGAGGTTGTGCAGGCCAAGAAGCGCATGTTCCGCCTCAACACCTGGTTCCGGTTCAAGGACTGCTTCTACGGGTTCAACACGCCGGTGAAGCCCATCCGCCAGGTGGTGGAGAGCGGCATGCTCGGCAAGGGTCCGCTCAAGTGCACGTTCGGCGCAGGCCAGGGCTTCTCGTGGAAGTTCGGATGGTCGGGGCTGGTGAACCTCGTGCCGCAGCAGTGTCCTGAAGATCTGGACTGGGACATGTGGCTCGGGCCGGCGCCCTGGAAGCCGTACCACCCGCATCGCGTCGCCACCACGTTCCGCGGCTACTGGGACTATGACTCCGGCGGGCTTGGCGACATGGCCCAGCACTATCTCGATCCGCTGCAGTATCTTCTGTGCAAGGACGATACCAGCCCCGTGAAGATCGACTACAAGGGTCCGAAGCAGCATCCGGACGTCGTGGGCCGCTTTGACCGCCTCACGCTCACCTACGACGACGGCACCGAGGTCGTGCTGGACGGCGACGAGACGCTCAAGGAGGAACCGCTCCTTCGCGGCTCGAACGGCATGTGCGTGTACAAGGCGCCTGCCAGGGGCAAGCCCCTGCGCCTCGTGGACGGCAGCGGCAAGGAACTCGACAGCGAGAAGATACTCGCCGACCTGCCCGAACCCGCGCCCCAGGTCACGGACTTCATGGAATCCGTGCGCGAGCGCAAGACCTTCGCCCTCAACGAGGCGAACGGGTTCCGCTCCTGCACGATGTTCAACCTGGCCATCGTGGCGGAGCGCCTCGGCCGGGGCTTCCGCTTCGACCCCGTGGCCCTCAAGGCCGTGGACGACCCGGCGGCAGACCGCTTCCTCTACCAGTCCATGCGCCAGCCGTGGGCCAAGGAGATGTGGGGCTGAGGATAGTGAATAGTGAAGAGTGAATAGTGAGTAAGGAAGTGAGTAAGGATTGGATGGAAAGACCATGAAGAAGATCTTGATTGCTATGGTTGTGATGGCGGCCTCGGCCGTCTTTGCCGGATACAACGAGGACATGAAGGCCACCTATGGCTCTACGACGGCCGTTGACTGGCAGAACGCCAACGACGCGGCGCTCGCCGAGGCAACCTCCCCCGAGGCCCTGGCGGCATTCGTCAAGGATGCGGAAGCCGCGGCGGCGTTGCTGGCCGAGGTGAAGCCGGCCTATGCCACGGACCCGATGAAGGCGATGCAGATCGCCGCCGTGTCGCAGTTCGTGATGCAGGGCGACTGCTGGTGCAGGAAGGTGTTCCTGTTCTGGACCCAGACGCACGCCGACCAGCGCCGCATCTGGGCGGACGCCCTGCTGGCGGCCGCCAAGAAGTCCGTCGATCCCTATGTGCAGGTCTTCCTGCTCGACCAGCTGCGCTGGTGCGGATACCCGTGCCAGGCGCCGGCGGTGTCGGTGTTCAGGGCTTCCACGGACAAGGCCGTGGCCTCCATGGCGACGCTTGTTGCCGCCGAGCTGTCGCGCGCGAAGTAGCGCCGCCGCCGGTACTACCATCATCGACCCCCTTTCCGCATGGCGAAAGTCGAATACCGGAAGGAGTTCTTTGACCGCGACTATACCGTGCGCGAGGCGTATGCGCGCGTGTGGCGGTATGCGCGTCGCTACCGTGCCCGGCTGGCCCTGGGCGTGGTGTGCGGAATGCTCACCGCAGGCACGCTCGTGCCGTTCTTCCAGATCGTCCAGCCGGCCCTGCAGCATGTGGAGTCGCATGACGAGAGGGTTGAGCTCGCGGCGAACGGCGGCGAGAAGGGGGCTGTGGTGGAACCCACGGCTGGCGGGGTCGCAGCGGACTCGAAGGACGCCGCCCGCCATGCCTCCGGCAAGGGCAATGCGATTGAAAGGGAGATAGCCCGTCGGTCGAAGCTGCCTGGCTGGTACCCGAAGGTGGAGCGTCTGGCGGCGAAGCTGGGCTTCCGGCTGGAGAACGAACGCGGCGGAATGGGCGGCGCGCTGGTGCTGATGGTGTGCGTAATAGTGCCGATTGTCGCGTTCGCCCGCCTTGCGCTCATGTTCCTCAACAGATACTGCCTCAGCTGGGCGGGGGCGCATGCCGTGGCCGATCTGCGGCAGGACATGCTGGAGCACGTGCAGCGGCAGAACATGCAGTTCTTCGGCAGGGTGGACATGGGGCAGCTCCTGTCGCGCATCTTCGGGGATCCGCACCAGATCCAGATAATCCTCTCCACCATCGTCTCGGAGCTGGCGCTCGCGCCGTTCGAGATCGTGGTGGCGATCGGTTTCATCGTATGGTTCGCGGTCTCCCACCACATGCTGGCCACGATGAGCCTCATCGCGATAGGCTTCCCGCTGTTCGTGCTGCCCGTGCAGATGCTCGGCAGGGCCATAAGGCGCTGGGCGCGCAAATCGCTCGAGCGCGGCTCGATGATAGGCGCGAAGATCCACGAGATACTCACCTGCATCCGCGTGGTGAAGAGCTACCATACCGAGGAGTTCGAGAACGCCCAGTTCGCCAAGACGAACCGCTACCTGCTCAAGTCCACCATGCGCGCGCTGCGCATGGGCCTGATGGTGGGGCCGACGGTGGAGACCGTGGGCATAATCCTCATCTGCGCCTTCATGGTGTGGTGCTTCATCGTGGACGTGAAGGTCTCGGACGTGGTTCCGATGCTGGCGCCGCTGCTCGTAATCTACAAGCCGGTGAAGCAGATGTCGAAGCTTCAGGTGCAGATCGAGAACTCGCTCGCCGCCTTGAGCCGCGTGTATTCGGTGCTTGATCTGCACATGGAGCTGCCCGAGAATCCGTCCGCCGCGCCGAAGACGGATTTCGTGGACAGGATCTCGTTCCGCGACGTATCGTTCCGGTACGACACCTCCGAGCGCGATGCCGTGTCGCACGCTACCTTCGACGTGCCGCGCGGCCGCATGGTCGCCGTGGTGGGCGGTACCGGCAGCGGCAAGTCCACGCTGAGCGGCCTTCTGGCGCGCTTCTTCGACCCGCGCGAGGGAACCGTATCGCTGGACGGCATCGACCTCCGGGACATGCGCATCCGCGATCTCCGCCGGCTGGTGGGCGCCGTGATGCAGGAGACGCTGCTTTTCAACGACACGATCGAGGCCAACATCCGCTATGGCTCGCCCGACGCGACGCACGAACAGGTCGTGGCGGCGGCTAGGATGGCCAACGCCCACGATTTCATAATGGCCCACCCGGAAGGGTACTCCCGCATCGTGGGCGAGAAGGGGTTTGCGCTCTCCGGCGGCGAACGCCAGCGCATCGCCATCGCGCGCGCCATCCTGCGCAACCCGCCGATCCTCATCCTCGACGAGGCCACGAGCGCGCTCGACACCGTCACCGAGCGTCTGGTGCAGGATGCGCTTGACAGGCTGATGGAGAACCGGACGACCTTCGCCATCGCCCACAGGCTTTCCACGATCAGGCACGCCGACCTCATCCTCGTGATGCAGGATGGCGCCATAGTCGAACGCGGCACGCACGACGAGCTCTTCGCGGCCGGAGGCGTCTACCGCAAGCTCTGCGACATGCAGCACCAGACATGAACATGGGAACGACAGCGGTCGGAATCTTGGTGGCGCTCGGGGCGGCAGCCTCGTGGGCGCTGTGCGGCGTCCTTTTCAAGCGGCTCGGCGAACGGCTGGATCCGATGGGCATGACGGCCGTCAAGTCGCTCGTCTCCGCGGCGCTGCTCCTGCCCGTGCTGCTTGTGTTGCAGGGATGGCCTGCTGCGGATGGTGGCACGCTCCTTAGGCTGGTCGCCAGCGGCGTGATAGGCATCGCCATAGGCGACTGCTTCTTCTTCGCGGCGCTTGGTCGGCTCTCGCCCCTGCTGCTCACGATCCTGCTGCTGACCTGCCCCAATGTCTTCACCGGGATCCTTGGCGTCCTCTGCCTGGGCGAGATGCCTTCCATCGCGGTGTGGTGCGGAATCGTGCTCATCATGGCGGCGACGGCGCTTCTCATGTTCCCCGTCGACGCATCCTCCGGCGGACGCTCCACCATGCGCGGCATCGTCTACGGCATAGTTTCGTTCATCTGCTCCTCCGTCTCCACCGTCATAGCCAAGCCCGCCATGACGGGTGCCGCCGCCCTCTCGCCGTTCGCCGTGACGTTCTACCGGATGCTCTCCGGCGGAATTGTCCTTGCCGCGCTGGCCGCATGCACCGGCAAGACCGCCCTCTGGGCGAAGCCGTTCAGGGATGTCCGCTACGGCGCGGGCTTCCTCGGCGTCACCGCGCTCGTGGCCTTTGGCGGATTCGGTCTTTCCATGGCGGCGTTCAAGTATCTGGACGTGGTGGTGGCAGGCGCCCTGCTCAGCCTGGAGCCACTCTTCGTGCTGCCGTTCATGATCCTGTTCGGCCACCATAAGGCACGCCTGCGCGAATTGGCGGGCATGGCCCTTGCCGTGGCGGGCGTGCTGCTGATCGCCCTCTGCGGCCACTGACGGCATTTTATAACCCGCCGATACGTGTTGAAACGGCATTTCGCCATATATAGAAAATTCTCTCGTCCTCTTGCGCCCATTGGGGCGATAGTGTATAATTACGTCGTTCCTTGAACGGGAACATCGCTCTTTGACATACCGGCGGGCACCTAGTCGCCGGACTGGTCGCCACAGCGGGTCAAACCGCTGGAGAGCGACAAACAACTGCCGTGCGCACGGGTGTGCGCCTCCGGCAGAACGTACGCAACAGCGTATAGTAGCCTTTTGAGAAACCGCTAATTTCATCAAAGGTAAGGCGAGATACGATGGTGCGTCGTGTGTGCAATACACGCGGCGTGCTCTCTTATTCGGTTTTACCTTAGGCTCTTAGCGGTGCCTCTCAAAAGACATGAATCTCGAGAGTGCGCCGCTCAATTTTTGTCGCCGCCGCACCTCTCGCAAACAATTAGCGGCAGAAAGGTAAGAGGAGAAGCGATGTTGCAAAAGGACGGAAGATTTCTGGATGTGGAAACGGTTCATTTGAAAGCCCGTTCGAACTTGGTGATATTTCTCATGATATTGTTATTGTTCGCCTTGAACGTGAATGGCGATTATATCATTATAGATGTGTCGGGTGGGACAGATGTGAAATCATATCCAGTTTCCAGACTAGACGCTCCGCCCTTGGGTGGTTGGCCGGCCGAATACAAGACGGACAAGATTGTCTTGGCGAGAATACAGGCAGGAACATTTGTGCGAAGAAAGGCAATAGCGGAATACCCGTTCATAAGTACAAATGCCAATGACAGTTATTCGATTGTGGTCTCGCGGCCTTATTACATAGGTGTCTTTCCGGTTACGCAACGGCAATGGGAACATGTCCTCGGTACACGTCCCAGTTCATTCAGGAACGATACCGACTATGCCATGCGTCCGGTAGAAAGTGTCTCGTACACCATGGTACGTGGTGATACGAAAGGTACAGGTTACCCTCATTCCGTAGATGTTGATGACAATAGCTTCATAGGTGTTCTTCGCAAGAAGGCCGGCTTGACAAGCCTTGATATTCCAACGGAAGACCAATGGGAGTGCGCTTGCCACGCTGGGAAGACGGCCCAATATGGGAATGGAGACGACAGTCCTGTCTCCATGTTGGATTTGGGGCGATATGCGGAAAACAGCGGGGGGGGCAGTGTGTCAAAGGTCTCAAGTGCGGCATTGGGCACAAGCGAGGTCGGCAAGTATACCCCTAATGGATGGGGTATCTATGATATGCAGGGCGGCGTGTGGGAATGGTGCCTGGATGCTGTCGATCCCATCCATGCTCCGGCAAGGAGATCTCCATTGTCGTTGGACGTCGATCGTGTTCTTCGTGGCGGATACTGGGGCTCGTCTTCGCCATTCTGTGCCGCATCTGTAAGGTCTGCAAGAAGCGGAAGCGTAGGATGGGACTGCAGTGGGGTCCGCCTCGCATTGACAGATTCGTCCGAAAAATAGGTTGGAACAGGTACAATCCATATGTCTTGGCATGTCATTTGTCCTATAACAGGTCTTGATGAGACCGTAGACGAGTTCCCGTTTTATGTCGGGCGGCATCCTGGACCGACAGGGAATTGCGCAGTTATTGACGACCCGTGTATTTCGCGCCAGCAGTTCAAGCTTGAGAAGAAATTGACGGGCGTTCGTTATGTCAACCTTTCAGACACCAACCCTGGTGAACTTGATGGTGTGATTATTCCGGTGGAGATAAAGCTTGCTCCATTTCAAAGTCATATCCTAAAACTTGGAGAGATAGTGATCGGTCTTGGTACCGATTATACCCAGACTAGAAAAGCCGCCTTGGATAACTCGCCAGATCTGTACATGGTTACAAAACGGGATGGAGGCGAGAGTGGACCATTCACGGGTGAACAGATTGTGGAAGGATGTGAAAAAGGATATTTCACGCCAATGACCAAAGTTCGGACACTTCAGAATCCTGGGACAGTGATGAATATGGCGGATGTGGTGGATTTTGATATGCCGGAACCATCAAATCCTGCATCGCAGACAGAATCGTCTCGTACTGTTACGGCTGAAGAAACTAAGGCTGAACTTGGCGAGAGTTTCATGTGTCCATATTGCCGTACGGTCTCAGCCTTGGAGGATGTGCTTTCTGTGTCAGTTTCGCCTGGTTTGCTGGGTGATCCCGTGTTGGGTCCCGGAGAACAGTCGCGTTTTCTTCCATCAAAGTTCAATGCCAACGGACTGGCGATAGATTCAGAAGGTGGAACGTGCACGGAGATCGCGTGTCCTCGTTGCCACATGTCGTTACCTCGTTCTCTCTTGGATACGCCTCAGATGGTGATGTCCGTGGTGGGCGCGGCAGGTGCGGGCAAGTCGGTATTCCTGGCCAGTTCCATGTGGCAGTGTCGCCAGATGTTGAGCCGCTTGTTCGGTGTTAGCTTTATGGATCTTGATCCTGTTGCGAACCGCTGGATCAATGCATACGAGGAGAAACTGTTCTTCCAGGAGGACGATACGACACTTCAGCAGATTGAGAAGACCGACTTGCAGGCGTCCAACGTGAGCCGCAGCGTAATGCTGGATGGAGATAACGTGTTGCTGCCCCTTCCGAGTTTTTTCCAATTGCGCACACGAGGTGGCGATCAACCTCAGAGCCTTGTGGTATATGACAGCGCAGGCGAGCATTTCCGCGCTGGCGCTGATACGCAGGCATCCGCAGTGACGTTGAACATGCTCAATTCCGACACGCTCTTTTTCATGTTTGACCCATCTGCCGATCCACGCTTTCGCTCCTATCTTGACCGCGGTGGCGGTACAGCGCGCAACTACGCGCAACGTCAGGATATCCTGCTCTCGGAGATGGCCGCACGCATACGCCGTCATCTTGGCAACCGTAGTGAGACACGCCTCTCGAAGCCGCTCATCTTCGGTGTGTCCAAGGCCGATCTGCTGCGGAGACGGCTTTCGCTCAATGTGCCCATCTACAAGGGCGACAAGTCGGGTGCGTATGCGCTCGATCTCGATGTGCTGCGCGACGTGTCTCGCCAGACCGAAACGTTCCTCGACGAAATCGCTCCGGAGGTGACGGCGACTGCGCATGACATCGCGTCGGACGTCTGGTTCGTTCCTGTGAGCGCGCTCGGACACAACCCGATGCGCGAGGGTGTGCGTCCGTGTGACATCAAGCCCGTCTGGACGGAACTTCCTGTTGTGTTTACGCTCGCTAAGAAGGGATTGGTGCCTGTGTCTGGGGAATGGTAGGGGTGCGCGTCCCGTGCGTCCGCAACGGTTACGCGGGACGCGTGACCCTACCACATGTACAGCCGAAAGGAATTTGCCATGTACGAACTCGTCAACACCTCGCTCCCGAATGGACTCATCCCTGGCACGCACGGATTCGCCACTGTTGCCATGACGAAAGGATTGCCCGACGCATTGCGTACGCGTCTTGAGACCTATTGCGCCTACAGCCATCGGACTGGCGCGCATGACGCGACGTACTTCAAGGAGAATCCCGTCAACTGGTTCCATGTCGCCTTGCCGCAGGGAGAACATATAGTCGGGCGCGTGGCTCCTGCCGAGTTCGATTACACGGGACGTACGAATCGCATTGCGCGCTTGCTTGTGTTCCCGAAAGGCGAGATGCCGGCGATTGGCGGCGCTGAAACTCTGAAGAAGGAATTCCAGCGGTTCGTCGAACCTTGGACTGGAGAGGCGCGATGGTTGGAGGCGGATAGGCTGACTTTGGGGCGACTGCGGTTGAAGATGCCGGCGGTGACGAGCGACGCGCCCGCATGGCGGGCGATGTTCGGCGGCGATGAAGGCGTTCGCCTGGCAAAGGGCTTTGCGCGGCTTCTCGCAAAGAACATGTCGGTGACGGGGAAGACGATCTACTTCAAGACATCGGCGAAGTACGATGTTGACGGAACGAGGCTGCTTGCGCTGTTTGCCGACTTGATAGCCCTGCTTCCTGTCGAACTGCGAGGCAAGGCGACTTTTTCCACCTATCCTGCCGCCCTGCCGCAAGGTACGGTCTGCCACTTGCGTGGCGTATACGACCGTGACAGGATTTTCGACGCGGCGGCCGTAACTCAGCCATGGGTGGACTGCGAGAACGGCACTGTAAACAATACATCGCTTCTACCGCTAGAAGAAGCTTCACGACGGGTGGTCGACGCAGTGGCGGAAAGTGCGTTGAAGGCACAACCAGTAACGCGCCCGCAAGTCGCGTCGTGGCCACAAGATGTCCCCCAGCCACAAGAGGCCTCAACGAATCACAGTAGTGCACCGCATAACACCCAATCGGTGGAGATACGGTCTGAAAAGGCAAACAATAAGTTTCTGATGTATACCATGATCGCCGTGCTTGCGTTGGTGGTGGTCATTGTTGGAAGTGCGTACTTTTTCCTAATCAAGCCCGAGTTGGACAAAACGCAAAAAATAGAACTAAGACAGGTGGAGGAAAGTGTACCGAAACAACAACAGCCAGAAACGAATGATGTCAATACACATGTAAGTGCAACCGCGAGGCCTGGGGCAAAAGCCGCTGCGGAAGCCGCCGCAAAGGCTAAGGCTGATGCGGAAGCCGCCGCAAAAGCCAAGGCCGCTGCGGAAGCTGAGGTAAAGGCCAAGGCCGATACGGAAGCCGCCGCAAAAGCTAAGGCCGCTGCGGAAGCTGAGGCAAAAAACAAGGCCGCCGTTGACAAAGCGAAGCAAATGGCGCGTGAGGCTGTTGCCTTTAAGGAGGCAAAGAAGGTGACCGTCCTTGACAACAAGACAATAGATAATGTATGGACGAGTACATCCGATAGGCAGAATATGACGAATGGAACTTTGAAGGTGTTCTGGTATGATGGTACGGGTAATCTTACGAATTGTCCTGCGGGTTTTAAACAAGTAAGGAGATCGTCGTTCAATTTCATTCCGAAACCGGATGAATTGGCGAGGGCGGCTCAAGGAACTTTTCTAATCTGGCTGGATGTCCGTAAGAATGTCGTTTATTGGGACTGGTCTCCTTTGAAGCATAAAAAGCCAGAAGCGTGGTTTGCCACGACTGATGAAGTCAATATAATGGATTTTTGTTTTGGCAAGACGCATGAGGTCCGCGAGACATGGAAGATAGTCGCCAGAATGGCTTTTCTGATCAAATACGAGATTGAGCCGAAGACGAGAAAAATGCCTTTTGAAGATAAAATTAATGAGGGAGTTGCCGGTAACGAACTGCTGAAAGTTGACGACATCGTCAATGAGGTCATGGGAAAGCGAAAGGAAAAGATAGACGAAGAACAGAAAAAACGTGAGGCTACGATTAAGAAGTATGAAGAACAGAAATCAATCGTGACTAAAAAAAGGAGCGAGTATGACAGCCTCACAAATCAACTTGCGAAAGTAAAGCAGAGATTGAGCGATCTGAGAAAGAGCACGAAAAATGCGGCAGAAGAACAGACGAAAAAGGAGAAAAGTAAATTGGAGAAACAAATTAGCGGACTACTCTCGGACCCGCAATTTATTTCTTACAAGTCGTTCTTCAGCACCACACTTACTTATGACGGGCCTGCCGTGAACAAGATAAACGGATGGGAGAATCTATTGAAAGAGTATGAAAAACAGATTGACAACTTGAAATCGAAAAACGCGGAAGCGAAAGAAAGTATCCGAAAAATGGAAGCAGACATTCGCAACAAAATGAAAGCCGGCAAATACCGTATTGTCGAGGTAAGAGAGGGAGTGAGATGAAATCTTCCATTCTTGTCGCACGCATCATGCGTGTCATCGAAACCGATGGGATGATCGGTGATGGCGCGGGTCTGGCCGTTTCGTTCTCGGAGGCGGTGTCGGCTGTCAACGTACGGCTTGAGTCGGTACAGTCCGCCATTGCCACGAAGCAGGTGAGCGATGCGGTGCGGCTGATGGAGGAACCGCCGCGCTTGCTGGACGAGATCAATGCGCTTGACTTCAATCGCCTTCCGGACTGGGAGTCTTTGTGCGAACGCAATGGCTGGCAGAAGCCGCCGCCATTCGACCGTACGTTGCTCGAGAAAGTACTGATGCTCAGCGAGAGTACGGAGGTGGCCGAGCCTTTTCTCCGCATGTACCGTAAGGCTGTGCGCACGAACAACAACGCGCTGGCGGTCCGTGCGCTGCGCCGTCTGGCGGAAGTCGACCATTCCCAAGATTGGGAGTCGAATCTTGTCCAGGCGGAGACCACTCTCCAGCGTCAGTTGGGCGAGGCGTTCGCCGTCGCTCAGGCATCGGGCGACGAAGAGGAAATGGATCGGATTGCACGTGAAATCCTTGAGACCAGGTGGCGAAACATGCCACAGGGCAAAGTGGCTAGGGATGTCCGTACCTATTGGGAGGATAAGGAATCTCGGCGCCGTGATGCGGAAGGAACGGAGAATCTGTCTCTTTTGCGCCGTTGCCGCGACGAGAACTGGAACCGTGCGTTGGCATTTTCATTGCTGCAAGCGATCGACATTCTGACGGAGAACGGCTGGCAGGTGCCGCCCAATGACTGCGAACTGATGAACGAGTGCCGCAGGCGCGTGGCAGAGGAGATGGAGGCGGAGGATAGGAACAAGAGCTGGAAGGCGTGCTGCGAGGTCCTGCACGGCGCGATTCAACGTGAAGATACGGTTGCAATCCGCGAGGCGATGGCCGCACCGGACTTTCTGGATCGCGAGCCCCCGGAGGAACTTTTGCGCGACGCTCAGCGCGTGATCGAGCACGAAGAGGCGGCGAAGCGACGCAAGGTAATGCAGATTGCGGTCTGTTCGCTGCTGGCGCTTGTCGCGGTACTCGGTGTCTCAGGCTGGTGGCTTCGGCAGAAGCTTTTCTCCATGCGATGCGATGGAGAAGCCGCGAAGCTGGCGACGCTGGAGAAGGGTGCGCACGCGATCGACCACATGGGCGAGGCGTTGCGGCAGCTGGAGGCGAACGATCCGGAGGTGTACGCGGATCCACGTGTGAACGTGTACGTCGGCAAGCGCAAGACGATGATCGAAAAGAACCTTGCTAGAACTAACGAGGTGGTGTCGCTTCTGGCGGAACTGTCAACCTTGAGTAATGCGCGCTGGACGAATGCCACGGACGCCGTAACCGGGCAGTTGGCGAGGGTCGAGGCATTGCTGACAGGCGATGATGTGGCTTATCGTACGAAATGGCTCAAGCTCAAGACATCGTATGAAGACCAGCTTGCGGCAGCCGAGGAGGTAAGGCGCGAGAAGGGAACGAAACGTCATGAGACGCTGACTACGAGGATGCGCGATCTCGCGGCACGCCTTTCGGAAACCATAGGCGGGGAAGAACAGGACAAGACCATCGCCTGTTGCAGGGCCGACGTGACCGAGTGGAGAGAGGATTACGGTTCGCTCCTTCCCGAAATTGAAGGGAAGTTGACCACGTATGAGAAGGAACTTGCCGACGCAGAACAGAAGCAGAAGAACGTGCGAGAAGCGCTTGCCAAGCTACGGGCGGCCCAGACGGCCCCGGATATCCTGGAGAAGCGAAAGAACCTGATCGAGTTTTATTCTGGTTATCCGGCCGTCAAACGACTTGCCCCCAATCCTGTTGAGGCGACCACGGCTCACGAGGTTCTTGACGGGACGACGGTAGGACAAAAGGCGTTTGCAGCTGTAGGTAACGCCGGAATACCGCCTGATGCTTTTAAATCATTCCTCGACGAGAACGTGGCCAGCCTGAAGGAGATTCCGGCGTACTACTCGCTCTATGGACTAATGGTATCGGGTGACAGGACGGGGAAGTTTTTTGCCGCATCCAAGGGGAAGGCCGACTTCAAGAAGCCAAGTTATGCTGACGCATGGTTGATTGAGGGTGAGATGCTGGATCTCTATGCCAGGAAGATGACGGACAAGATTGAGAAGAAGGTGTCGGGTGTCAAAGAATTCACTATCCCGTCTGTGGATGAGATTAAGGAATGGGTTGACATCGCCTCGCGGGGAAATATGACGCTTGGACAGTTTGAAAACGAAGTACTGAAGCAGATCGAACGCCATCTTCGTGAGGTGAACGAGGTCAAGAATGGTAAGAAGCCTTACCTCGAAGCTGAGAGGAGGTGCGCGAACTGGGATACGCTTACAAGAGATCGGTACACCGCATGGCGGCGTGTCATCATGTTGGACATCTATTTCAAATGGTTGAAGGAGGAGTTGAAGTTGATGCCACCCGACAACAAGCTTACAGGATGGGTGGAGAAGGTCGAGACGCTTGCACAACCGGTTCATGTGGACGGCGTACCGGAAGATCTTTCTTGGGTCTGTCTGTGGGAGCGAAGGGTACGTGATCGGAACATGGAATGCGTTCGTCTGCTGGAGAAGATTCCAGCGGACTGGACGGCTCAATACCGAGAGTGGCGTGCTGCACGTTCCGTGATGCGCGAGATCGTCGGATGGAAGGTCGAGACAGCGGGACAGCTGCTTTTTGATCCGCGCAATCCCTGGCAGCAGAAGAATCCAGATGCCATCATTCCAATCGTATTGCAGACGGTGAAGCAGGATCATCCTCTCTATGTCCTCAGGACGGGTCCGGATGGGCGATTGCATATGCGAAAGGCACTTGTACCGTCTGGTGGTAAATGGGCGATGATCGCCGGCGCGGGGCATCTGCCCGGCGAACCGCTCTACCAGATTTGCCGAGACGGAAAACCGATTGATGCCCGGAAGGAGATTGAGGAACGGCTTAAGGCGTTTCCGGAGCGAATCGTGAAGGTTTTCTCGGCCAAGATACCGTTCTTTGACATGGAGGAGAAGAAATGATGTGGTGGATTAGGCGAAACGGACATGTGGAAGGACCGTTTTCCGATGATGACATGCGTAAGCGCATTACGCTGAACATGATCGGATCCCTTGACCGCGTATCAACGAACAAGCAACGGTGGCAGTATCTTAAGGATACGGAACTGTGGAGGCCGCAAAAGAATGGGGCCGGATCAATTTCGCTAGCTGAATCGCCATCAACGGCGATTGATTGGGGCCGGCCCATATCTGCGCCACAAACCGTTGGCCCGTCGCGGTCGGTTTCCACCTCGTCAGTTCCGATACCCGAGCGACGCCGGATGCCGGAGGAAAGGGTGCCTCCCAAGACAAACAGGGCATTGTTTTTCGCTTTGTGCGGGGGCGTGGCCGCCGTTCTAGTCGTTTCGCTGGTTGCTATTGTCGTAATGCTCTCTTCGCGTTTTTCGGCGGGGAAAGAATCGGCGATTACAGCCGCCGCACCAAGTACAGCGGGCTTCGAGGCCGTACGTGATGCCGTCGCGCTTATCGAATGCAAGGAGGCAAGCGGTACGGGGTTTCTGCTGGACATGGACGGCAAGACGTATCTCATGTCGAACGAGCATGTCTTACGGAGTGGAGGTAAGATTGAGGCACGGTTGATCGACGGTACGCTTCTTCGTCTGGGTGAGTTTTCCGTGGCTGCCGACGGACGCGACTTGGCGCGTTTTGAGGTATTAGGGTGTAACAAGAAGCCGCTTCATCTTCGCGAGACTATGCCGTCCATAGGAGAACAGGTGACTGTATATGGGAATAGCCTTGGGGGAGGCGTGGCTACGGAAAGCAAAGGGTTTATCCAGGGTGTAGGGCCGACGAAAATTGAGACGAACGCCGAGATCGTACACGGTAACAGCGGCAGTCCGCTCCTTGATGTGAACAATGTTGTTGTCGGCGTTGCGGCCTTGATAGAATATACAGGCAAGAAGGATTGGGGTAACATGGGGACTCGTTATGACGGAAAGGTTCGGCGCTATGCCGTGCGCCTCACTGGTGTCAACTGGAAGGCTATTGATCGCAGCGAATACGAGAAGCAGGTGCGCGAATTTGCGGAGGTCGATACCTTTTTGAATTATCTTTTGCCGTTTATATTTCTTGAGACAGGAAAGGTGGCCGAAGAGAAACTGGTCTATAACGACCTGTGTAGCAAGGCTTTCAGCATGCGCGAGACTGGGTTCAACGACATGATGAAGGAAATCGCCAAGAAATATGAAAGGAGTGGCAAGGCTATTGCTCGATTGGCCGAGTGGGAGAAGGGGCGCAAGGAACTGATTCGCAGGCTTGGCCTTGAAATCGACAGCAAGCAATTGGCGAAGGATGCGGCTAAAAAGACGCTGTCTGAATACGACGAAAAAATGATCAAAGCGTATGAGAAAATGAAAGAGGAATGCCGTGGCATGATTCTTATTCGGAAGGAGGCGTTAAACCATGCGCAGATATTTTTATCAGGAAGAACTTGGGATGCGCCGCAGATCGAAAAAGGATACGATGACGATCCGCGCGATAGCGTTAATGCTTACCGTGAAGTTCTTTCAAAATGCATCGACTTGATGAACCAAGCGATGAAGAACCTGAACAAAACCCTTAAGGAACTCGAAGAAGGAGACGACGATGAGAACAATTGAAAGAAAAGAACTTGATTGGCATTTGGGCGACATCGAACAACGGTTCGGGTTCCGGGGCGGCAAATACACGGATGTTAACACCTGGTTTGCGCTTCTGGTGACGGCGCTTCTCGCGGGAGGATTGTTCATCGGCCTGTGCCATGTGCCGACGAATGTGCGCGAGCATCCCGCGGTCGCGATAATCCTTGCGCGCGGATGGACCCCCTATGCGATGGTGGCGTTGTTCATCCTGTCTATGGTTATCCTGTTCGTCAAATGGCGTAAACTCGCCTTTCAGAAGAAGGCTTTCAAGGTAGAACTGATACCTGTAGGAGCCTCGTTCGCGCTTACGCAGGAGACGGCGCTTGATGTGCTGAAGAGGCTGAACGCCGCCGTGGACGAGCCTAAGCGGTTCGTGCTGTTCAGCCGCATCGAGCGGGCGCTGCTCAACCTGAAGAACGTTGGCAACGTGTCTGATGTCTCGGAAATGCTGCGCGCCTCGGCGGAGAACGATGAGAACCATGTTGATTCCAGCTATGGGTTGCTCTCTGGCATCATATGGGTGATACCGATCCTCGGGTTCATCGGCACAGTGATAGGTCTGTCTGGCGCAATCGGCGGGTTCGGCGCGGCGTTGAACGCCGAGGCGTCTGCTGCTTCGCTGAAGGAAAGTCTTATGCCGGTGACGGGAAGCCTAAGCATCGCATTCGACACGACCTTCGTCGCGCTCGTCCTTGCGATGATCGTCCAGATGGCAATGACGCTTCTGCGCCGTCAGGAAGACTTGTTTCTGGACGCCTGCCGCGACTACGCGCACGGCAACATCGTCTCGCGCCTAAAGCTGGAGAAAGCCGGATAAGATGGCTCGGCGGCGGCAGAGAACGCAGTTTTCGCTTTTTGCGTTCCAGGACATCGTGACGGGGTTGTGCGGTGTCCTGATCCTGCTTGTCCTGACTATGGTCGTGGACCTTGCGGATCGGCGAGCAGAGGAGAGGGAACGGCGTGTTCCCGAGGTTGCCATCGAGGAAAAGACGGCGACGATTCGCAAGGAAATCGCGGAACTCAAGAAGAAGCTTGATGCGGCAC
The DNA here is from genome assembly GCA_017525225.1 of Kiritimatiellia bacterium. Lineage (GTDB taxonomy): Bacteria > Verrucomicrobiota > Kiritimatiellia > RFP12 > UBA1067 > RGIG6720. Next base: position 19,854 of record JAFXTB010000092.1, read on the forward strand.
GCGAAGCTGCGCGCAAAGCGATCGTTTCCGCCAAGGATGCTGCTGCGCCAGAGGATGCTGCTAGGCTGACAAAGGATATGACGGAAAAGGAAAGGGAGCTGGCCGCGCTCGTTATGCAGGTGGAAGACCTGCGAACGCGGGTCGCCGCGGCGAAGGATGCCGATGAGCGAAGCCGCAAGAAGGTGCGAGAGATGGAAGAGACGCGCAGGGCGTTGGAGAACCGTTTGGCGGCATTGAAGAACAGGAAGGGCGTGACGCTCATACCTGAACGCGGTTCAATCAAGTCGCCGATATACGTCGTCTGCGGGCATGGTGGCGTGGAGGTGCTGCGGCCTCTTGCGAAGAAAGTAAGGCGGAAATGGATTCCGTTTGGCGATATGAGTGATGGCGTCACGGGCGAACTGCTGGGGCTTGACCACACCGTCTACACCGTAGTGCTGCTGGTGCGTCCGTCCGGGGTGGAGAAGATGAACGAGCTGGCGAGCCTGGTGAAGGGGCTCGGCTTTAGTTGCGGACGAGATCCGTTGGAGGAAGACGCGGACGTGTCGCTTGGCGAGGCGGGGGACGGTACATGAAGTGCGAACACGGTCATGGCGCGGGCAGCCTAGACATGCTGCTTGACACGATGTGCAACACGTTCGGTGGCGTGTGCTTCATCGCGCTCATGGTTGCGATCATCTCGGCATTGCGTCCTCAGGTTTCGGATGGCGACGATGTGGAGCAGATGCTTGTCGATCGTGAAGCGGCGAGGCTTGCGCGCCAACGCGATGAATTGAAGGCTGCGCTCGAGATACAAAACACCTTTGTTGTGAGTAATGTGGCCCCGGGAAAGGCGATGAGTCTTGCCGAATTGCTGAAAGGTGTCTCATCCAACGAGACGGCGATTGCGAAGTTGAAGGCGCAGAAGCGCGAATTCGAGGATGCGCTGGCATCGCTGAAGACCGACAGCGAGTATAGCGCACGGGAGGCGTTACGCCTTGAACGCCTTCTGAAGGAGCTTGAGGAGAGGCTAGGCAAGCAACGGGGCAAGCAACGGTCGGTGAGGACTCCGACGGAACGTGAGATTGCCGGGTTGCAAAACGAAGACTTCTGGCTACGTAACGGGCGGTTGTATCTGCTGAAAAACAGAAACCAGTGCAAATGCGAAGAAATACCTCGCGATGCATTGGGTAAGCGGCGGTGGGACTATACGATCATTCGTGGGTCGGGATATCGCGTGGACGAGTCGTTCTTCAACGGGTATGACTGGCAACAAATCAAGAGTAGCCTGGATTCTAAAGGCTACGTGCGCATCTATTCCGACAAGAATTCATTTCCGCAACTTTGCGAGCTGCGTGACGCGCTGATCCATTTTCGTAAGATGTACAACTGGCACATCTACGAGTCGGACGTGCTGTCATTCGTGGAGGGTTATGATGGAAGGGTTCAATGAAAAGAAGGTGCTTGGAATCTTCTTGCTTGTGGCATGTACGGCATGGGCATCCGAAATGATGCCGCTCGCGGAATGTCGTGAGAAAGCGGCAGCAGGTGATGCCGAGGCGCAATATCAGTTGGGGAAACGTTACGAAGAGGGGGATGGTGTCGGCAAGAATGGCATCCGTGCCGTAATTCAATACAAGAAGGCTGCCGAGCAGAAGCACCGCAAGGCATGCGCGAAGTTGTCCGAACTGCATTCTCGCGGCGAGTTTGTGAAGAAGGATGCAGTGTTGGCGGCCAAGTATGGGGCGATGGCTGGCGGCGAGAACGAGGTAATCGCGGTGGCAAAGGCCGAGGAAAAGGGGAATGTCGAGAAGATGGACGAGATTGAAGACGCACTTGATTGGATCCTAGGGCGCAATGGAAAGAGCAAGGATCCAAAAATCGGCATTCGCATGCTTTACGAGGCTGCGAAGAAGAAACCGATTGCAAAGATGGTGTTTGTGAAGCGATGGCAGCAGGGTGACTTGGATACTGCGCTCTCGGTTCTGACGGAAGATGAGTGGGAACTCGTCGTGCCATGGTTCCGTGAAGCTTTTTCGAGCGGGGAGAAAAAAGCCGGCTTGATTGTCGGTAATAACGAACGGTACAGGAAAAACTATCTTGCTGCGGCAAATTATTATACTGCGGCGGGCAAGGCGGGATTGCCGAAAGCGTGGTATTTCTGTGGGATGCTCTATTGGACTGGAAGTGATGAGAAAGAATGGGGGCTGCCGAAATACATGAAGTCAGATCGCAAGGCACGTGCGGCCTTCGAACACGCTTTGAAACAAGATCCAGGCTATGATGATGTACGATGGAAACTTGGTCTCTTGTACCTGTATTCTAAAGACAAGACGTGTGCCGACTCGAAAAAGGCGTTCGACATCTTCTCCCGTTTCTATGCCAAGGATAAAGCTGACAAGTATAATGTTTGGCTGTACGGATTCTCCGGATACGCTGTAGCATATGATCAGATTGAAAGAAATCTACAGTTGTATAAAAGGGCGTTCAATGCTCGGCCTGGGACCATTGATTATACTCATCAAATGAAACGAAGAAGAGAGTATAATGAACTTGTCAAGCAGGGGACATACTATGTTGAATTCATCAGGCGGGCGGCGCAAATGGGATGTGAGCCGGCGCGGAAATTCATGGAGAACTACAAGCCGCCAAGTAATTGAAAAAAAGCAATTCGTTGTTAACACACATGGGGAATTAGACCGGTTCTTTTTGTGAGTGATCGTTCATCAGTGCAAATGAAGAACGTTACAGCGCGGCGGCAGCGTTCTTAGGAACGAATTCGGGAATCAATTTCTTGATTCGTTCCCAAGTTCCAGATGCGGCCACGCCAAGATCGTAGTTGTTCTGGAGATTTAGCCAGAACTGCGGTTCCATCTTGAAATATGCGCCGAGCCGGAGCGCGGTGTCGGCGGATATCGAGCGTCGTCCATGCACTATTGCGCTTATGCGCGGCGCTGGCACGCGGAGGTCTATCGCCAGCTGGTTCTGGCTGATGCCAAGCGGCTCAAGGAATTCTTCCTTGAGTATCTCGCCCGGATGAATCAGGTTTTTTGAACGCATTTTCTCCATCCTCAATGGTAATCCGCTATTTCCACGTCCTCAGCATTACTGCCTGTTTCATACAGCGCACGCGTGTCTTTGTCCTTGAAAGAGGAAATCATGATGCCAGTTATATTACGCGACGCGGAATTTTACTGGGGACTGTCCCCATTGGCGGGAATGGCGTTTCGGACTAGGGATTCCCTTTGGACTAAGAGAGGTGGAACAACCATCGAAACTCTCGTGACCGGCGGCAACGCGCAACTTCACGAACCTTCTCCCGCTCCACCACGTCGGTCGTCCAATTCTCATATATTATAATATCTGAGAAATGAACACTGTGGCGCCCGCCCGAAATCAACCGTGTATCATCGGCTGCTATTGCTATTATTTTATCATTTAATGTATATTGATTTTATGGAAGTAAGAAAATTATAGATTATCTATTGCATTAATACGCAGGTTCTGATATAATATGTGTGCATTAACGAAAAAGGACTTTACAAAATGAAAGACATACTTGCCAGAAATATCCGTCGCAGACGACAGATTCTTGGCCTTGACCAAGGCCAAATGGCTAATCGTATCGGCGTAAGCCGCATAACCTTCAGCAAGTACGAGAATGGCAAGGCGGCGATAACGGATGACGTGTTCTACCGCCTGTCCCGGATATTCGGCATTTCCCCCGCCGCCCTGCTGGAGAGTCCCGACAGGCACTCCGCGCCGCTCTTTCGCCACAAGCAGGTGTATTCACAGCAGGAACGCGCCAGCCTCGACCAGATGATCCTTGACGCGGAAAAAAAGTTCGCGGATTACGCCGAGCTTGAATCCTTCGTGGGAGAGAAGATAGAACGTTCGGAACTGCTCGCCATGCGGAGGAACATAGCCTCCGTCGATGAGGCTCGCGTTTTCGGAACTGAAGTTCGCGCCTGTCTGTTCAGGCAGGGATACGACAACGTCCGCCGCTTTGCCGAGGCACTGGAGGCAAACGGCATCAAGTTCCTGTCCTTTGCTTTTCCACTCTCCAGTGAATTCGGCTTCTCCCTGAAACTACACGACGGTTCGTGCGGAATCGCGGTCAACAACAGCGACGCGGTTCCCGGCGAACGCCAGCTTTTCACACTCTGTCATGAGACTGGTCATCTGCTGATGCACCACAAAGACAGCACCGCGGACGATTCCCCTGAAGCGAAAAAGCGGCGCGAGAAGGAGGCGAACGCCTTTGCCGCCGGTATGTTGATCCCCGTGGAGGAGTTCAACTCCGCATGGGACAACACCGAGGGGCGGCTGTGGTTCGACCGTATCCTCGCGGTCAAGCGCATATTCACCGTCAGTTACCTCACCGTCATACATTGCCTGGAGGAGCGCTATCGCACTACCTCGGGAAAGAAGACTGTGCCGCCGTACCGTAACTGGTTCAAGGAGAATTACCTCCGCCGCTTTGGTCGTACGCTCCCCGCACACGAGGAGGCGTGTCCGGCGGATATCCGCATCGAGTCCGCTCGCTTCATCCGCCTCGCCCGCAGGGCGTTCGTCGCGGGAGACATAACGATGCCGCGTCTCGCCGAACTTATCGGCAAGTCGCTCCTTGAGACGCGGGCACTCGTAAACGAGTGGGCGAGGGAGGCCGCAAAATGAGTGCCGCCCCGCCCGACAACGGGAGGATGGAAGTCCTCCTGGCGGATGCGAACGTCCTTATTGACCTGCTCAATGCGAATGCGCTGGGACTTGTCGGCGACCTCATCCGCCACGACATCGCGACCGTGTATCTTCCGCGTATCGTTTATGACGAGGTAAGCACGGTCATTTCCGAAAGCCAAATCGCAGAACTCGGGATCACCATCCTGCCTGTCGAGATCGCGCTTATGGAGCGCGTTGCCCAATATCATGACACACGGCTGTCATACCCTGACCGGTCGCTGCTCCTTCTTGCCAAAGACAAAGGCTACGCAGTATGGTCGAATGACAAACGCCTTCGCGAGAACTGCAACGAGTACGGCGTTCGTGCCCTGTGGGAGTTCGAGGTGCTGCGCGGACTCGTCGAGCGCGACTTCATGTCTGCCGTCGATCTCGTCGCTGTCGCCGAGCGCGTCGAGGATACCAACCCTTATCTTTCAGGAATCACCGAGAGGCTGCGTGGCCTCTTGGGAATGTGAAACCAACCGAACATGAAAGGATACAAATAATGGAAGAACATATCAAATACCTTGGATCGTATCGACCGAAATCAGAAGATTTCTTGCATTCGACCGTTACGATTAACGGGGTTTCGCATCATGTTTGGGATGCCGTCGGCGCGAGGGCAGACAGGTGCGATTTTGCGCGGATTCTACCAAACGTTGCCAACAACGCTGAACTCGTCAATCTCGTCCAGGACGGCGATTTGATCGGGTACATACGAGGGCCGATGACGATTTCATGGCCATGCGATTTGAATCCCCAGACGGCCTTGCAGATTCTTAAGGGGCGTGTGTCTCATACGGAACTTGGATATGCGGGAGATGGTGGATGCCCCAGGCAAACCTCTATTTTCAATGAACCGGGTCCGAGGGTGCCACGCGATAGACCAATCTACGAGGATTTCGACAACGCCGCCCTTGGCATTTATCGTGCCTCACTGTGCGGATACGGAATAACACCCCAAAAGGAGGCCGCACTCAAGGCGGAGGTGAAGAGGTGGAAGAGGATTGTGCAGCCTGTCATTTTCCCGTGTAAAGATATGGAAACCGATCCCGTTGATTTCACCTCCCTCGAGGCACTATCCGAGATTGGAGAAGAATGCATCAAACACTCTCCTGATGATCATGCTACCTTATTCAATTTCAAACTGAACTGCGTCCAATGGTCAACGCTTGTGTTCTCCCTTGCTGTATGTTTCCCTCTTTCAAGTGCAACACTCGTCTCCAAAGGATGGGTTGCAGATTACGAGCGCAACTGGAGAGAAAAACAGGGGCTTGCTAATGACGAGAAGCTGACGGGGCTTGAAGAACTCCCGATTCCCTTCTATACTCTTGACGAGGTAATCGACAACACATTAGACCTGTACCTCCCAACGGTCAAACAGCTGATTCGCAATATGATTCCTAAAGATGCTGTAACTGCACTAATGTTCGCCAAAGGCATAAGGCCCGACCAGCGTTCCATTATGCCGTCCGCCTTCATGGTGGAGAACCGACTTCGTGCAATGGGCATCAAGCGTAAGACGAAAACCGTGTTCGAGTATATCGCCACTGTCATGCGTAAAGAGGATATTGTCCAGATTGGAGGATAAATATGGATACAATCGAAAACAACAAACGCCCCACATATGCTGCGGTCGTAGTACATGGCATCTGCGCCAACAATGGATCACAGCAGGAGGGCTTCTCAAAACCACTATCAAGGTTGGTTTACCCTGTGAAATCGCAGGCTGAAAGGGAGGCGTATTGGAAAGAGGCCGTATGGGAACATGTCACTAACGCCGCCGACGACAAAATACATGATGTCGTTCTGCAAGTGATGAACCTGTATGACAAGACGGCGTATTGGCGAGACGAAAAGCTGGCGAACGCTGCGCATTGGTGGCAGAAGCTCTGGCCGTACCTTGGATATGCCCTTGGCAAGATTACCCACATTGTCATACGTGATACGGCTATCGATCTGCTCGATCTCACGCTTGACCTTCCTTTGTACCTTGGGAACCCAAGGGGAGAGAAAATCCGCGAGGTTGTTGTCGGCAGAATAAATGAGGCGATGGCCAAAACTGGCGGTGTGGTGTTGATTGGCCATAGCCTTGGCTCCGTGATTGCCTACGATGTTGCCAAGCGGAACATAGAAGAGGGGAATCCTCTCAACATAAAGACCCTAATAACGATGGGATCTCCTTTGAAGTGGGTTACAGATATCCGCAGGGCTGAGGATGGCGAGGTCGGCCCGATAAACCCCGTTGCCATGTCGTTGCCAGGCGTCAGGTGGATCAACATATACGACAAGGAAGATCCTATTGCGTTGAAGGACGAGTTGCCCGATACCATGTTCCGTGATGTCGAGAATGTTCAAATCGCGTCTGGCAAGAAGTTTATCGCCGCGCACACTTGCTACTGGACAGATAACAATGTGGCCTCTATTGTTCGCAATGCCATGTTTGCAGATGGAGGGATGAATGGGTAGTGAACAGCATAGCGACCCCGACAAACCTCAAGTGCAAGAGAAGCAAGGCGTTTGGGCATGGGCTAAGTCTCGGATAATCGCCATTATGGAACACCGCTACTTCGACAAGATAGTGACGATTGTGGGGTTTGTGTTGACCGCATTTGGCGGATTCAATCTTGGCTCATGGTATACAAATACGTCACAAACTTCTGGGGACAACAGTCCCTCTGTCTCTGGCGATCACAACGATGTCTCCACCACCATCAACAACACTACGATTAACAATACGGTAATTGTCAATTCAAAGGAAGAAGCAGAAGAGGATTTGTTTAGAACGATGGGATTAGAAACGGTGGACGACGACAAGACATCCGTAATCGAATCGGAGACACCCGTCCTACAGCTCCTGAACTCATGTCATTTGGACTTTCTCGCAGACAACGCTTTTAATGCATGGAAGCGTATGGATTTCTCAAACGCAGTGATGAATGCGCAATGTGCCAACGAACTCATCATAGGGAAACTTCCAACGGACGGCAAGGATTACAACATCTACATCGAAAGTAACGTATGGAGAAACGTGCAGCGCATTTATCCCATTCTCATAGACGACGCTATGTCGAATGCTGATTATGATGGAATGTTGCAGATGGCAGACGCACTTATTACATCCTCACCGTCGTACTGGGCATATCCTCGGGCGATTAAGGACATCGCCCTATTGCGCAAGTCGGGATGTCGGTTGTTTTTCTTCTCGCCAGAAAAAATACGCGAACTCCGAGCCATGCCTAAAAACGATCTAGAACAGTATCTCACCATACTGACAACACGGGGTTATCTTGCGCCATATTTTCTCAACTACCAACAACAGGATGTTGAGCCTGTGGAATGGGGAAAGTTTTTCGACCTTGGTCACCCATTGTCCTATCTTCATACTTTTCGCGTCAGGACGAAAGATGCAAGCGGAAACGAAATCACGAGTAACGAATTATATGGGCAATGGGTCGGTCTCGGCAAGTACGAACTCATAGATGTCAACGCGGAGGCCGCTCGATCAATGGGCTTGTCGGAATCTCAGACACCGCGAACGCCAATCCGCCTCACCGGAACGATTACGCGAGGACACCCGAGGGCTGTAGCCTTTTCAGACGATGAGCGCATTAAAGTGCCAGAACCGTCATCTGGCATGTTGCTTATCACAGGTCTTGCCGTCATCGCCCTGCGCCGCCAAACGTGGTCTCGAATGGTTGCGCGACTTGGCAAATAGGACGATAGACAGGCGATCTCGTCAGAAGTCGAAAATGCAGGCCGCCGTTTGCGCCTTTGCGAATGCTAACCTGCCCAAATCCTCACGCGATTCCAACGGACAGAACACGGACTGAGAACGGGCTGCGGTCGCAGGGCGTGAATTCCTGCGCGAACGTCACGGCGGTCGCTTGTAGCCTGTTCTGGTTTGGTGTTTGGCAGTTGGTTGGTTTTGGGTTGGTAATCAGTGGTTGACAATGTTGGTTTGTGGTTGTCGGTTCACCGTTCGGTGGATAGTGCTTCATCCATCTTTCCTTGTCATTCCATTCATCGGTCAGACTTGCCTTCGCTTGGCGGTGGTTAGTCGTTAGTCGTTAGTCGTTAGTGGTTAGTCGTTAGTAGTTAGTTGCTAGGTGGTTCGTTAGTAGTCAGTAGTTAGTTGGTAGTCAGTTGGTGGTTGGTAGGTTCTCTGTTCATTTTCCTTTTGTTCGGCAGTTCTCTGTTCAGCGTTCAGACTTGTACGTATGTTAGCCGCAAGGTGATTCTTTGTCCGTTCAGCGTTCAGGCGGGCTTGCTCCCGACTGGCAACTGGTGGCGTCTTGACACGCATGCCGACTTGCAACGGACTTGCAAACAAGTTGAGTTTAGTCCGCGAATGCCGCGCCCCCGATGGGCGGTGGACTCGCGGACGGCTGATGGCGGCGTGCGCGGCGCGCCCGCCCTACCGAGGCGGCGGAATGTTTGCGGACGGCGGAGAGCGGCGGCGGTCGCGGGGCGACCGCCCTACCGAGGCGGCAGTCGCGGGGCGGCGGGCGGTTCGCGGGCGGCCGAGTGTTCGCGGTCGATGAGGATGTTCGCGAGCCTGGACGATCTTCAGTCCGCGAGCCGAAGCCTGGTCATTCCGGAGCTGCGGCGGCTTCGTGCGAAGCGGGAGTTTGGCGAGGCAGGAAAATCCGTGCTGGGATATGCGATGGAGCATCCCGATGGCGGCAAGATGAGGCTGGAAGTGTGTTCGATGAAGGACGCCAGAAGCGGGAAGTTCTGCCTGTTTCTCACATTCGAGAAGGTGGCAGGTCAGGGAAGGACGCAGGGTGGCGCGCGGTGAAGGGGATGTTCGCCATGCTTGCGGCGTTCGCCGCCGCGATTGCGCTTCTTGCGGACGAATGGCGCGATTCGTCCACGGGCTACACGTGGCAGTACCGCATCAACGGCGAGGAGGCGGAGGTATATGCCGAAGGCGGCGGGGCGGTCTCGCCCGAGCCGTCGGGGAAGGTGGTGATTCCGTCCACGCTGGGCGGCAGGCCTGTGACGCGGATCGGGGCGCTGGCGCTGGACGGCATCTGGCACGTGAACGGTGTGACGGAGGTGGTGATTCCCGGTACCGTGAAGAGCATCGGGGAGTCGGCGTTCGGGAATTGCGGACTTTCCCGCGTGACGATCCCGGGCGGCGTCACGAACATAGAGCGCCAGGCGTTCAACAACTGCCCCAACCTCGAGAACGTGATGATTCCCAGGAAGGTGAAAAGCATCGGGGAGTATGCGTTCATGTCATGCACGGGCCTGCGGATCGCGTTTGTCCCCATCCACCTCCAGGACGCGATATCTTCCAACAGCGTCTTCGTCGGCTGTTCGCCCGCGCTTGAGATCCGCTACTTCGCCCCGCCGACGGTCATCGAGGTCAAGTGACCTCCCGTTTCCGCTTGATGCGCCAGGGATGCGGGGGGCGAAATGTGGCGGCGGGCGGCGCCGCGCTTCATTTGCCGGCGGGGTTTTGGTATAATGCGGGCAGGTTCCTAAGGCATTGAAGAGATGGACGGAGGATTGGCAGACTGCGTCAGAATGGCGGAGCAGTGGCTTTTCGGGCCGCTGCTCGCGCTTGTCGCCCTGGCGTGGCTGTGCCTGCGCCTGGAGGCCGCAGGCACGTTCGACTTGATCTGCTCCGCCGTGCGCAAGATGCCGGGCGGGCGGCGGTTCGCGTTCCTCGCGCTGGCCGCAGGCCTCGTCGCCATTGCCGGAACAAAGACCAATTCGCCGCCGATGAACCTGCCCGGGCCGCTTCTTCCGCCGTCCGTCCTCGTGCCCGTCCAGCCCGGTCTTTCGCCGTCTTCCTGCGGCATCCCGGTCCCGCTTCCGGCCGAGCCGTTCGCCCTCCCGCCCGCCGGCGCGACGACCAACGCGCGCTGGCTCCTTCGCGGTGCGTTCGAGGATGCCGTCCGCATCCCGTTCCCCGATGCCGACGGTTTCCCGTGGCACGGTGGTATGGCTACGGCGCTCACCGTGTTCGCCTGCGGCGAGTTCCGCCCCGACGCCGCGACCGCGTACTTCCCCGCGCCTTTCGACGCGCCCTTATCCCTGCCGCCGCTTTCGCGGCGCGACCCGTCCGCGCCATCCTTCTTCTGGCACGCGGCGACGCCGTCCAACTCGCTGATAACCACGTGGGAGAACGGGCTATACGGACGCGACCTCTCGCACCCGACCAACCTCCAGGCGGAGTTCTTCGCGGACGGCTCGTTCGTCTACCGCTACCCCGACCGCACGACGGCCTATCCGCCCGTGCTGCCGTTCGACTGGGACGGCGACGGGCTGGAGAAC
>JAFXTB010000093.1 GCA_017525225.1 Kiritimatiellia bacterium
CGCATCACGGCACGGACAGGATTCTTCAGGAATTCCGCCAGAACCTTCGCCGAGATTTCAACCCTCGGTTTTGCCTTCTCCTCCGTGACTTCCTTGACCTCAGGCTCGTTCCCATCACCCACGGCACGCGCTTGCGCCAGTTTCCGCGCCGCCTTGGAATATGTCGGCAGTAACCCCGCGAAGGGATCGCCGGGCGACCAGACAATGTCATCAGTCGGACGCTTCTCGCCCTCCTTGCGCGGCCCCGCCTCTCCGCGTTCCAGAAGCGGATACCCCTTGAACTCCTGGAACTTTTTATCTTTCTCCGTAGTCTGCGCATCATATTCCAGCACATTTTCGCCGATGAATCTCTCCACATCCCGTACGATGCCTGACGGAAACAGCTCCGCGTCTTTCTCGATGTCCGTGTTGGGGTAGCTGAGAACCAGCCGGTCGCGAACCGACATGATGGATTCGAGGAACAGGAAACGGTTGCGGTTGGGCGCTGAAACGTCACCCAGCCGCCAGCCTGTTCCGCGGACGTCGAGCGTGGACGAGCTCGTGCGCCCCGGGAAGCCCCCGGCCCCCATGCCAATCATATAGACCTGCTTGAAGGGAAGCGCCGACAACGAAGCGAATCCGCCTATCGTGACCCCGCTCGTCAGATATCCGCCGCGGCGGCAGGGAATGCCGCCGACGAAATGCTCCACAGCGGCCACCGCGAGTTCAAAGCTCTGATCATGCGGAATGTCCCCAAGCGAATGGAGCACCTCGAGCAGCGAGCTGCACACCTTGTTCTCGAGCCTGTCGTCCTTATCGAGCGCAAGGTACGTCTTCGCGAGGCGGGCAAGCCGCTCCGCCCAGCAGTCCGAGTGCGAGCCGTCTTCCCCCTGCGCCGCAATCAACGGCAGGACGCGGGGCTTCCCCTCCTTGTCGAACAGCGTATCGGACAGATCGCGGTACAGCAGTTCCACGACTTCGGAAAGCTTCAGCGCGCCATCGCCACCGTCATTGACGAGCGGAATCTCTTCCCCGGCTTCGCAGACCTTGTTGGCGATACGCGCAAGGCGCAATCGCTTCAGGGCCGACGACCAGTCGAAATAACCACTCTGCTCGTCGTGCTCGAACCCGTCGAATGCGCCGATCTTCTCGGTGAGCTCGCGCCAGTCGCCGACATCCTCGCGTTCGAAACCCATCGCACGCTGTACGCAGGGGTTCTCCAGCACGTTGAAGAGCCGCTCGCGGCTAAGTCCCCGGCGTCCGAGTTCGATCAGCGAAAGAAATCCCTGGAGGTAGAGGCTGTCTTCGCTGGCGGTCGTGTCAAGGAGTCCGTACGGGATCTCTCCGCGCGCATCAAAGACTGCCTCGATCACCGGTCGGTACGTCTGCATGTCCGGCACGATCACGGCGATGTCGGAGAACGAGCATGGAGGCCACGGTGGCGTCCCCGCCACGCCCACGCTGCCGAGGATGGAATTGTAAACCATCTCCACTTCGCGGCGCAGGCCTGGCGTGCCGACTACCTGCACCGATGCGTCCTGGCTGCGGCGCGCGACATCGCTCGTTCTATGCCGGACGGCCACCTGCATCTTCCCGAGAACCGTCTCCGTCTTTGCATCTTCCCCATCAACCGGATCCCACTGGAAGTCGATTCGCTTGTCGGGATTCGTCTCCCTTCCGTTCGAATCTTCAAGATCCACCAGCAATCGCAGCGTTTCGCGTCCCGCAATGCCGAGATTCTTGAGCAATGCGTTTTCGCAGATGTATTCGGACTCTGGATCTGCGCCATTCACTTCCCGCACGTGAAACGCCGCCTTCCAATCCTCCTTCCTGGTGGTAATGTCGCCCCAGTATTCCTGGCATGGATTGTGGTGGAACAGCACTACCTCATGCGTCCGCGCCAGCCACGCCAGTATCTCCGTCTGCAGAAGCGAAAGCGTGGATTGCCCGAAGAAGTAGAGCTTTTGCGGTTTTCCGGATGGCGCGGCGCCTTTGACGCGGTTGTAGAGCTGCCTTAGCGACAACCTGTTTCTATCCTGCCTGAACATCCCCTTCTCGCCCCACAGCGCGCGTGCCAGGGCGGACTCCGCTTCAGCGGCCTCGCCCTTCGGCAGATTGCCGGGGCATTGGTCGGTACCGAGCCACCACTCGACGATTTCTGGACGATGCACCTCGTAGTCGTCCATCAGATCCGCGAGCTTCTCCGCAAGCTGCCAGGTCATCGCAGCCTGCTTCTGTTCGGTTACCGCAACTGGATCCGCAGTGGAATCCGTATTCATGATGTAGCTGCGGAACGGCGCCAGCTTGTCATATTCCGGCTGCTCCTCGGGGCCCGCCAGCAGGATGGACACTATGGCCTTCGCGTAGGCATGGTCTGGCATAAGCTTAACGTCCTTGGGCAGCCCCGCGGTCATCAGTCCCGCCAGCAGCTTCTCCATGAACGGAAACTCTATGCCCGCGCACAGACACGGTTCGGTGGCGAACTTCTTGATCTTCAGCCACTTCGCCATGTTGGGACTAGGCACCACGATCCTGGTATATTCAAACGGATCCGCATCCCGTCGATCCTCCAGCAGAAACTGCTGCAGCTTCTCCGCCAGATCCTCGATCCGGCTTCCGCAATAGATCTTCAATGACATGATTCCACTCCTTCACGCATTGTCCATACTCTTCTTCGGTACAGGCTTGTCTTTCTTCATAGCCATTTTACTATTCCTTTTTTGCGTTCAATTGAGGGATCACCCTAACACCATAGAATCTCTCAAATTGGGAATTACATTATATCCTACTTCTTACGTGATTGTCAATGGGGCTTAGAGGGGTGCGGTTCTATTCCTTACATTTTACGGCAGACGGCGGCGGATAAACATGATATAATGTGCGCCATGGAGGAACCGTCATGAAGCTTTCACAGAAGAATCTCGACCGGTTGCGGAAGATCCGCCGGATGCTTGTATCCGGCAAGACGCTTGGTGGGCTGCTCGTGGGCATCGCAGGCACGGTCACGGGGTGTCGCGACCGCGGGCCGCACACCGTCATGGGTTCCTATCCGGCGGACCAGGGCAACGTGCAGAGGGAACGCCGCGACTGCCATGTGCGCGGGAAGTACCTCGTCGAACCGGACACGGAGAAGAAGGAGCAACAGCCGGATCAAAAGGGCGAACCGAAAGTCGAGCCGAAGACCGAGCCTCCTTCCAAGGGATCATGATGCTCCGCCATGCGCCTCCCGCGCCAGATGACGCTTGAACTCACGGCGAAGTGCAACTTCCGCTGCCCCTACTGCTACTGTGCCAGCAGATCCATGCGCCAGAGCGCCGGCGCGGAGCTTCGCGCGGATGAGTGGAAGGCCATCCTGGACCGCTGTGCGGCCGACGCTGTGGAGGATGTGCTCTTCTCGGGCGGCGAAGCGCTGCTGCGCCCGGACCTGCTGGAGATAGTCGACCATGCGCGGCGCGTCCTACCCGCCGCACGCCTCGCGCTTTTCACCAACGCAAGCCGCCTCACGGAGCAGCTCATCCTGCGTTTCAGGCGCATGCGCGTGCATCTCGCCACATCGCTGCAAGGGCTTGCCGCATACGGCGCGATGACCGGTACCCGGCGCGGCAGCGACCGGCTCCTTCGCATGATCGCGCGCGCCTCGGAGCTCAAGTGGCCCATGGCCGTGTCCATGACCATAACCAGCGCCAATGCCGACGAGGCCGCAGACATGTTCGCCGCCGCCGCGCTAATGGGGGCCAGTACGATCCAGATCGGTCCCGTGATGGCGGAAGGTCGCGCGCTCGAGCATCTGGAGCTGATGGTCTCGCGCAGGAAATGGGCGGAGGTCAAATCGCGCATACGCGCCCTTCCAGATGCCGGGGTTCCGTATTCCTTCTGCGACGAGTTCATCTGCACCTGCCGCGACGACCTGCCGGCCGCATTGCGCCGCAGATGGCGGGATCCACGTCGCCAGCCATGCGCGGCGGGGAGGGATTTTGGCGTCATCGGCCCTGACGGCCGTTACCGCATCTGCCTGCATGCGCACTAGGCGGCATCGCCGCTTCAAAGGGAACATCGGCTATTTGCCGTAAATGGCCTTGGGGTCGTTGAAACCGCCCAGGCGCAGCCAGCAGGAATTGCATTCGCACTTGTCGTCGCGGCCACATGTTCCGCGGATGTCATGCCATCTGCTAGGCACGACCGCTCCCTCGGCCAGCTTCAGGAAGCGTCTGTACTGCGGATCATCCCTGCCCTCGAAGGGAGTTTCCCATTGTCCCCAGCCTCCGGCGGATTCAGGCAGCGCGGCCAGCAGAACCCGGCTTTTCGCCGGTTCGGCGCGGTTGACGAGCGCCTCGATTGGCTCCGACGCCCTTTCAAGCCCCCACCGCTGGGCGATTGCCGCCCGGAGCGCCTTTTCCCCCTCGGGATCTATGGCGTTCAATTCTGGACGGTTCCAGCCGTAGCCGCCGCCGATGGAGAAGCCCGGCACGTTGGAGTCGAGCCAGAGGATCATCGTCTTCAGCTCTTCGTCCGAAAGCCTCGCCCCACCGTGTCCGCGCTTCACGCGCTGCAGCAGAGGACTTGCCGCCGCGTAGTAGTCGTACGGCTTCGATTCGATCGTCTCCTTGTAGTTCCATGCCGTCGCGATCTGCTTCTTCTCGCCATCGCGCCGGACATACTTGTGCAGGTAGCCGTCCTTGAACTCCCACTTCTCGAACAGCAGGTTGAGTATGCCGTTCGTGCCCACCAGGGAATATGGGTTCTTCGGTCCCTTGTACTCTCCAAGCCCGTGGCACGATATGCAGTGGCGGTCGAATATCGGCTGGATGCTCCGCACGTAGCTGATGGGGCCTGAATACCCCAGATCCACCTCCTTCACGGGAACATCCGGCTCGCGCCCGGCCGGACGCTTCGTCACCGGCGCCACCGACATCTTGCTTTCATGGCAGCCGGCGCATCCCAGCACCTCCCCCTTCTGCGCATATATCTCCGAGCGCATCGTCATCACCGCCATGCCGTTCATGTCCAAGGCCTGCAGCTGGATGGGGGTCTCGGCGGGGATGCGGAAGTAGGCGCTGCCGTCCCTGCCAACCGGCACGGTGCCCAGCGTCTCGCGGTAGTAGGCGTAGTCGGGACCTGGCGCCCACGATTCGCGGCGGCAGGCGTTCATGTTCACCATCCTGTTGATCCTTATCGCCGACACGCTGTTGGACGGAATCGGGAAGCGGCAGTCGTAGACGTTCTGGAGATAGAGCGTGCCGTAGGCTGGCGCCTTCTCCGGCGGCGGCAAGGTGGATGCCACCACCGGCGGCTTCCGGCGCTTCACGATAGGCGTCGGGTTGAACGTGCTCCATTCCGGATCCAGATAGATGGGCTCGCGCCCGCCCAGCCTATCCACGAGCCACACCCCGTAGCTGCGTGGATTCTGCCAGTGGCTGCGCGTCGAAGAAGATGTATACCTCGGATGTCCCGGCGGCACTCCGAACGACTCCGCCGAATAAGATGCGAAGAAAAGCGTGTCGTTGACGGGCATCGGATCCATGTACGCGCCCTGCTGGAACCACCCTTCGCACTCGGGGATGCCCGTATCCGGAGTGAGGCGCGTGAGAGGTCCCTCGCCATCCTGCCCGGCGAGCGGGTCGATCAAAACGAGCGTCCCCGTGGAGAACATGTGGTGCGCCCCAGCCACCCCGACGATGTAGCGCGTACCCGGCACCTGGTGCGCGGCCGTGCAGCTGCGCATCGTCGCCGAATAGTTGCCGTAGACGATGTCGACGGCGGTGCCGTCCTGCCGCGTCACCCACAGTCCAGCGTAGAAGGCGGCGTTACGATCCACATAGTCCCAGCGCGTGTACACGATGCGCCCGTCGGACAGTATGTCCGGACGCCATTCGTTCGCCTCGGCGAACGAGAACTGGCGGATGTTCGACGCCGCCGAGCGCATGTCGCCATCCGGCGGCAGGTCGGCGCGGTATAGGAGGAACGACGGCACATACCTTCCCCAGTGGCAGCGTCCGTAGTTCTGGGCGCGCGTCGAGGTGAAGACGAATCCGCCGCCCGGCAGATAGCACGGGTCGGCATCCTCCAAGAGCACCGTGCAGAGGCCTCCGGGCGTTGTCAGCGGGTCGCCGGGCCTTCCCGTCAGCTGCCGAACCCAGCTGCCATCCACCGCCGCCTCGTAGATGAAGTAGCGATGATGCATGGCCGAAAACTCGTCGGCGTCGCCCGACGGGTTCATGTTCGGGTTCTCCGGGTCGAACGCACGAATCTCGTCGGCGATGGGCGGACGCTTCCTGCCGTTCGTATCCACGTTCATCACGCCTGGGGCGTGTACCTTGCGCGGATCCACGGGCGGCTTCCTCTCATGGTCGTTGAAGGCGAATATCACGCGGTCGGCATCCCAGTGGAGACATGGATTGATCGTGCAGCCCCTGGGCAGCCTGCCCGCCAGCAATACGCGCTTGCGCGGCTCGGACTTCCAGCCATCGATCACCACGAGCCCGGGCCCAGGACGCGACCAACGTCCCGCGTACTGGTCCGTCATGCCGGCCTCCTCGGAGAAAGGCAAGCCCCGCTGCACCGCGAGAATGCTTGGGAACTGGAGATCGGGATGCATGAAGAGGATGCGGCGGCGTACGGACATCACCGCGCGCTCCGCGGCATACTTCTCGCCTGGCGAGGCCGCCTTGGCGCACCATTTCCTGTCGAAATCCAGCTCGTCCTTGAGGGACTTCAGCTTCTCCGCCGGGACGCTCTTCGCGACGTATTCAAGCGTACGCTCGGCAAGCGCCACCTTCTCCTCGATCGTCCGCGCCGGCGGATGCACGGTGAGCCTTTCAGCGCCAGCCGCGCATGCGACGGCGGCGACCGCCGCCATGACCATGCCCTTCATTGCTTCGTCCCCGCAGCGAAGTCCTTCACGAGCGGGCGGTGGAGCATGTGTTCGTACAGCTCTATGTACTGGCGCGCGCAGGTCTCGTGGTTGAAGCGCCTGAGCGACTCCTCCATGATGCGCGCTATCTCGCGCTCGCGCACCTCCGGGGGAAGCGCCCAGAAGGCCATCGCCTGATCCATGGCCCACATCAGCCCGTTGGAGTCGTAGGTATCGAAGATGAAGCCGTTGCCGCGCGAGTTGTCCACGTCAAGCATCTCCACGGTATCGTGCAGGCCGCCCGTGTTGTGCGCCACCGCGAGCGATCCGTAGATGGGCGCCTGCATTTGCGGCAGGCCGCATGGCTCGAAGAGAGATGGCATGAGCATGAAGTCCGACCCGGCGAAGCCAAGCTGCGAGAGGCGTCCGTCGAAGTTGTGCACACCGATGCGGCTCTCGAGGCCATGGAAGGCGCGGATGTCCCAGAAAGGCTGCTGGAACGCGCCGTTCGCCACCACCGCCACCTGCACGCCCGTCCTCCAATGGCGGTTGATGAAGCGATAGAGGATGTCCGTGAGAAGCTGTGGACCCTTCTGCGCTGGATCGAGCCGGCTGGGCCAGAAGAACAGAGGCGCGTCTGGATTCTCCTCCAGACCCAGCGCACGCTGCAGCTCCACCTTGTTGCGGCGCTTCATCTCGCGATGGTCCTGGGGGCCGTACCTGAACGGGATCTTGTCGTCCACAGCGGGGTTGTCCGTAGGATCTGGGGCGTTGAGTATGCCGGAAGCGCACCCCGCGTTGAACTTGTTGCGTATCTCGCTGCGGATCGAATCGGGTATGAAGGAATGCCACCCGTCGACGATCTCGCGCAGGAAGGTCGGCGAGACCGTGTTGATGAAGTGCGCGGCGAATATCCCCGATGCCTGCAGGTCCACCAGGTTCGTATCGCGGGACTCGAAGTAGTTGAGCGGCGGGCGCGAATAGTAGAGGTTGCCCCAGAACTCTGCCGCGTCGATGCCCGCATCCTCCACCTGCGCAAGCGTGAGCTTGTGCGTATGGATGTTGTGGACCGTGAAGAGGCATGGTATCCCCAGCCTGCGCGCGGCGGCAGGTATGAGGCCCGTCATCCAGTCGTTGCAGTGTATGAGGTCCGGACGCACCTCGGGGATGACATGGTTCACTATCTCGCGCTGGAACGCCAGGGCC
This sequence comes from Kiritimatiellia bacterium, assembly GCA_017525225.1. Classification (GTDB taxonomy): domain Bacteria; phylum Verrucomicrobiota; class Kiritimatiellia; order RFP12; family UBA1067; genus RGIG6720. The sequence continues at coordinate 8,036 of JAFXTB010000093.1, forward strand.
AGCTTGGCGTTGCCGTTCCCGGAGGAATAGACATGGTCGCGATAGTAGAAGCACCTGTCTTCGGCGAGATGGATGCGGTCCGACGACATGCGGCTCTTGTAGAGGCGCAGCTCGTCGGCGACGAGCTGGGCGGTCTCCTCGTGGAACATCCTCCGGTAGTGCGGCAGCGCCACATGCACGTCCGCCCCCAGGTCGAAGAGCGCGCCCACAAGCGATGCGGAGACATCGGCCATGCCGCCGGCCTTGGCGCTCATCTTGCCTGCCAGATTGCCCATCCCCTCCGGCAGATACGTGATCTCCGGCGTCACTATCAGGATGCGAGGCTTCTTCACCGGCTCCGCCAGTACGACGTTCCTGGCCGATGTCTTCTTCCTGGGTTGCGTTCTACGTGTTGGCATGGTTTTTCTGGCTGTTCCTTTGCGAATGGTGAAATTATAGCACAATCCCGTGGATTACGCAATTACCATGAACGGCAAATAGAAATGCGTTCCAACCTCCATAGGTGGAACGCACTTCCAGACATGGTGGAGAAGAGGAGATTCGAACTCCCGACCCCCACGTTGCGAACGTGATGCTCTACCAACTGAGCTACTTCCCCACGGCGAAAACGGGCTATAGTATAGCAGAACGCATGTGCCGGCGCAAGCACGAATCGTAAAAAAGTGCGATTGGCGGGCTTGGGAAGCCTGTATGAACCGCATCAACCGTCAGGCGAAACCGAGGACGTCGCGCATTGTGTAGATGCCAGGATTCCTGCCCGCCGCCCACTGGGCGGCCTTGAGCGCGCCAGCGGCGAATGCCTCGCGGCTCTGCGCCTTGTGCGTGATCTCCACACGCTCCACGTCGCCTGCGAACATTACGGTATGGTCGCCCACTACGGATCCACCCCTCAACGCATGTATGGCGATCTCCCCTTCTGGGCGCTCCCCTACCATTCCCTTGCGCCCGAAAACCGACACCTTGTCCAGATCCTCGCCACATCCTGCGGCGGCGGCCTTCGCAAGCATGAGCGCCGTGCCTGACGGCGCATCCTTCTTGTGGCGGTGATGCATCTCCACCACCTCGATGTCATATCCTGCGCCAAGGGTCCGGGCGGCGGTCTCCACCAGGTTAAGAAGCAGGTTCACGCCGAGCGAATAGTTTCCGCTCTGAACAACCGGAATGCGCTGGGCGGCGGCATCGACGGCCTGCTGCTCATCCGCTGAAAGCCCGGTCGTGCCGATCACATAGGCGATACCCTCCGCCGCCGCACGGGCCACGAATCCCGGCACGGCCGAATGGAACGAGAAGTCGATCACGGCCTCGGTCCCCGCGGGCCATGCGCGGTCGAATCCATCGGCCACGTCCACGCGCGCGACCACCTCGAGCGCAGGGTCGGCTTCCGCCAACGAACAAAGCATCCTGCCCATGCGCCCTGCGGCGCCCACTATCGCGATCTTCATTGCGATCCCCTTCCTGGCGCCTCACCCGACAAGTCCGAGCGCGGCAAGCGTGCGGTGCATCTGGGCGCGGTTGTCCTCCGTCGTCTCGCACAGCGGCAGACGGAACCCAGGGCCGATGCGCCCCATCATCACCAGCGCCTCCTTGACCATGATAGGATTGGTATCGATGAACAGATCGTGGAAAAGGCGGTAGTAGCGGGCGTGGTCCGCGCGCGCAGCGGCCATGTCGCCGGAAAGGGCAGTGCGGATGAAGTGGGACATCTCCCTTGGGATCACGTTCGATGCCACGGATATCACGCCTGCCGCCCCCACCGAGATCATCGGCAGCGCCAGCGAGTCGTCACCTGACAGCACGGTGAGCGAACAGCGGTCGAGGATGGCGCTCACGCGGTCGACGGAGCCGGCGGCCTCCTTGATCGCCGCCACCTGCGGATGTGCGGCGAGGCGCACCACGACGTCCAACGGGATCTCGCGGCCGCTGCGGCCTGGCACGTTGTACAGCACCACCGGCAGACCCAGGTCCGCGATCGTGGCGAAATGGCGGTATATGCCTTCGGCGTTGGGCTTGTTGTAGTACGGCGTAACCTGCAGCGTGGCATCGGCGCCGCCCATGTCGATGACCGCCTTCGTGAGCGCCAGCGCCTCGGCCGTGCTGTTCGCGCCCGTGCCCGCTATGATCCTGAGACGGCCTGCGGCCCGTGAAATAGTCTCTTCGATGACCTTGAGGTGCTCCGCGTGGTCCAGGGTGGGCGACTCGCCCGACGTCCCCACCGGCACAAGCCCTTCGACCCCGCTTTCAACCTGCCAGTCCACAAACGCTCGAAGCGCCCCATAGTCCACCGAGCCGTCCTTGCCGAACGGCGTCACCATAGCGGTAATCGTACCTTTTAGCTCGAGCATCTTTTTCTCCTCTGGCAACGGCGGCGTGGAAATGGCAGTCCCGAGGAGAGTCGAACTCCTGTTACTAGGATGAAAACCTGGTGTCCTAACCGTTAGACGACGGGACCATCGCGGCGCTTGGCCGTGTATTATAGCAAACCATTGCGCCGTACGCAAGAAGGCCGACACCGAAAAAAACGCGGCGCCGGCCGGCTTGCCGCCGCCAGCGCCGTTCTAGCCGCGCGATGGCGAAACGATGGGATCACCCCTTCAGCGCGGGCGGGAGATCCTGGCCGAAGCGCTTGAAGGTCTTCGCGAGATCGTATTCGCCGCGCGCGAATGGCTTTAGCATCTTCTGCGCCTCCTTGCAGCAGGTATCCTCCTTGGCCGGGCACCACTTGAGCGATGCGCCATCCTTCTTGCCGCGTCCGAGCTCCATGCACATCTGCCCGAGGCAGCACGCCGTGGAAGAGCGCTGCGCGATCTCGGCGTTGGTGACGGTGAGCGAGGGATCTCCGGCCTTGATCGCCTCCAGCCAGTTGGTGAAGTGGTCCTGCGAGCCGCACTGCGGCGTTATCTTCGAGCCTGCTATCGGCTCGAGCAGCTTGTTCTTCGACGCCATAAGCGGCTTCATCTTGCCGTTCGACGGCGTATCGGGGTCGCTTGGGGTGACCTTCGCGGCGCCGCGCATGCAGTAGAGCCAATCGCCCTTCTCGCCGATGAACTTCACTCCGCACGGGAACTTGTTGCACAGGTGCAGGTCGGTCTTGCCGCCGTTGTAGGAATAGTGGAGGTCGTAGGTCGTATGCACGTTCCAGAGCCTGCCGCCGGACGTATCCATCCACTCGCAGGTGCCGGAGACGCCCTCCGGACCGGAATCGTCCTTCCCAAGCCCCCACTGCGCTATGTCGAGATGGTGCGCGCCCCAGTTGGTGATCATGCCCCAGCCGTATGGCGCCATCTGTATCCAGCCAGGACGGTTACCGATCTTCTTGAGGTCCTGGTCATGCACGCGCGTCCAGTTGTACGGAGCCTTTTCGTCCGTAGGCCCCAGCCACATGTCGTAGTTGAGGTTCTCGGGAACCGGCTCCACGGCCGAACTGCCGCCGGCCTTGTCCAGCCCTACGCCCACCTCCACGCGCTTGACCTCGCCGATGCGGCCTGCCTGCACGAGTTCGCACACGAGCATGAACTGGTAGACGCTGCGCTGCCAGGAGCCGACCTGCACCACCAGTCCCTTCCGGCGGGCGACCTCGGCGATGATGCGGCCTTCCTTGACCGTCTGCGCGAACGGTTTCTGCAGCCAGATGTGCTTGCCCGCGAGCAGCGCCTCGACGGCCACCAGCGCATGCCAGTGGTCCGGGATGCAGATCATCACGGCGTCGATCGTAGGGTCGGCCATCATGTCGCGATAGTCCGAATACGCCTTCACCGGCGCGTTGGCCTCGCCTGTCAGCTTGCGATACTGCTCCTTGATGAACCTCACGCCATGCACCAGGCGCTTCGAGTCGAGGTCACATACCGCGGTGAAGCGGCAGAGGTCGGTGTGGCAGATGGTCTTGGGGATGTCCATGGTCGTCGAGATGCGGCCGATGCCCACCACGCCGACGTTGATCTTTTCGTTCGCCTTGAAGCAACCGCAGCAGCCGCCCATGACGAGAGGCGCCGCGAACGCGCCGGTTCCAACGAGGAAGTTCCTTCTGTTCAGGTTCATGTTCTTTCCTTTCTGGCTTTTCCTATGCCTAGGCCACCTTGCCGAGGGCGATGAGGGTGAATACCATCACGAAGATCGCCACCGTCTCCACAATGCCGAGCGCGATGACGTAGTTGGCGAGGCCCTGCCCCGTCTCGGCCTGCGCGTCGCAGGCGGCGGCGGCCGCACGCCCCTGGAAGAGCGCCGACATCCCGATGCCCAGACCCGCGAAGATACCCAGCACCAGCAGCGGCACCCCGGTGCCCGCCAGGGCCGTCTTGCCCAGCATGATGAACATCAGGATCATCCCGTAGAGCGTCTGTGAGAGCGGAAAGCCCACGAAGGTCAGCAGCGTGAACGGCGCCGGCTTTCCGGCCGCATAGCATTTCTTCCAGGCCCCCACGGCGGCCGAGGCCGCGAAGCCGGTACCCAGCGCAGATCCGACTGCGCTGAGACTGAGACAGGCGATTGCGCCGGAAACTACCATTGCATCCATTTTTTTCGTTGCTCCTTTTTTTTCTTTCAGTTCTTCCGGAACGGGCAGAACGCCTGCCCGGACCATGTGATTCCCTTGTGGTTGGAAAATTCGAGGGTGTTGAGCCTGACGGCGTGCACCAGCACCGCAAGCCCCGCCAGCATGAAGTTCATGACGTGGCCCACCAGCAGGATCAGCACCATCGGCACTATCTTGGCCCAGACGGGCAGCTCAAGCTCGATGGCCATCCGATTGAAGTTCTGGGCCACCTGCAGCGATGCATACCCCACCGCGAAGAGACGCACGTACGAGATGATGTCGCCCATCGCACCCATGATGTTGAGCGGCAGCATGCCGAGCGCCGAGCCGCGCGTCCGCGAAACCACCAGCACGACCGAAACGCCGAACAGCCAGAATGACCATGCCGGCACCGAAGGAAAGATGCCGATGATCGCGTTCACCACGAAATACATGAAAAGCAAGATCCCCGCCCAGCCCAGCTCCGCGATGCAGGCAAGGCTGTTGATCATGCACACGGCGTTCCAGATACGGGCCAGCATCAGGTGCGACACGCCGATCGTGAAGCACAGGAACATCATGTTGTTGTACGACGGATCCGCAAGCCACTTCACGGAAGCGCCGTTGAACACCGAGTTTAGCGCAAGGCAGACGTTCTGCATGGCCGCCGACTGGAAATGCGTCACGTCTATCGCCGGGATGGACGCGCCGAACCAGGTGTTGGACAGAATCCCCCACATCACCGTACCGGCCGAGAACACCGTCATCAGCGTAAGCCAGGACCTTACGGCGCGCGGCCGGTGCCCTGTCCCCTCGCGGGGCTTCGTCCTGCGCCAGCCCCACAGCGTCATGAAAAGCAGGATGAGCCCGTATCCGCCATCGCCGACGAGCATCGCGAAGAAGAGCGTGAAATAGCAGAAGAACGGCACGGACACATCCGATTCCTCGTACGCCGGCGCAATGCCCAGCCCTTCGAAGAGCGCCGTCACCGGACGGAACAGCTTTGGCGGTCGGATGTATGTGGGTGGCGTCTCGCCGGGCTCCGGATCGCGCACCAGCAGTCCCCAGCCCTCGCGGGCGGCGCTCGCGCGCACTGCAGGAACGGCATCCTGCGGGATCCAGCCGCATATCCATGCGACTTCGCCCTCGCGCTCCATCTCGTCGCGCGCGGCGGCGAAGGCGATCCTGTCCTTGAACGCTGGGATTTCTGCCGTTATGCGCCGCGCCTCCGCGTCGGCCGCAGCAAGCGACGCGGTGATCCCGGCGATCTCGGTTTCAGCGGCGGCCAGCTTTCGCCGCGTCTCTGAAAGACGCTCGCACGGCAGCGGATCGGGCAGTTCGGCCACGCTTGCGAGGTCTATGCCAAGGTCGAGAAGCTCGCGCGCCAGCGCAGGGTCGAAATCGCCGTATGGCTCATACCGGGTTATCGTATGGCGCAGCTTGTCCGCCACATCCTCAAGCTCCCTGCGCTTCGCATCGGCCGCCAGCACCGCATCGACAAGAGCCTCGCCCCTAAGGCCGTTAAAGGCTTTAAGGCCATTAGAGCCGTTAAGGCCGTTAGAGACCTTGGAATCCTCCGCGGCCTTGGCAAGTATCCTAATGGCGGTCTCGGCCCTGGAGAGAACCTCCTTCGCCTCAGCCGTCTCCGCCGATGGCGCGGCGCCAACGTCCAGATGCGCGCATTTGAGATTCCGAAGCGACTCGAGCGTGCGCTCGGTCGAATCCGCCGTGCAAAGGAGCGTCAGGTGCTTCATGGGCACTATCATGCCGCATTCCCCCCTTCTTCGCCGTCCGCCGCCTCCGGCGCACGCGCCTTTGCTATCTTGCCGCGCGTCACGGCAGAGGTCTGCTCGTCACCCAGCGCGATCTTGATCAAGCGGATGTTCTCGCGGCAGGCCGGGATCTTGACCTTCTCGAAGAGGTTGACGCGCTGCGAAGTCGTAACAAGCTCGGCCGTGATCAGCTCGCGCTGCCGCTGAAGCACCTGCCGTTCGCTCTTGAGCGCAAGCATGGCGGTGATTGAATCTATCGCATCGTCCACCCACGCCGGCGTGGACCAAAGATCCACGTCGCCAACCGCGGTATCTATGCCCTCGAACACATCGATTTCCACACCCGCCACGTTCGCCTTGGATGTACGCACCTTCTTGACGGTAACCAGACCTTGCAGCAGTTCCTCGCCCGAGGAGAAGAGCCGCACCCAGCCGTCCAGAGCCGCGCGGGCCGCATTTTCGCGCGCAGAGACATCCTCCACCCTCGCCACGATCCCGGCGATCTCAGCCTGTAGCTGCTGCTTCTTCAGCTGCAGCATGGGCAGAAAGCGCTGGAAACGCTTGAGGGCGTCCGTCTGTGCCTTTAGCTCGGTCTTTGTGAATTTAATCTTCGCCATGCGGAAATCAGCGTAGATTATAACCTTTCCGGGGTCGGAAATCAAGAGTCTAGGGACGGAATCGGGCGGGTCAGGGGTCCATGGACGAATAATGCGTGGCTTGCTCGCGGGAAAGGTCCAGACCGTCGAGGAATGTCTTGAAGGGACCATTCCTGGTCGTGGGCACGTAGTCGATGCCTGCAAGCGAGCGTCCTTCCGCGGAAAGCGCCGCGACGATGGAATTGAGCACGAACCCCTCCAGCGTGCGCCCCATGGCGCGGCAGCTCATCACGAAATCTGTAAGGCGCGCCGTGGACACGTCGTAGACTGCGTAACATACGATTCCCATGTCGCCGAACCGGTCCGAGGCACGTACCGTCCATGTGCGCCGGGCGGGATCTTCCAGGATGGCGCGGAAGTCATCTTCCGTGAGACGCCGCGTAGTGGCGTTGAACTGGTTGGTCTTGCCGGCCATCTGCGCGAGGCGCGGCACGTCCGCCTCTGTCGCGCGGGCGAAACGCGCCCGGAGTTCAAGCGACTCCAGGTACTCCTCGAGCGTGGCCGCGCCCGCCGCCGATGCGCGGCGCGCCGACTCTTCGCTGTACATTGCCGCCCGGCGGCGGTCCTCGTCCGTACGGCCGAGATGCGAGAAGAAATACGTCCTGAGCCGCCTGAGCGTCTGCGCGGCACCGACATCCGCGCCATACGGCGGCACGGCCGCCTGCGGCACGCGCGCACGCATCTCGGCGCGCTCGTAGGCGTTGTCGTCGAGAAACACGAATGCGTCGGGCGAGAGATTGAGGGTCTTCGCAGCAGCCAGCAGGTTCCCCGGCTTCGGGCTCCAGTTGGCGCCAAGGTAGGCGAAATCGCCTGCATCGAGCGGCATGTCCGCGCGTCGAAGCGTCTCGAGGACGGCGGACATGTCGTTCTTCGTCAGAAGCGCCAGCAGCGCCCCGGCATCGCGCAGGGCAAGCACGCCGCGCTGCAGTTCGGCAAACGGTTCCACCGTTCGGCAGCCATCCTCCGAGACGATGCCGCGCCATAGCGTATTGTCGGCATCGAGCGCAAGGACCTTGGCCTCCCGCGCCATGACCGCCCACCAGAACTCGTCCTCCACCGCCTTCAGCCCGGCAAGAGAGAAAGGCATGGCTGCCAGAGTGCGCATCCGCTCATCCCAGAACCCGGGCGTTTCGCGCGCGAGCATGTCCAGATCGGGTTCGACGATGCGCACCCCGGCCAGTTCCACGACCGGTTCGACGCCTTCCCCCTTCTCGACGCATACGAGCAGAATGGCGTCGGGACGGAACGCCACGAGGCCGCCATTGCGGTCCAGAAGTTCCTGCCGCCATGCGCCAAAACCAGGTGCCACATACACCTCGTGCCCTTCGCGCCTGAAGTCCTGCGCGAAGAAGTCCATCGTCACGTCGCCCAGGAGCGCAAGCCTCATATCTCCACCACACCCCGCCTCATGCCGCTGGAGACATCCATCCGCGCGGCGGACGCCGAAAGCCCGGCGCCGAATGCCGCCAGGAGCAAGTTGAAATCGCGAACGCCGTTGGCATCGCCAGGGAACCCGCCCGCCGCGAGCGCAAGCGGCACCGAGCAGGACCCGGGATTCGCGAAGCTGGGACCGCTCGACAGGAGCCGGTCGGAAAGGCCGAGCGAAGACGCGAGCTGGCGCACCATGTACATGTTGGCCTGGTGCGGAACGAAGAAGTCAGGGGAATCGCCGGTCGCCGCCATGAATTCCCTGAGGAACGTGGTGACATCCGCGGCCACGAAGCGAAACACACCGAATCCGTTCATGTGGATGGGGCCTGCCGCCGGGCAGCGCAGCACATCGCCCTGCGAGCCATCGGTGAGGAAGGAGAAATGCGACACCCCGCCCGTCGGCGCCACCAGGGTGGCGGTGGCGGCGTCGGACATCACGGCCAGGGTGGCCACGTCGCCAACATCCACATGCGCGCTCTGCACGTCGCCGTCCACCAGCAGCACATGTCGGCCCGAGGTCGCCGCGAGCTGGCCTGCAACCATGAGCCCGTACGGATAGCCGCTACATGCCATGCCGAGATCCAGCGCCGCCACCGTGCGCGGCAGACCCAGATCCCGCTGGAGCCGGGCGGCGAGGGATGGGAACCTCTCCGGCGCAGAGAACGACACCGCCACGACGCCCCCCACCTCGTCGCGCGCGATGCCGTCAAGCGCACGCTCCGCCGCCGGACGCATGAGATCCAGCACGTCCACGCCGCGCTCGACCGAACGGCGTACAGGGAAGCCAGTCGCCTGCACGATGGCCTTCGCCTTCTCGTCGCCAGCAAGCGCGGCCGTCACGGTGAAGTTGTCGGTGGTGCGGGCTGGGACGCATCCAAACACTGCCTCTATCGAGAATCCAGAAAGCCGTACCATGTCAGCGGACCTCCTTCAAGACATAGGCGTAGCCGAGCGGCAGGTTCTCGTAGCGTACTGTGCCGTCGGGCAGCGTGGTACGAACGGCGACTGGCCGGCCCGCAGCGGAGATGGTGCGCCTGCCGTCTGCCTCCGACACGGTGAAGCCGGCGCCCAGCGCCAGACGAAGCCTGTCGGCCGGCAGATTGACGACCGCCAGGTCGAAGAGCGCGTACTCCGGCTCGAAGGCGGAAGGTATACGCCGTGCGCGGTCGAACGTGATCGTGTGCGGCGGCGTGAGGGTGATCGTCGCCAGGCGCATGTGCGGCGCAAGGAATATGGCCGTGAAGCGGCCGTCCTCGCCCTTCATGACGCTTTCAGCAGAGAAGACGTGGTCCTTCCAGCTGCCCTGGACAGCATGCACGGAGGTGCCGCGGATCGCAAGCAGCTCCTTGACGAGAGGGGTGGTGGCGCATGCCACACCCGAGTCGCCGAGGCGGATCGTCCTAGGATCCTCCCGCACAAGCGTCGTGGAGCAGCCGGCGAGGACCGCGGCGCAGGCCGCGGCCAGGCAGAGGTCCGATAGACGCTTCATCCGCATACGCATCCGCCGCAGACTTACCCGCTACCCGCGGAAATACGCCAGGTAGGCGCACTTGGTCTGGTAGCAGTCGATCTTGGACGCCAGCTCCCACGGAGCATGCATGTTCAGAAGAGGCGTGCCGAAATCCAGCACGTCCATGCCGAAGCGCGCCATGAACTGCGCTATCGTGCCGCCGCCGCCCTTCTCGGCCTTGCCGAGCTCCGCCATCTGCCAGACGACCTTGGCATCGTCCATCATGCGGCGGATGTCCGCGATGAACTCCGCCCTGCAGTCGGACGCACCGCTCTTCGATGCGCCGCCGGTGTACTTGGATGCGCACGGTCCCTTGTTGAGACGCGCCTCGTTGCCGGTTGAATCGACATCAGGGAAATGCGGATCCGCAGCCGCGGTGACATCCGCCGAAAGCATCGTGGACGCCTCCAGCGCGCGGCGCACATCGATGTCACGCGCGTTGGACGATTCATGGTCCAGCAGCTCCGCCACCGTGTTCTCGAAGAAGGTGCTCTCCATGCCCGAGGCGCCCGTGGAGCCGATCTCCTCCTTGTCGCAGAGGATGCAGGCGCATGTGCGCTCGGGCGGCGTACGGGCCTTGGCGACATCCAGCAAAGCGGAAAGCCCAGCGTACGCGCACACTCGGTCGTCATGCCCGTAGGCGGCGATCAGCGAACGGTCCAGGCCGACCTCGCGCGGCAGGCCCGCCGGCACGATCTCGAGCTCTGCGGAAAGCAGGTCCTCCTCGGTGACCTTGTAGGTCTTCTTGAGGAGATCGAGAAACGACTTGCGGACAGACCCCTCATCCTTGCCACCTTCCTTGCCGCTGAAGGCTTGCGTCGCATCAGTCGCTGCGATCACATCCATGTCCTCGGCCGGGAAGAACTCCCTGATGGTCTTCTTCTCCTGGTCCTTACCGAGATGCGGAAGGATGTCGGAGATCATGAAGACGGGATCGCCCGGGGCATCGCCGATGGCGACATCGACGCGTGTGCCGTCCTTGCGCACGATCACCCCGTACAGCGCGAGCGGCAGCACGAGCCACTGGTACTTCTTGATGCCGCCGTACATGTGCGTGTCGAAATAGACGACGCCGCCCTTCTCGTACACGGGACGGGGCTTGAGGTCGAGGCGGGGGGCGTCGGTATGGCCGCCCACCACGCGGATCCCCTTGCAGGACGGGGTACGGCCGACGATGCACGCCATGAGCGTCTTGCCATGGTATCCACGCCACACCTTGTCGCCTGCCTTGAGCCTGCCGGCCTTCGACATCTCGCGGAACCCGGCCTTCTCCAGCAGCCGTACGGCCTCGGCGTAGGCGCGGCGCTCCG